>NZ_JAVREM010000073.1:0-32826 GCF_031845425.1 Streptomyces millisiae
GGCCGCGCACCGCGCGCAGCGCGGTCAGGCCCCCCGCGCGCAGCGCGGAAAAGGGCGGGTGGGTGGGGGAAAAATCCCCGGCGCGAAGCGCCCGCGCACCCGGCGGCGTAGCTGCCACGATCCGGCCCGCCGGGCCGGCACGCACCCGACCGCGCAGCCGTCACCCCCCCGGCGCGGAGCGCCAACGGCACCGGCCCGGCGCGCGGCGTCGCACGAAGGTGGGGAGGGAGCGAACCCCGGCGCGGAGCGCTGCGGTGTGCGCCGTGGTTTCCGCCGGGGTCCGCCCCACCCATCCGCCGCGCCGGGAAAGCGCAGGCCAGCGGGGGAATCGCAACCAGCGGAACGGGCGCAACACGGATGTCCCGCCCGCGCGTTGGGCCCCCGCCCCCCGGGGTGCGGAACCTTCGGGGCGCTCCGCCCGCCAGGGCGGATTGGCACTCTAGTTGACTGAGTGCTAACCGACGCCTAATCTCAACGTTGGCACTCTCGCAGTAGGAGTGCCAACGCGCGACGGGCGGATCCGGCACCCGCGACGACGGGTCCTCCAGGTCGCCTCCCAGCCATGAAGACCCCGCGAGATCTCCGAAGGGGGAGGTCGGATCGTGACGACCGCCAGCACCAAGGTTGCCATCAAGCCGCTTGAGGACCGCATCGTGGTCCAGCCGCTCGACGCCGAGCAGACCACGGCCTCGGGCCTGGTCATCCCGGACACCGCCAAGGAGAAGCCCCAGGAGGGCGTCGTCCTGGCCGTCGGCCCGGGCCGCTTCGAGGACGGCAACCGCCTTCCGCTCGATGTCAAGGTCGGCGACGTCGTGCTCTACAGCAAGTACGGCGGCACCGAGGTGAAGTACAACAACGAGGAGTACCTCGTTCTCTCCGCCCGCGACGTGCTCGCGATCATCGAGAAGTAACTCGGACCGGTCGAGAGCATTTCGGCACCGACGCGCCCCGGGACCCGCGCCTGATCCGTAGCACGGCCGGGGCCGGGGCGCCGTTGTGCGGCCGCCCCGCGGAACCCGCCGCGGAACCCGCCCTCACGAAGACGACAAGGCACAAGGGACACCCAACCGATGGCGAAGATCCTGAAATTCGACGAGGACGCCCGGCGCGCCCTCGAGCGCGGCGTGAACAAGCTGGCCGACGCGGTCAAGGTGACGATCGGCCCCAAGGGCCGCAACGTCGTCATCGACAAGAAGTTCGGCGCGCCGACCATCACCAACGACGGCGTCACCATCGCCCGCGAGGTCGAGGTCGAGGACCCGTACGAGAACCTGGGCGCCCAGCTCGTCAAGGAGGTGGCGACCAAGACCAACGACATCGCGGGTGACGGCACCACCACCGCCACCGTGCTGGCCCAGGCCCTCGTCCGCGAGGGGCTGCGCAACGTGGCCGCCGGCGCCTCCCCGTCCGGTCTGAAGCGCGGGATCGACGCCGCCGTCGCGGCGGTCGCCGAGGACCTGCGGGCCAGCGCCCGCCCGATCGACTCGAAGGCGGACATCGCCGCCGTCGCCGCGCTGTCCGCGCAGGACAAGCAGGTCGGCGAGCTGATCGCCGAGGCGATGGACAAGGTCGGCAAGGACGGCGTGATCACCGTCGAGGAGTCCCAGACCTTCGGCCTCGAGCTCGACTTCACCGAGGGCATGGCCTTCGACAAGGGCTACCTGTCGCACTACATGGTGACCGACCAGGAGCGCATGGAGGCCGTCCTCGACGACCCCTACATCCTGATCCACCAGGGCAAGATCTCCTCGATCCAGGACCTGCTCCCGCTGCTGGAGAAGATCATGCAGGCCGGCTCCTCGCGGCCGCTGCTGATCGTCGCCGAGGACGTGGAGGGCGAGGCGCTGTCCACCCTCGTCGTCAACAAGATCCGCGGCACCTTCAACTCGGTGGCCGTCAAGGCCCCCGGCTTCGGTGACCGTCGCAAGGCGATGCTGGGCGACATGGCCACCCTGACCGGCGGCCAGGTCATCTCCGAGGAGGTCGGCCTCAAGCTCGACCAGGTCGGCCTCGACGTGCTGGGTTCGGCCCGCCGCGTCACCATCACCAAGGACGACACCACCATCGTCGACGGCGGCGGCTCCTCGGCCGACATCGAGGCCCGGGTCGCCCAGATCCGCGCCGAGATCGAGAACACCGACTCCGACTGGGACCGCGAGAAGCTGCAGGAGCGGCTGGCGAAGCTGGCCGGCGGCGTCTGCGTGATCCGCGTCGGTGCCGCCACCGAGGTGGAGCTGAAGGAGAAGAAGCACCGCCTGGAGGACGCCATCTCCGCCACCCGCGCGGCGGTCGAGGAGGGCATCGTCCCCGGCGGTGGCGCCTCCCTGGTCCACTCGGCCAAGGTTCTCGCCGACGACCTGGGCCGTTCGGGTGACGAGGCGACCGGCGTCGCGATCGTGCGCCGCGCCGCCGTCGAGCCGCTGCGCTGGATCGCGGAGAACGCGGGCCTCGAGGGCTACGTGATCACCTCCAAGGTGGCCGAGCTCGACAAGGGCGAGGGCTACAACGCGGCCACCGGCACCTACGGCGACCTCGTCAAGGACGGCGTCATCGACCCGGTCAAGGTGACCCGCTCCGCGCTGCAGAACGCGGCCTCCATCGCCGCCCTGCTGCTCACCACCGAGACCCTGGTGGTGGAGAAGAAGGAAGAGGAGCCGGAGGCGGCCGGGCACGGTCACGGCCACGCGCACTGAGCCTTCCCCCTGACCCCGGGCGCCCCGGGACGGGAACGGGCCCCGGCGTCGCGAGTACCGCTCGCGGCGCCGGGGCCCTCGGCGTGTGTGGGGTGGGCCGGCAGGTCCCGGGGTCAGAGCTCGACCATGCCGATCTGGCTGAGCAGTCCGAACTGGTCCCAGTTCCACCAGGCCTCGGCGATCAGCCCGTGGTCGAACCGGTGGGTGGTCTGCCCGGTGATCCGCACCGGCCGGCCCGTGGGCGGGAGGCCCATGAACTCGCCGTCGTGCGTGCCGGTGACCGTCCAGCGGGTGGTCACCATGTCGCCCTCAGCCACCTGGTCGTCGATCAGGAAGGTGGGCGAGATGGCGCCGACGTAGCGGGCGGCGATCGACTCGGCCTCGGCCCTGCCGACCGGCTCCGGTCCGTTGCCCGGGTCGTGGTCGACGTAGCCCGGCGTGCACAGCCCCTCCAGGGCGTTCGGGTTGCCCTTGCTGATCTCCTCGAAGAAGCTCCTGGCCGTCGCCTTGTTCAGCTGCTCGTCGCGCACCACGTCAAGGTCGGTGAAGCGTGGCACGTCGTCGCAGAGCGCGACCATCTCCTCGAAGATCCGCCCGGTCTCCGGCAGGTCCGAGTTGCGCTTGGCCTCCTCGTACGAGGGGAACTCCACGATCTCGACGACGTGCGTCGAGTCGTCCCGGTCCGTGCCGACCACCGAGTGGGTGGCGGTCCGCTTGCCCTGGGTGCTGGCCACCCAGGTGTCCATCAGCCGGTTCAGCTCATCGACCCGGCTGGTCCGGCAATCGATTACCTGTACGAAAGTCATGATGGATCCGAGTCTCTAGGCGCCTGTTTCTCATAGCTCCAGCCTAGTGAGTCATGTCTGTTTCGTCACAGATCATCCCCGGCGCCCTCCGTCCGTCCGTTTGGGCGTCGGGGGCCGTACTTGCGCCCGGCCCGCGAGGACACGGCGCCCAGCGCGCCGCGCGGCACCAGCTTGGTGACGCCGAGCAGCGCCTTGTACCGGGCGTCGGGCACGCTCAGCGACCGGCCGCGGGCCAGATCCCGCAGCGCCGCGTCCACCACCCGGTCCGCCTCCAGCCACATCCAGTCCGGGATGTTGTCGGTGCTCATGCCCGCCCGCTGGTGGAACTCGGTGCGGACGAACCCCGGGCAGAGCGCGAGCAGCCGCACCCCGCTGCCCGCCAGGTCCCGGGCCACCCCCTGGGTGAACTGCACCACCCACGCCTTGGACGCGCCGTAGGTGCCGCGGGGCACGAACGCGGCGACCGAGGCCACGTTGATCACCCCGCCCCGGCCGCGCCGGCGCATCGCCTCGGCGGCCGCGGACGTGAGTCTGAGCACCGCCTCGCAGTGCACCCTGAGCATCCGCAGCTCGTCGGCCATGGGGACGTCGAGGAAGCGGCCCCGCAGGCCGAAGCCGGCGTTGTTGACCAGGAGGCCGACGGGCCGGTCGGGGTCGGCGAGCCGACGCTCGACGGCCTCGATGCCCTCGTCCGTGGCCAGGTCGGCGACCAGCACCGTGGCCTCTATGCCGTGCCGGTCGTGCAGCTCGGCCGCCTGCCGTCGCAGCGCGTCCCCGTCGCGGGCGACCAGCACCAGGTTGTGCCGGTCGCGGGCGAGCCGGCGTGCGAAGGCGGCGCCGAGGCCGGCGGTGGAACCCGTCACCAATGCGGTTGTCATAGGCCGAACCGTAGTGGTCGGCGCGGCGGCGCCCGGCCGCCGGAGGGTGCTGGAGCGCGCCGGAGCCGGCCAGGGGGCGGGTCAGGAGCTGGTTAGGAGCCGCCGCTCCTGCCGCCGCCGCGCGCCGCGGCGCCCGCGAGGTCGCGCCGCGCGCGCCCCAGCAGTTCCTCACGGTCGTCCTCGGTGAGCCCGCCCCACACCCCGTAGGGCTCGCGGACGGACAGCGCGTGCGCCGCGCACTCCGCGCGCACGGGGCAGCGCATGCACACTTCCTTGGCGGCCTCTTCACGAGCGCTGCGGGCCGCGCCGCGCTCGCCCTCTGGATGGAAGAACAGCGAACTGTCGACGCCGCGGCAGGCGGCGAGCAGCTGCCAGTCCCACAGGTCGGCATTGGGGCCGGGAAGGCGCGAGAAGTCTGCCATGACTGTGTCCCATCGTCTTCGATCTGCTGCGGAAGCTCATGAAGCCTGATGTAAATATGACTACCAGCCGAATATAGCCGTAGACACCTCAAGATGGGCAAGAAGGTCCAAAAAGGGCGAAGTCGATGTTCGGCGTGTTTCCCGGATAGGGGCTCCCGTGTGATAAGTCGGTCACGTAGAGTGCTGGTGCTGTGTGGTTGGCGGCCGTAACTCTTTCGGGTGACCGTCGTTGAGAGGGCGGAGGCGGTTGACGGGCCTGGTCAACCGCACAGATGACGACACACAACTTGCCTGGAGGCTCAAGGTGATGCGCATCAGCTGCGGAGGCCGGCCATGACGTCCGTCCTTGTCTGCGACGACTCCCCGCTCGCCCGGGAGGCGCTGCGCCGCGCGGTCGCGACCGTGCCTGGCGTCGAGCGAGTCACGACGGCGGCCAACGGCGAGGAAGTTCTGCGCCGCTGGGGCGCCGATCGTTCCGATCTGATTTTGATGGACGTGCGCATGCCCGGGCTCGGGGGTGTGGAAACCGTCCGCCGGTTGCTTTCCGCCGATCCCGGCGCCCGCATCATCATGCTGACCGTCGCCGAGGACCTGGACGGCGTGGCCCTGGCCGTGGCCGCCGGCGCCCGCGGCTATCTGCACAAGGACGCCTCGCGGGCCGAGCTCCGTGCCACCGTCACGCAGGCGCTCGCCGACCCGACCTGGCGCCTCGCGCCGCGCCGGCTCCGCTCGTCCGACATGGGCGCGGCCCCCACGCTCACGGCGCGCGAGATCCAGGTGCTCGAGGGGATGAGTCACGGCCGGTCCAACGCGGAGATCGGCCGTGAGCTCTTCCTCTCGGAGGACACGGTCAAGACGCACGCCCGGCGGCTGTTCAAGAAGCTCGGCGCCTCCGACCGCGCGCACGCGGTGGCACTCGGCTTCCGCTGGGGCCTGGTCCGCTGAGGTTCTGAACGACCAGTTCAACGGCCGGACGGGGAGCGCGGCGGCGGCCCTCACCCCGTCCGGTGAGCAGCCCGGGAGCGGGCAGGTCGGGCGGCCGTGCTCAAAAAGTTCCCGGGTGACGCATCCTTGAAGGCATGACGCTCCTTGGGGACGAGCCGGCCACATGCAAGGGGAGAGCGAGGAACATGACGCTGAGCGCTCCCGCACATAACGCTTCGGTGCACAACTCAGCCCACGGTGGTTCTGATCGTGGAGGAACGGTGCACCATGGACCGATGCGCGATGACGAGGCAACCGGGATCGGCACCCTCGTGCATCGCGCCTCGGAAGGGGACGCGCAGGCGACCCACGACCTGTTGGCACACGTGCATCCGCTGGCGCTGCGCTACTGCCGCACCCGCCTCGCCCGACTGCCGGCCGAGGCCAGAGACTTCGTGGACGACCTCGCGCAGGAGGTCTGTCTCGCGGTGCTGTGCGCGCTGCCGCGCTACCGCGACACGGGCCGGCCGTTCGACGCCTTCGTCGTCGCCATCGCCCAGAACAAGGTCGCCGACCTCCAGCGGGCGGCGCTGCGGCACCCGGGCTCCACCGCCGTGCCCTCCGACCAGATGCCGGAGCGGCCGGACGACTCGCTCGGGCCCGAGGAGCGCGCGCTGCAGAGCAGCGACGCCGAGTGGGCCAAGAAGCTGCTGGCCGACCTGCCGGGGCACCTGCGGGAGCTGGTGCTGCTGCGGGTCGCGATCGGGCTGACCGCCGAGGAGACGGGCCAGGTCCTCGGCATGTCGCCGGGTGCCGTCCGGGTCGCCCAGCACCGGGCGCTCTCCAGGCTGCGCGCGCTGGCGGGTCGCTAGGGCGGGCCCAGGGGCCGCGACCGCCGGGCGCGCCGTCAGGCGAGCCGGGACGGCCCGGTCGGTGGCCCCTCGCGGGAGCCGTAGCATGGAGTGCACCCCGGCGGGGTGAGCCCAAGGGGAGTACGCCGGAGATGCGGGAAAGGCTGTAAAGCTGTCATGACTGATTACGCGGGCGAGGTACCCGAGAAGTTCGCTGCCCTCGGGCTGACCTTCGACGACGTGCTGCTGCTGCCTGGAGCGGCCGACATGGCGCCGCAGGACATCGACACCTCCTCGCGCATCTCGCGGAACGTCCGGGTAAACGTTCCGCTGCTCTCCGCGGCGATGGACAAGGTCACCGAGGCCAGGATGGCCATCGCCATGGCCCGCCAGGGCGGCGCCGGCGTGCTCCACCGCAACCTGTCGATCGAGGAGCAGGCCGCCCAGGTCGACCGCGTCAAGCGCTCCGAGTCCGGGATGGTCACCGACCCGATCACCGTCCGCCCCGACGCCACGCTGCGCGAGGCGGACGAGATCTGCGGCAGGTTCCGGATCAGCGGCGTCCCCGTCACGGACGCCGAGGGCCGGCTGCTGGGCATCGTCACCAACCGGGACATGGCCTTCGAGTCGGACCGCGCCCGCCAGGTCCGCGAGGTGATGACCCCGATGCCGCTGGTCACCGGGCGGGTCGGGATCTCGCGCGACGACGCCATGGGGCTGCTGCGCCGGCACAAGATCGAGAAGCTGCCGCTGGTCGACGACGAGGGGCGGCTGCGCGGCCTGATCACCGTCAAGGACTTCGTCAAGGCCGAGCAGTACCCGCGCGCCGCCAAGGACGCGGACGGCCGGCTGATCGTGGGCGCGGCGGTCGGCGTCGGCGGGGACGCGTACGAGCGGGCCGAGGCGCTGATCGAGGTCGGCGTCGACTTCCTGGTGGTGGACACCGCGCACGGCCACTCGCGTCTGGTGCCGGAGATGGCCGCCAAGATCAAGTCCAACTACGACCGGGTCGACGTCGTCGCGGGCAACGTCGCCACCAGGGACGGCGCCAAGGCGCTGGTCGACGCCGGCGTGGACGGCATCAAGGTGGGCGTGGGCCCCGGCTCCATCTGTACCACCCGGGTGGTCGCGGGCGTGGGCGTGCCGCAGGTCACCGCGATCTACGAGGCCTCGCTCGCGGCCCGCGAGGCCGGCATCCCGGTCATCGGGGACGGCGGCCTGCAGTACAGCGGCGACATCGCCAAGGCGCTGGTCGCCGGCGCCGACACGGTGATGCTCGGCAGCCTGCTGGCCGGCTGCGAGGAGTCCCCGGGCGAGCTGATGTTCATCAACGGCAAGCAGTGGAAGTCCTACCGCGGCATGGGCTCGCTCGGCGCCATGCAGTCGCGCGGCGAGCGGCGCTCGTACTCGAAGGACCGGTACTTCCAGGACGAGGTCTCCGACGACGACAAGCTGATCCCCGAGGGCATCGAGGGCCAGGTGCCCTACCGCGGCCCGCTGGCGTCCGTGGTCCACCAGCTGGTCGGCGGCCTGCACCAGTCCATGTACTACCTCGGCGGCCGCACGGTGCCGGAGATCAAGGAGCGTGGTCGCTTCGTGCGGATCACCTCCGCCGGCCTGCACGAGAGCCACCCGCACGACATCCAGATGACGGTCGAGGCGCCCAACTACTCGGGCCGCTGAGCGGGGGCGCGACACCGAGACCGGGCGCGCGATACTGGGGGGCGCACTACCCCGTGGAAAGGCTCTGGACGTGACTGAGATCGAGATCGGGCGCGGCAAGCGCGGCCGGCGGGCATACGCCTTCGACGACATCGCCGTGGTGCCCAGCCGGCGGACGCGTGATCCCAAGGAGGTCTCGATCGCCTGGCAGATCGACGCCTACCGCTTCGAACTGCCCTTCCTCGCCGCGCCGATGGACTCGGTGGTCTCGCCGGCCACCGCCATCGCCATCGGTGAGCTCGGCGGCCTCGGCGTGCTCAACCTCGAAGGGCTGTGGACCCGTTACGAGGACCCGGAGCCGCTGCTCGCCGAGATCACCGAGCTGGACGAGGGCTCGGCCAACCGGCGGCTCCAGGAGATCTACGCGGCGCCCATCAGGGAGGAGCTGATCTTCCAGCGGATCCGCGAGGTCAGGGAGGCCGGCGTGGTCACGGCGGCGGCGCTCTCGCCGCAGCGCACCGCGCAGTTCTCCAAGGCCGTGCTGGACGCGGGCGTCGACATCTTCGTGATCCGCGGCACGACCGTCTCGGCCGAGCACGTGTCGGGCGCGGCCGAGCCGTTGAACCTCAAGCAGTTCATCTACGAGCTCGACGTGCCGGTGATCGTCGGCGGCTGCGCGACCTACACGGCGGCGCTGCACCTGATGCGCACCGGCGCGGCCGGGGTGCTGGTCGGCTTCGGCGGCGGCGCTGCGCACACCACGCGGAACGTGCTGGGCATCCAGGTGCCGATGGCCACGGCGGTGGCGGACGTCGCGGCGGCCCGCCGCGACTACATGGACGAGTCGGGCGGCCGCTACGTGCACGTCATCGCGGACGGCGGCGTCGGCTGGTCGGGCGACCTGCCGAAGGCGATCGCCTGCGGCGCGGACGCCGTGATGATCGGCTCGCCGCTGGCCCGCGCGACGGACGCGCCGGGGCGCGGGCACCACTGGGGCATGGAGGCCGTGCACGAGGACGTGCCGCGGGGCAAGAAGGTGCACCTGGGCACGGTCGGCACCACCAAGGAGGTGCTGACCGGCCCCTCGCACACCCCGGACGGCTCGATGAACTTCTTCGGCGCGCTGCGGCGGGCGATGGCGACGACGGGCTACTCGGAGCTCAAGGAGTTCCAGCGCGTCGAGGTGACGGTCGCGCGCTCCCGCTGACGGCGGCTCGCGCCGGCCGTCGCCGGCCGGCGCGAGAGCGGGTCACCGGTGCCAGGGGCCGGTGATCGCCAGCATGATGCCGGGCTCCTGGATGTGCGTGTAGAGCGTGCCGCCGTCCGGCGAGAAGGTGACGCCGGTGAACTCGCTGAACTCCGGCTCCTCGGCGGTGCCGATGTTGACCTCGTTGCGGGCCAGCGCCCATGTCCGGCCGTCGTCGGTGGCGCCGAAGAGGTGCTGGAGGCCGTCGCCGTCCTCCGCGATGATCAGGCCGCCGTAGGGCGAGACGGTGATGTTGTCCGGGCCGTCCAGGTGGCCCTCCCGCGACGGGTCGGGGTTGACGCCGAGCAGCACCTTGAGCGTGACGGTCCGGCGCCTGGGGTCGTAGAACCAGACCTGGCCGTCGTGCGGGGTGCCCGGGCTCTCCTCGCGGGCGTAGGAGGAGACGAAGTAGGCGCCGTCGTCGCCCCACCACATGCCCTCGAGCTTGCGGGCCCTGGTGATCTCGCCCGCGCCGAACTGCTCGCGGATGGACGCGTCCCGCGCGTCGCGGTCCGGCACGTCCACCCAGTCGACGCCGTAGACCGTGCCGGTCCTGGTGGTGCGGGAGAGGTCGTCGACGAACCGGCCCTGGGAGTCGAAGCACTTGAACGCCTGCAGCGTGCCCGCGTCGTCGGCCAGCGTGCCGAGCCGGCCGCGGCCGTGGCGGAAGCCGCGCGGCGGGACCCAGCGGTAGAAGAGGCCGTTGGGCTCGTCGGCGTCCTCGGTGAGGTACAGGTCGCCGCGCCGCGGGTCGACCACGACGGCCTCGTGCTCGAAGCGGCCGAGCGCCTTGATGGGCCGGGGGGAGCGGTTGGCCTCCCGGTCGTAGGGGTCGACCTCGAACACGTAGCCGTGGTCCTTGGTCATGCCGTTCTCGCCGGCGCGGTCGGCGTTCTCCTCGCAGGTCAGCCAGGTGCCCCAGGGGGTGGTGCCGCCGGCGCAGTTGTTGGCGGTGCCGGCGATGCCGACCCACTCGGTGACGTGGTCGCCGCCGTCGACGACCTCCACCACGGTGCAGCCGCCGGGCGCCGCCGGGTCGTACACCAGGTCGTCGGCGAGCGGCACCGGGTACTCGGACTCGGTGCGCGGGCCGTCGAGCTCGTGGTTGACGACCAGCAGGTGGGCGCCGCGAGCGCCGGCGAAACAGCCGGTGCCGTCGTGGTTCGAGGGCGTGGTCTCGCCGCTCTCCAGCGTGGTCTCGCCGGCGCGGGTGATGACGCGGTAGGAGAAGCCGGCGGGGAGGGAGAGGATGCCGGCCGGGTCGGTGACGAGCGGGCCGTAGCCCGGCTCGCGCCGGCCCCGGCCGCCGTCGTGGCCCGGCTCGCCGACGGCGCCGGGGGCGGTGGCCAGCACGCCGGCCGTGCCGGCGATCGCCAGGCCGGCGCCGGCGGTCGCGGAGCGGGCGACGAACGAGCGCCGGCTCAGCCCGGCGGAGTCCTGCGCGTCCTGTGATTCGTGGGTGTTTGTGCTCATGGCGCACACCTTGGCGGCGCCCGGGAAACCGCGCCTGAACGCCAGGCGACCGGCGCGCGGCGGCGTCACCCGGCGCGCTCAGAGGCGGTGCGCCGCGCCGGCCGGCGTCGCGCCCGTGGTGTCGAGGAGGAGCTGGGCCTTGGCGGCCAGGCCCTGGAGGTCGTAGGTCGCGTGGTGCTGGAGCAGCAGCGTCAGGTCGGCCGCGGCCGCCGCCTCGTAGGGGGACTCGGCGCGCGGGACCGGCCGGTCGGCGACCCGCCACTCGGCGGCGAACGGGTCGTGGAAGGAGAGGTCGGCGCCGAGGGCGAGCAGCAGGGCGGCCACGTCGGCGGCCGGCGCGCGCTCCTGGTCGGGCTGGTCGGGGCGGTAGGTGACGCCGAGCAGCAGGACGCGGGCGCCGCGCGCCGCCTTGCCGTGCTCGTTGAGCAGCGCGGCGGCGCGGCGGGTCACATAGCGCGGCATCCGCTCGTTGATCCGCTTGGCCAACTCCACCAGGGGCAGCCGGCGGCCTGGGTCCATGGGGACGGTGTGGCCGCCCACGCCGGGCCCCGGGCGGATCGCGGGCGGCACCGAGGGCCGGCTCTCGGCGCAGCGCACCACGTCCCAGACGTCGACGCCGAGGTCGTGGCAGAGCACCGCCATCTCGTTGACCAGGGCGGTGGTGACGTGTCTGAGGTTGGTCTCCAACACCTTGGCGGCCTCCGCCTCCCGCACCCCCCTGGCGCGCACCACCCGGTCGGCGAGCCGGCCGTAGAAGGCGGCGGCCGCCTCGGTGCAGGCGGGGGTGAGGCCCCCGATGACGCGCGGCTGTCCCGGGGCGCGGTCGGCCGGGTCGAGGCGCCCCGGCGCGTGCGCCAGGTGGAAGTCGCGCCCGGCGCGCAGCCCGGAGCCGCGTTCGAGCAGCGGGCGGACGACGTCCTCCGTGGTGCCGGGGCAGACGGCGGACTCGAGGACGACGAGGGTGTGGGGGCGCAGCCGGGGCGCGAGCGTGGTCGCGGCCTCCCGCACGCCGCCGAGGTCGG
This sequence comes from Streptomyces millisiae, assembly GCF_031845425.1. Taxonomy (NCBI): domain Bacteria; kingdom Bacillati; phylum Actinomycetota; class Actinomycetes; order Kitasatosporales; family Streptomycetaceae; genus Streptomyces; species Streptomyces millisiae. The sequence goes on from NZ_JAVREM010000073.1 coordinate 11,978, forward strand.
GCGCGCCGTCGGCGCCCAGCGGGGTCGGCGCGCAGATCAGCGCGGACCTGGCCCGGCCGAGCACGGCGGGGTCGCTGACGGCGCGGAAGCCGGCGGCGAGCATCCGGCGCAGTTCCGAGGCGGCCAGCGCGCCGGAGGCGGGCGGGCGCCCGGCGTTGAGCGCGGCGGCGGCGCGGGTGTCGGGGGTGAAGCAGACGGTGCCGATGCCGGCCGCGGTGGCGGCCTGGGCGGCCGGCAGTCCCAACTGGCCGAGGCCGAGGACCGCGAGATCAGCGGGCATGGACGTTCTCCGCTCCCTTCCCTCCCGCCCCCCTCGAACTGCAAGTCAGCTTAGGGGCATATATGAAAGATATGGTGTATTGGCTGTGCCTGTGGACAGACGGCGCGCCACATCACGGGAAATGGGGGAGTATCGGAGCAGGGACGTCATGACGACCCTCGGACGGTCGTTCGGCGTAGCGAGGAAGCGCATCAGGGCGAGGCGAACTGGAGGCAGGCGTGAAGACAGCCGCACTGGGGCCGGAGCAGCGCGCCACGGCGCTCGCCCGGATGGCGGAACGCGAGCTCGACGTGCTGGTGGTCGGCGGCGGGGTGGTCGGGGCGGGCACCGCGCTGGACGCCGTCACCCGCGGGCTCACCACCGGCCTCGTCGAGGCGCGGGACTGGGCCTCCGGCACCTCGAGCAGGTCGAGCAAGCTGATCCACGGCGGCCTGCGCTACCTGGAGATGCTCGACTTCGGCCTGGTCCGCGAGGCGCTGAAGGAGCGTGGGCTGCTCCTGGAGCGCCTCGCCCCCCACCTGGTGCGCCCCGTGCCGTTCCTCTACCCGCTCCAACACCGTGGCTGGGAGCGGTTCTACGCCGGCTCGGGCGTCGCGCTCTACGACGTCATGGCCACCTCGTCGGGACACGGCCGCGGCCTGCCGCACCACCGTCACCTGAGCCGCCGTCACGCGCTGCGGGTGGCGCCCTGCCTGAAGAAGGAGGCGCTGGTCGGCGCCCTCCAGTACTACGACGCCCAGGTGGACGACGCGCGCTTCGTCGCCACGCTGGTGCGCACCGCCGCCCGCTACGGCGCGCTCGCGGCCAACCGGGCCCGCGTCACCGAGTTCCTGCGCGAGGGTGAGCGGGTCGTCGGGGTCAGGGTCAAGGACCTGGAGGAGGACGGCAGCTACGAGATCCGCGCCAAGCAGGTCGTCAACGCGACCGGGGTCTGGACGGACGACACCCAGGCCATGATCGCCGAGCGCGGCCACCTGCACGTGCGTGCCTCCAAGGGCATCCACCTGGTGGTCCCCAAGGACCGGATCCACTCCACCACCGGCCTCATCCTGCGCACCGAGAAGAGCGTGCTCTTCGTCATCCCCTGGGGCCGGCACTGGATCGTCGGCACCACCGACACCGCCTGGGACCTCGACAAGGCCCACCCCGCGGCGTCGAGCGCCGACATCGACTACCTGCTCGAGCACGTCAACTCGGTGCTGGCCGTGCCGCTCACCAGGGACGACGTGGAGGGCGTCTACGCCGGTCTGCGGCCGCTGCTGGCCGGCGAGTCGGACGCGACGAGCAAGCTGTCGCGCGAGCACACGGTCGCGCACCCGGTGCCGGGCCTGGTGGTCGTCGCCGGCGGCAAGTACACCACCTACCGGGTGATGGCCAAGGACGCGGTCGACGCCACCGTCCACGGCCTCGACCGGCGCGTCGCCCCCTGCTGCACGGAGGAGGTGCGGCTGGCCGGCGCCGAGGGCTACCACGCCCTGTGGAACGCCAGGGCCGGTCTCGCGGCGCGCTTCGGCCTCCACCAGGCCCGCGTCGAGCACCTGCTCGGCCGCTACGGCTCGCTGACCGAGGAGGTGCTCGAGCTCATCGCGGCCGACCCCCGCCTCGGCGAGCCGCTGCCGGCCGCCGACGACTACCTCAAGGCCGAGATCGTCTACGCCAGTTCGCACGAGGGGGCCCGCCATCTGGAGGACGTGCTGACCCGCCGCACCCGTATCTCCATCGAGACGTTCGACCGCGGCACGCGCAGCGCGCGCGAGTGCGCCGAGCTGATGGCGCCGGTGCTCGGCTGGACGGCCGACCAGGTGGAGCGGGAGGTCGAGCACTACCAGAAGCGGGTCGAGGCGGAGCGGGAGTCGCAGTTGCAACCCGACGACCAGACGGCCGACGCGGCCCGCCTCGGCGCGCCGGACACGGTTCCGCTGTAGTCGGCCGCCGGGCGCCCGGGTGTCGGTCGGATGGGTGACAATGTCCGGGGAAGCCGGAGGGGACGCTACACATGGGCCACCAGGACAAGGACGAGACCGCGCCGCCGCCTGCCGGCGGACCGGTCAGAAGAACACCGGGGGATGACGGTTCGCCGGATACGTCGGTCGACGTGGTGACGACCGATCAGCGGGGCGCCTCCGGCGCGGGTGACACGACGGCCGGCGCCGCCGACGGCGAGGCCGCTGACGCGGGAAGCGCTGCGCGCGGCGGGACCGCCGACGGGAAGGTCGCTGACGCGGGCCGGAGCGCCTCCGGCGCGGGGGGCGCTGCGCGCGGCGAGACCGCTGCCGCTCATGGCGGAACCGCCTCCGGTGGGGCCGCTGACGCGGCGGCCGGGGCCGACGGCGCTGCCGCCGCGGACGGGGAGGACGCCGGCTCGGGCCGGAGCGCCTCCCGCGCGGGAGCCGGCGACGACGGCGAGCACGTCCCTTCGCGTGCCGCGGAGGCGGGCCCGGAGAGCGACACTTCGCGCCCGGGCGCTCCGGCGGCTGGCGCCGCGTCCGCTGGCGCGGAACGTGCGGACGGAGCTGCCGTCGCGGCTCCCCGCGCGGAGCGCGGTGGCGCGGAGCGCGATCCGCGGGCGGAGCTCGCGGTGCCTGCTGGGGACCGCGCGGAGCGCGGCGGCGGTCCCGCCGCCTCCGGCGGCGAGCGCGGTGGTGGTGGTGCCGCCGCCTCCGGCGGCGCGGGGCGGTTGTTGAAGGGGCGGTACCGGCTGGGGGCCGTCGTCGGGCGGGGCGGGATGGGGACGGTGTGGGAGGCCAGGGACGAGGTTCTCGGCCGCACCGTCGCCGTGAAGGAGCTCCGGCTGCCCGCCGGGGTCGAGGACGCCGAGCGGCGGCGCATGATCACCCGGACCATGCGCGAGGCCAAGGCCATCGCCACCATCCGCAGCCGCGGCGTCGTCACCGTGTTCGACGTCGTGGACGAGGGGGCGCGGCCCTGGATCGTGATGGAGCTGATCGAGGGGCGCTCGCTCGCGGACGTCATCCGGCGGGACGGGCCGATGTCGCCGCGGCGGGCCGCCGAGATCGGGCTTGAGATCCTCGACGTGCTGCGCGCCGCGCACGCGGCCGGCATCCTGCACCGCGACGTGAAGCCGTCCAACGTCCTGGTCTCCGAGGACGACCGCGTCGTCCTCACGGACTTCGGCATCGCCAAGGTGGAGGGCGACCCGTCGATCACCTCGACCGGCATGCTGGTGGGCGCGCCGTCCTACATCTCGCCCGAGCGGGCCCGTGGCGAGGCGCCGGGGCCGCCGGCCGACCTGTGGTCGCTCGGCGCGCTGCTGTACTGCTGCGTGGAGGGCAGGCCGCCGTACGACGAGGGCGGGGCCATCGCCACCCTGGCGGCCGTGATGCACGATCCGGTGGTGCCGCCGAGCAAGGCCGGCCCGCTCACCGAGGTCGTCAACGGGCTGCTGGTCAAGGACCCGGCGCTGCGGATCGACGAGCCGACCGCCCGGGAGATGCTCCAGGAGGCGCTGCGGGCCCCGGAGGGCTCCGACGACCGGACGGTGGTCGTCGGGCTCGCGACGCTCGGCCGCCGCAAGGGTGAGCCGCCGGCGACGGTCGTGGCACCCGCCGTCGCGGGGGGCGACCGGCGGCGGGCGCTGATCGCCGCCGCGGTGGTCGTCGTGCTGCTGGCGGTGCTCGGCACCACGCTCTTCCTGACGCTCGGCGGCGACGACGACACCGACGCGGACGGGCCGGTGCCGACCGACGAGCAGAGCCAGGAGCAGGTCGACGAGCCGTCGGACGAGCCCGCCGACCAGGAGCCGTCGGACGAGCCGGCCGACGAGCCGACCCAGGAGCCGACCCAGGAGCCGGCGGGGGAGGAGGACGAGGCGCCGCCCGGCACCGCGCCCGAGGCCGACCCCGAGGACGACTCGCTGCCCGGAAATCCGGCCGGATACGCGGAAGTCGTGGATCAGGACTTCCGGTTCCGGATATCGTTGCCGCGGGGTTGGGAGCGCGTCGGCATAGCCGGCCAGAACTCGGGCGGCATATACGGCGCGTCGGAGGGTGGGCTGCCCAGGATCCAGATCGACTTCACCGCGAGCCCGGGGGAGGACGCGGAGGCGTCCTGGCGCGACCTCGAGCCCTCGGTCCGAAGGAACAGCACGAACTACGAGCTGCTGAGCATCGAGACGGTGAGCTGGCGGGACTATCCCACCGTCGCCGACTGGCAGTTCGAGCGCACGGAGGACGGCGAGCGGGTCCGGGTGCTGAACCGTGGCTTCCGGGTCGACGACGACCATGGTTACGCGATCATGATCACCTGCGCCGCCGACGCCTGGGACGGGAGCGACTGCGAGACGCTGCGGGAGACGGCGTTCGAGACCTTCCAGCCCCTGGACTGAACACATAAGTGGAGTTGACGGACCGTAGCCGTGGCGCGGCTACGGGACGTATCGTGGAAGACCGGTTGTGCCCGGAGCGCGGCAGCGGTGGGGAGGCATCGTGGACCACTACACAGGGCGGCTGCTCGCCGATCGCTACCGCCTCCCCAGGACGCCCGCGGAGGAGTTCGAGTTCGTCGAGTCCCGGGCCTTCGACACCGCGAGCGGTCAGGAAGTCCTGGTGCGCCAGGTGCCGTTGCCCGAGGTGGTGGACGCCGAGACGCTGGACGAGGACGGCCGGCACGGCGCGGGGCGCGGCCTCGGCGCCGACCGGGCCACCCGGGTTCCCGACGATCCGGTGGTCAGGCGGGCCGTGGAGGCGGCGGCCGCCGCCGCCCAGCTCCCCGACCATCCGCGGCTCGGGCAGGTCTTCGACGTCTTCGTGCAGGGTGAAGGTCTCTGGATCGTCAGCGAGTTACTGCCGGCGAGGTCGCTGGCCGCGGTGCTCGCCGAGGAGCGGCTCGGCCCCTACCGGGCGGCCGAGGTGGCCGCCGACCTGCTGGCCGCGCTGCGGATCGTGCACGCGCACGGCTGGACCCACCGCAACGTCACCGCCCGCACGGTGCTGATCTGCGACGACGGGCGCGCCGTGCTGACCGGCCTGGCGGCCGGGGCGGCGGAGGAAGTGCTGTGCGGGTACGACCCGTTGCCGTCCGGCGTGCCGGAGACGTTCGTGCGGGAGCCGAGGCAGCAGGGCCCGGAGGCCGGCGCCGACTGGGGCACCGGCAGCATCCCCCGGGTGCCGCAGCCGCCGGGGCGGCCCCAGTTGCCGCAGGCTCAGGCGCCGCAGGCGCACCAGCAGTTGCCGCCGCAGCCGCAGCACTGGCAGGGCGCCGAGGGGCCGGCGGTCGATCCGCTGGCCGTCAGCGCGCCGCCGCCCGGCTTCGTGCGGGAGGGCCCGCACGGGCCGGGGCCCGAGGCGTACCGGCGCTGGCAGAACGGCGGGGACACCGGCGAGCGGTCGGCGGCCGACCTGGTGGCCAGGATGCGCGACCAGGGTGGCCGGCCCGAGCGGCGTGACGGGCTGCCGAGCAGTTGGGACTTCGAGGGCGGCGACGGCCGGCCGGCGACGGACCGGGCCGCCCGCAGCGGCGCCATCGCGGCGTACCGCGCCGGCACCCAGGCGGCCGCAGCGCGGCGCTCGGGCACGGGCACGGGCGCGCCCACCGAGGCTTCGGGCGCCGGCGCGCACCCCGGCCAGCCGGCGCGCACCGGCTGGGAGCCGCCGCCGAGGTCGGCGCACCACTCGCAGCAGCTCCCCCAGGTGCGGCTGCCCCAGCAGACTGACCCCGCGGTCGGCGAGCCCGACCGGTACCGGGGGCCGGACAGCGCGCTGGCCGCCGAGCGGGCGCGGCAGGCGCGCATCATGACGGTGGGCGCCGTCACCGAGCGCTGGGCCCCCGAGCAGGCGGGCCCGGTCCACGACCACTGGCGGCTGGCCCCGCCGGTCGGCCCGGCGGCCGACTTCTGGGCCCTCGGCGCCCTGCTCTTCCGCGTGGTGCAGGGTTACCCGCCCTACCCGGAGGACAGCGCGGCCGAGCTGACCCAGGCCGTCTGCGCCGAGCAGCCCGCGTTCGCCGAGGACTGCGGGGCGCTGCGTCCCGTCATCGAGTCGTTGCTCAGGCAGGACCCGACCGAGCGGCCGAGCGCCGAGGAGCTGCGCGGCTGGCTGCGTTCGCTGCTGCGCAGCGCCCCCGAGCCCGAGCTGGGCCGGCGCACGGTCACCGCGCCGCCGCCCGCGCTGGAGCCGGGCCGCCCGGCCGACCCGCGCCGGCTGCCGATCCTGCGGCGGCGCGGCGAGATAGTGGGCCCACGTCGGCGCCCGCGCCAGCGCGGGCAGCGCAGTCCGCGCCGGCTCGGCCGGGCGCTGCTGACCCTCGTGCTGCTCGGCATGGCCGGCGCCGTCGCCTATGTGCTGGCGTTCATGGCCGAGGACCGGGACGCCGGCTCGCCGACCGGCGAGGGCGGGGTGAGCGAGCGCCCGCCCGCCGAGGAGGCGCCACCGGCCGAGGGCGACGAGGAGCCGACCGCGGGCGAGAGCGGGCAGGCCGCCGACGAGGGCGAGCAGGACGACGGCGAGGGCGACAGCGAGCCGTCCACCGCCGAGGGCGACCAGCAGCCGGCGCCCCCGCCCGAGGGCTTCACCGCCGTCGAGGACGAGGCCGGCTTCGCCATCGCCGTGCCCGACGGCTGGGACCGCCAGGGGCTCAACGGCGACGGACAGGTGATCTACGGCGACGGCGGCCTGGAGATCGTGGTGGTCCCCGGCCGGGACGGCACCCAGGAGTTCGGCGACGACCCGATGGACTACCAGCTGACCGCCGAGCCCGAGTTGGCCGTCCAGCGCGCCTACCAGTACGCCACCTCCTCGGGCCTGATCGAGACCCGGGTGGGCAACGTCCGCATGGCCGACGGCGTGTTCGGCTGGCGCGAGGACGGCACGGACGTGGTCGCGTTCAACCGGGTGCTGCTGGTGGACGGCTCGTACCACGTCGTGCTGGTGCGCGGCCCGGCCGACGAGCGCGACCGGCTCGCCGAGATCGCCGACGTCGCGACCGGCAGCTACCGGGCCGGGTGACCGTCCGACGGCAGAAAGTCGTTACCGACAGGTAGGCAGCCGTCCGCGCCGGCCTTACCCTCCGGCTATGACGACGACCCGGCCGTTCGACACGTCCGATCCGTCCGACGCGCGGGCCCGCGCCGCCCGCCTCGTCACCCCCGAGCTGGTGGCCCGACTGACCCGGGGCGTGCCGGGCAGCGGCCTCGCCGAGGTCCACAGCCCGTTGACCGGCGAGCGGCTGGCCGAGCTGCCGGTCGCCGCCCCGGACGAGGTCGCCGCCGCGTTCGACAGCGCCCGCGCCGCCCAACGTGCCTGGGCCGCGCTTCCCGTCCGGCGGCGGGCCGCCGTCCTGTTGCGCCTGCACGACCTGCTGCTGCGCCGTCAGGACGAGGTGCTGGACCTGATCCAGCTGGAGACCGGCAAGGCCAGGCTGCACGCGCACGAGGAGGTGCAGGCGGTCCTCGCCGTGGCCCGCCACTACGGCCGCACCGCCCCCGGCCACCTGCGGCCCAAGCGGCGCGGCGGCGCCTTCCCGGTGCTCACCCGGGTCCGCGAGCTGCGTCACCCGCGTGGCGTCGTCGGCCACATCTCGCCCTGGAACTACCCGCTCGAACTCTCCGCTGGCGACGCCCTGCCCGCCCTGGTCGCCGGCAACGCGGTGGTGATGAAGCCCGACACCCGGACCGCGCTGACCGCCCTGTGGGCGCGCCGGCTGCTCATCGAGGCCGGGCTGCCGGCCGACGTCTGGCAGGTGGTGCTCGGCGACGGGCCGGTCGTCGGCCCGCAGCTGGTGCGGCACGCCGACTATGTGACGTTCACCGGCTCCACCCGCACCGGCCGCGAGGTCGCCCAGGGCGCGGCGGCCCGGCTGATCGGCGCCAGCCTCGAACTCGGCGGCAAGAACGCCATGCTGGTGCTGGCCGACGCCCACCTGGACCGGGCGGTGGCCGGCGCGGTGCGCGGCTGCTTCTCGTCCGCCGGCCAACTGTGCGTCTCCGTTGAGCGGTTGTACGTGCACGAGCGGATCGCCGAGGAGTTCCTGCGGCGGTTCACGGCGGCCACCGCCGCGCTGCGGCTCGGCGCCGCCCTCGACTACGGCACGGACGTCGGCTCGCTCGCCTCCCAGGCCCAACTGGACGCCGTCACCCGGCACGTGGCGGACGCGGTGGCGCACGGCGCGACCGTGCTCGCCGGCGGCCGGGCCCGGCCCGACCTCGGCCCCTACTTCTACGAACCCACCATCCTCGACGGCGTCACACCCGAGATGCGGGTGTGCGGCGAGGAGACCTTCGGCCCCGTCGTCTCGGTCTACCGCTTCACCGACGAGGACGAGGCGGTCGACCGCGCCAACGCCACCTCCTACGGCCTCAACTCCAGCGTCTGGTCGCGCGACGCCCGCCGCGCCAGGCGGCTCGCCGCCCGGCTGCGCACCGGCACCGTCAACATCAACGAGGCCTACGCGGCCGCCTACGGCAGCGTCGGCGCCCCGATGGGCGGCATGGGCGACTCGGGGCTCGGGCGGCGGCACGGCGCCGAGGGGATCCTCAGGTTCACCGAGGCGCAGACCGTGGCCGAGCAGCGGCTGCTGCCCATGGCCCCCTCGTTGGGCCTCGACGACCGGGGCTACGCGGCCTTCGTCAGCCGCTCGCTGCGGGCCATGAAGGCGCTCCGACTCCGCTGAGGCGACTCCCGACTCCGCCCAGGCGAAGGGGCCCCGGCCATCCCGGCCGGGGCCCCTTCTGGTCAGCACGGGCGACAGGGCGGCGCCCGGTGCTGTGCGGCAGTGCCCGGGGGGTAGACACCGCTGCCGTTGGTCGGACCATTGGAGGGGGGTACGCCTGATCCGCCAACTCGTCTTCGGTTCTCCTTGCATCGTGCGGGATGGAGAGCCGATCCCGCAAGAGCACGGCGGCCGGTCCCCGGCGTCCCGGGAACCGGCCGCCCGAGGTCGTGACCGGCCTGCTGTCCCCTGCCGTCCGGCCACCGCACCGGAGCGAGGTCCCACGACCCACCCACCCTCGCCACACCGCGGAGGGCCGGTGCGTCTCTTCGCCCCGGGGACACTGCCTTCAACGAAGCCGCCGCGGCGCCGGTCACGCTCCGTACGGGTGACTCGCCGCGCAGGGGTTCAGACCCACGGTCCGGCGGACGGCCGGAGCACGGCCCCGACCGGGTCACCTAGACTCGATGCCACACCCCGAACACCACCGCCGGAAGGCACCCCGTGCCGGACGGAGAGAAAGGCGCAGCTTCGTGGCACACGTGGCAGACACGGCCGCCCCCGACACGACCTCCCCCGACCCGGACGTGGTCCTCGTCGTCGACTTCGGCGCCCAGTACGCCCAGCTCATCGCCCGCCGGGTGCGCGAGGCACGCGTCTACAGCGAGATCGTCCCGTCCACCATGCCAGTGGCCGAGATGCTGGCCCGCGGGCCGCGCGCGATCATCCTCTCCGGCGGCCCGTCCTCCGTCTACGCGGACGACGCCCCCGGCATCGACCCGGCGCTCTTCCAGGCCGGCGTCCCCGTCTTCGGCATCTGCTACGGCTTCCAGCTGATGGCCCAGGCCCTCGGCGGCACCGTCGACAACACCGGCGCCCGCGAGTACGGGCGCACCGTGCTCAGCGTCTCCCGGCCGTCCTCCACCCTCTTCGAGGGCACCCCGGCCGAGCAGCAGGCGTGGATGTCGCACGGCGACGCCTGCTCCGCCGCCCCGGCCGGCTTCACCGTCACCGCCACGACGGACACCGTCCCGGTCGCCGCCTTCGAGGACGACGAGCGGCGGCTCTACGGCGTCCAGCACCACCCCGAGGTGCTGCACTCCACCTACGGCCAGCAGGTGCTCGAACACTTCCTCTACCGGGGCGCCGGGCTCACCCCCACCTGGACCACCGGGTCCATCGTGGAGGAGCAGGTCGCCGCGATCCGCGCCCAGGTCGGGGAGAAGCGGGCGATCTGCGCGCTCTCCGGCGGCGTGGACTCGGCGGTGGCGGCCGCCCTGGTCAACCGGGCCATCGGATCCCAGCTGACCTGCGTCTACGTCGACCACGGCCTGATGCGCAAGGGCGAGACCGAGCAGGTCGAGAAGGACTTCGTGGCCTCGACCGGCGTCAAGCTGGTGGTGGTGGACGCGGCGGAGCGCTTCCTGGCCGCGCTGGCCGGGGTCTCCGACCCGGAGCAGAAGCGGAAGATCATCGGGCGCGAGTTCATCCGGGTCTTCGAGCAGGCCCAGGCCGAGCTGGTCGCCGAGGCGGGCGCGGCCGGCGAGGACGTGGCGTTCCTCGTCCAGGGCACCCTCTACCCGGACGTGGTGGAGTCCGGCGGCGGCACCGGCACCGCCAACATCAAGTCCCACCACAACGTCGGCGGCCTCCCCGAGGACCTGGAGTTCGAGCTGGTCGAGCCGCTGCGCAAGCTCTTCAAGGACGAGGTGCGGATGGTCGGGCAGGAGCTCGGCCTGCCCGAGGAGATCGTCCACCGCCAGCCGTTCCCCGGCCCCGGGCTCGCCATCCGCATCGTCGGCGAGATCACCCCCGAGCGCCTGGAGATCCTGCGCGAGGCCGACGCCATCGTCCGCGAGGAGCTGACCGCGGCCGGCCTCGACCGCGACATCTGGCAGTGCCCGGTCGTCCTGCTGGCCGACGTCCGCAGCGTCGGCGTCCAGGGCGACGGCCGCACCTACGGTCACCCGATCGTGCTGCGCCCCGTCTCCTCCGAGGACGCGATGACGGCCGACTGGTCCCGCCTCCCCTACGACCTGCTGGCCAGGATCTCCAACCGCATCACCAACGAGGTGCGCGACGTCAACCGGGTCACGCTGGACATCACCAGCAAGCCGCCCGGCACCATCGAGTGGGAGTAGCCTCGCCCGGCGGCCGGCCGGCCGCCGGCTAGCAGGGCCCCGCCCCCGGGCGCACCATGGAGGGGTGGCATCCGACGAGGCGCGGCCCGAGCCGGAGCCCGGGCTCGGGTTCACCCCGAGGGGCAGCCCCGGGCCGCTGGAGGTGGCGAACGCCGCCACCGTCGTGATCGGCCCGGGCGGCACGGTCCTGGGCTGGACGCGCGCGGCCGAGGAGCTGCTCGGCTATCCGGCGGCCGAGGTGGTGGGGCGCCCCGCCGCCATGCTGCTGACCGCGCCCGGCGACCGGGTCCGGGCGGCGGCCGTGGCCCGCCGCTGCCGCACGGGCGCCGGCTGGGCCGGCTCGGCGACCGTCCGCACCCGGGACGGGCGACACGTCGAGGCCCAGCTGCGGGTCTCCCCACCCTTCTCGCTGGACGGGCGGGAGTGCTTCCTCGTCTCCGCGGGCGAGCAGCAGCCGTCCCAGGCCGTCAGCGGGTCGCTGCTCGAAGGGCTCCTCACGAGGTCCCCGATCGGCATGGCCGTGATGGACACCGACCTGCGCTACGTGTGGATGAACGACACCCTGGAGCGCGCCGGCGGCGTGCCGCGCGAGCAGCGTCTCGGGCGCCGGCTGAGCGAGCTGCTGCCCGGCCTGGACGCCGAGCGGCTCGAAGGACTGATGCGGGAGGTGCGGGACACCGGCACCCCGGTGATCGACCACGAGTACACGGGGTGGAGCTGGGCCGACCCGCAGCGCCGGCACGCCTACTCCACCTCCTTCTTCCCGCTCGTCGACGACGAGGACCGGGTGAACGGCGTGTGCTACCTGGTCATGGACGTCACCGACCGGTGGGAGGCCCGGGAGCGTCTGGCGTTGATCACCGAGGCCAGCGGGCGCATCGGCAGCACGCTGAACATCGACCGCACGGCGCAGGAGCTGGCCGACATCGCCGTGCCGCGCCTCGCGGACTTCGCCGCCGTCGACCTGCTGGAGCCGGTGCTGCACGGCGACGAGCCGGCCGTGCAGCCCGTCGACACCAGGCCCCTGATGCGGCGCTGCGGGCTGCGGTCGGTGCGCGAGGGGGCTCCGGAGGCGGTCGACCGGCTCGGGGAGCGCGTCGGCTTCCTGCCGCCGCACCGCGACAGCCGGTACCTCGTCGAGGGCGACGCCATGCTGATCCCCTCGCTCGACCCCGACGAGGAGACCTGGGCGCACGACTACCCGGAGCGGGCGCGGACGATGCGCGAGTTCGGACTGCACTCGCTGCTCGTCGTCCCGCTGCGGGCCCGCGGCGTGGTGCTCGGGCAGGCGATCTTCCTCCGCTCGCGCAACCCCGCGCCCTTCGTTCCCGACGACCTGCTGCTCGCCCGCGAGCTGGTGGACCGGGCGGCGGTGTGCGTGGACAACGCCCGCCGCTACAGCCGGGAGCGGGCCGCCGCGCTCGCCCTGCAACGCAGCCTGCTGCCGAGCCAGTTGACCGGCGGGATCGCGCTCGACGTGACGTCCAGGTACCTGCCGGCGCAGGTGCGCGAGGGCGGCGGGGGCGTGGGCGGCGACTGGTACGACGTGATCCCGCTCTCCGGCGCCAGGGCGGCCCTGGTCGTCGGCGACGTGGTGGGCCACGGCGTCACCGCGGCCGTGACGATGGGCCGGCTGCGGACGGCGGTGCGCACCCTCGCCGACATGGAGCTGCCGCCGGAGGAGCTGCTGGCCCACCTCGACGACTGGGCGATCCGGGTCATCGAGGAGGAGGCGGGCGACCAGGCCGCCGCCGCGACCGTGCTGGGCGCCACCTGCCTGTACGCCGTCTACGACCCGATCACGCGGCGGTGCACGATGGCCCGGGCCGGCCACCCCCCACCCGCGATCGTCACCCCCGACGGCGACGTCACCTTCCCCGAACTCCCGGCCGGGCCCCCGCTGGGCCTCGGCGGGCTGCCCTTCGAACCGGCCGATCTCGAACTTCCCGAGGGGAGCCTGATCGCGCTCTACAGCGACGGGCTCGTCGAGTCCCCCGACCAGGACATCGACGCCGGGATGGCCCGGCTCGGGCGGGTCCTGGCCCGGTCGGGCCGCTCGCTCGACGAGCTGTGCACGGCGGCGACCGAGAGCCTGGGCCCCGGACCGCCCTACGACGACGTCACCCTGCTGCTGGCCCGCACCCACGCGCTGACCGCCGAGCGGGTCGCCACCTTCGAGTTCCCGCCGGATCCGGCCGAGGTGGCCCAGGCCCGGGCGAAGACCGGGGAGCAGCTGGCGCGCTGGGGCCTCGGGGACCTCGCCATGACGGCGGAGCTGCTGGTCAGCGAGCTGGTCACCAACGCCATCCGGTACTCGAGCGGCCCGGTCAGGCTCCGGCTTATCCGGCAGTCAGTGCTCACCTGCGAGGTGGCGGACGCCAGCAGCACCTCGCCGCGGCTGCGGCACCCGAGGACCCTGGACGAGGGCGGTCGCGGCCTGTTCCTGGTCGCCCAGCTCGCCCGCCGCTGGGGCACGCGCTACGTCGCTGACGGGAAGATCATCTGGGCCGAACTCGACGTCCGCCAGGCGCCGGCGGGCGACCACCGCGCCACCCGCGAGGCGCTCGCGGCCTGAGCACGCTCAGACCAGGCGGCGGGCCGTGGCCCAGCGGGTCAGCTCGTGGCGGTTGGAGAGCTGGAGCTTGCGGAGGACCGCCGAGACGTGGCTCTCGACCGTCTTCACCGAGATGAACAGCTCCTTGCCGACCTCCTTGTACGCGTAGCCGCGGGCGATCAGGCGCAGCACCTCGCGTTCGCGCTGGGTGAGGCGGTCCAGGTCCTCGTCGACCGGGGTGGTGTCGGAGGAGGCGAAGGCGTCGAGCACGAAGCCGGCCAGGCGCGGGGAGAACACCGCGTCCCCGTCCGAGACGCGGAAGATGGCGTCGATCAGGTCGGCGCCGGTGATGGTCTTGGTGACGTAGCCGCGGGCACCGCCGCGGATGACGCCGATCACGTCCTCCGCGGCGTCGGAGACCGACAGCGCGAGGAAGCGGATCGGGCGGTCGGCGGCCGAGGTGAGGGAGGCGCAGCGGCGCAGCACCTCCACCCCGCCGCCGCCCGGCAGGTGGACGTCGAGCAGGACCACGTCGGGGCGGGCGGCCTTGATGACGGTGGCCGCCTGGTCGGCGTCGCCGGCCTCGCCCACCACCTCGACGCCGGTCTCGGCGGTCTCGCCGATCTCGGCCCGCACCCCGGCGCGGAACATGCGGTGGTCGTCGACGAGGACCACTCTGGCGTGCCTGTCCACAGTCATTCCGTTCGCTCCATCGTCAGCTCTACCTCCGTGCCCTCGCCCGGCGTCGACCGCACCCTGGCCGTGCCGCCGTGGCGCCGCATCCGGCCGATGATGGACTCGCGCACGCCCATCCGGTCCGCCGGCACCGTCTCCGGGTCGAAGCCGGGGCCGCGGTCGCGGACCGACACGAAGACCGTGCGCCCCTCCACCTCGGCGAAGACCCGCACCGGGCCGCCGTCGCCACCGTACTTGGCCGCGTTCACCATCGCCTCACGGGCCGCCTGGAGCAGCGCCCCCAGCGGCTCGTCCACCGGGCAGTCGCCCACGCACACCACCTCGATCGGCACCCCGTGGTGGTCCTCGACCTCCGCCACGGTCGCGCGCACGGCCTCGGCGAGGGTGCGCGGCTCGTCGTCTGGCTCCTCGGCGCTCGGCGGCTCCGCCGACTTGTAGAGCCAGGCGCGCAGTTCACGCTCCTGGGCCCGCGCCAGCCTGGCCACCTCGCGCGAGTTCTCCGCGTTGCGCTGGATCAGGGTGAGGGTGTGCAGCACCGAGTCGTGCACGTGCGCGGCGACCTCGGCCCGCTCCTGGGCCCTGATCCGCATCGTCCGCTCCTCGGACAACTCCTGCACCACCCGCACCAGGTAGGGGCCGACCAGCAGCGCGACACCCACCACCATCGCCACCGACGCCTGCGCCGCCACGCTCAGGCTCTCCGCCGACTCCGGGCCCTGGCCGACCACGAAGCCCGCGACGCCGCCGATCACCAGCGCCGCGCCGGCCGCGCCGCGCACCAGCGGCAGCCAGCGGCTGCGTTTGGTCGCCGCCGCCCAGCGGGCCCGGCGCGAGTTGTCCGCCTGCCGCCACACCACGGCGGCGCCGGTGGCGATCACCAGCAGCGGCCACAGGTAGCGGGCCGAGATCGGCACCTGGATGTTGACGCCGAGCACCGACAGCGCGCAGACCATCATCAGGAACGCGGCCAGCTGCCGCTTCTCCGGACGGTGCGGGCGGTGCAGCCTGGCCAGGCCCCGGCGGATGACCGGCTCGGGGGCGGCGGCCGGCCGCTCGGGCACGCCGAGCGGCACCACGAACCAGAACAGCCCGTAGAGCACCACGCCGAGGCCGTTCGCCATGGCCAGCACGAAGAACGCGAGACGCAGCCAGGACGCCGGC
This sequence comes from Streptomyces millisiae, assembly GCF_031845425.1. Classification (NCBI taxonomy): domain Bacteria; kingdom Bacillati; phylum Actinomycetota; class Actinomycetes; order Kitasatosporales; family Streptomycetaceae; genus Streptomyces; species Streptomyces millisiae. The sequence continues at coordinate 27,474 of NZ_JAVREM010000073.1, forward strand.
AGCCCCACGTGCCCGGCCAGGCCGCGCGCGACGCCGCCGAGCCAGCGGCCGTCCACGCTGCGGTACAGCTTGCGCAGGGGCGGCTCCTCGGGCCCCTGGCCGAGGCCGGGGGCGGCCGGCCGGGCGGCGGCTGGCGCCGCGGGGGGCGCCGACGGTGGTGCGGCGGTCATGCCACCGATCGTCACATGCCGGAGGGCCGCCTGGCATCAGGGTGTACCCGCACGATTCCCCGCGGCCGCTTCAGGGGCGCCTCGGGGGCGCCCCGGATTCCGTCGCGGCCCGCCGCCCGCCACCATGGAGACCATGACAGAGCACGTGGCGGCGCCGCCGACGCCGCCGGAGGAGAGCCTGGCCCGCAGCCGCCGCCACAAGGTCGTCGGCGGGGTCTGCGGCGGGCTCGGCCGGTACTTCAACCTCGACCCGGTGATCTTCCGGGTGCCCGTCGCCCTGCTCTCGGTCGTCGGCGGCGTCGGCCTCATCGCCTACGGGCTGGCCTGGCTGCTCATCCCGTTCGAGCGGGAGGAGGAGAACGAGGGCCGCCGGCTGCTGTCCGGACGCGTCGAGGGCCCCGGGCTCACCGCCCTGCTCTTCATCGTCGCCGGCTGCGGGCTGCTGCTCGCCACCATCGGCGACGGCGGCGGCGTCGCGTGGTTCTCCGTGCTGGTCTTCGGCGCCCTGGCCGGCGCCGCCTCCTGGTCGCGGCGGCGCGGCGAGCAGGCCGTCGCCATGAGCCCGCGCGGGGTCGCCGAGGTCGTCGCCGAGGCGCCGCCCGAGGCGCAGGCCCCGCCCGCGCCGCCCGGCCCCTCCTGGTGGCAGGGCACGGCCGAGCGGTCCACCGGCTACCTGTGGGGCCCGGCCGACGCCAAGCCGGGCGACTACCAGCCGACCCCCGTCCCCGGCGCCCGCCGGCCCATGGAGGGCTGGCCGCCGGTCCAGCCGCCGGCCAGGCGGCGCGAATGGCCGTTCAGCGCGCTGGTGCTGCTGCTCGCCCTCGTCGCCTGCGGGTCGGGCACCGCGCTCGCCTGGAGCAGCGAGCCGCTGGGCGCCGCCCTCGCCGTCGGCCTCGCCTGCGCCCTCGCGGTGCTCGGCACCGGGATGGTGTTCAGCGCCTTCCGCGGCCGACTCGGCGCCGGCACGGTGGCCTCGGTCATCGTCACCAGCGTGCTGCTCGGCGCCGCCTCGGTGCTGCCGGACAACATCACCACCAGCGTCACCACCCCCACCTGGCGGGTGGCCTCGGCCGACCAGCTGCGGTCCGCGTACGTGGTGGGCAGCGCCGACGCCCGCCTCGACCTGACGGCCCTCGACGTGCCGGCGGGCGAACGCGTCAGCACCCGGGTCGAGGGGGGAGCCGGGCAGATCACCGTCCTGGTGCCGGCCGACGTCACCGTGGTGGTGCGCGCCGACGTCACCGTGGGCGCCTTCACCTACCAGCCGCTCAAGGACGAGGGCAGCCCGGCCGTCAGGATCGACGACGTCGACGGCGGCATCGACGTGCACGGCAGCCACACCTACCCGCCAGAGCACGGCGTCGAGGCCGGCGGAACCGTCGAGCTCGACCTGGAACTCGGCGTCGGCCACGCGACCGTCAGGCGCGCGGCGGCCACGAGTGAGACGACCGAGGGGAGCAACCCGTGATCGACCGCCACCGCTTCGAACCGGCCAGGCTGGTGCTCGGCCTCGGGCTGCTCGCCGTCGCCGCCGTCCACCTGGAGCGGGCCCTCGGCGACGACGACTTCCTGCCGCTGCCGGTGCTGCTCGCCCTGCCCGGCGTCGTGCTGCTGACCGCCACCGTGGTCGCGATCGCCACCTACACGGTGCGGAGCACGCGGCGCGGGCGGCCCGAGATCGAGGAGCCGGCCGGTGCTCCGCCGACGGAGGAGCCGGTCAGTCCGCGACGGTGATCGGGTACGCGCCGGACTCGGTGCCGGCGGCGGTGATCACCCGCACGTCCACCCGGCCCGCGTCCACCTCGGCCGGCACCGGCACCGTGAGCCGGGTGTCCGAAGGACAGCTGAACCCGCCCGCCACCGGCACCAGCGGCACCGGCACGTGCACCCCGCCGATCCGCACCACCGTCTCCGCGAGCCGGTCGGCCGACTCGGCGCCCGCCGGCACGAATCCGGAGCCACGGATCTCCAGCTCGTCGCCGTGCCTGATCGGCGCGTGCAGCTCGCCCGGCTCCCGCACCCGCACGATCGACTGGATCACCGGGCGGCCGCCCTCGGTGTACTTCGCCGCCAGGTAGGTCAGCGCCGACACCGCGACCAGCAGCGCCACCGCCCACGGCAGGTCGGGCAGCTCGTCGGGGTGGCGGGCGAGCCGGGTCGCGGCCAGCGCCAGCGCCGCCGCGTTCACCAGCACGTACTGCGCGTCGGGGAAGCTGCCGCGGCGGCCGTCGTCCGTCAGCAGGTCGGTGGCGCGCGGCCGGGCCGCCCGCACCTTCTGCATCCGGAAGCCGCGCACCCGGGTCGCCACCGTGTGCCGCACCCACACCGTCACCGCGCAGGAGAGCGCCACGGCCGTCAACAGGCCGCCGCCGTGCGCCAGGTCGAAGCCGCCGAGCAGCGCCGCGCGCCGCTCGGCGTCGGCCGTCCCGGCCAGCGTGATCGCCAGCACCAGCACCGCGTAGCCGGCGAGCAGCAGCCAGGCCGCGGACACCGCGCGGGACGTCGAGAGCCGGTTGTCCTCCCCGACCAGCGGGGCGAGCACCCCGCCCCTGGCCCGGTGCAGCCAGGCCGTCAGCGCCAGCGGGACCGCGAGCAGCACGGCCGCCAGCAGACCCGCCGTCCGGGACAGCGTCCAGCCGGTGCCCACCGCCGTCAGGGCCTGGCCGAGCAGCAGCGCGACCACCGCCGAGCAGATCACCGTGACGCTGCGCACCGCCGTGCGCGCGAGCCAGACCGAACCGGCGAGCCTGGCGCGCTCCGAGACCTCCCGGGCCGAACGCGTCAACTCGTCCGATATCCACTGCCTGGTGGCCTCCGGCGAGTACGCCACGGCCTCGGGTATCCCGGTGCCCGCCGCCAGGTCGTCCCGGCGGCGGCGGAACGCCTCCACCGCCCGCCGGTACCCGGGGCCGGCACCCACCGGGCAGTCGCCGCAGACGCAGTCGCTCGCGTGCGCGGTTGCCGGTGCGGCGCTGCCGCGGGACGCCTCGACGGCCACTGTGTGCTCCCCCTGCCCTACGCCACTCACCTGGCGGCACCGACCTCGGAGCCCCTCAGCCTAGCCGGGCCCCGGCCCGGCCTCAGCCGGGCCTGGTGGCGGCCACCAACGGCATCGAGTCGACCGGGGCCAGCCGGACCGGCGTGCCGGGGCGCGAGGCGTGGATGATCTGCCCCTCGCCGACGTACATCCCGACGTGGCTCAGGCCCGAGTAGTAGAAGACCAGGTCGCCCGGGCGCAGCGCGTCACGCGAGACGCGGGTGCCGGCGTCGGCCTGGCTGTAGCTGGTGCGCGGCAGCGAGACGCCGGCGGCGCGCCAGGCGGCCTGGGTGAGGCCCGAGCAGTCGAACGCGTCGGGCCCGGTCGCGCCCCAGCCGTACGGCTTGCCGAGCTGCGCGTAGGCGAACGCCACGGCCGCCGCGGCGCGCCGGCTGGGCGCTTCGGGGAGAGTGGCGGGGGCCTGGCTGGCGGCGGCCGCGCGGGGGGCGCCGGACTCCTCGGCCAGCGCGGCGGCGCGCTCGCTCTCGCTGAGCGTGGCGAGCAGCCGCTCGGCCTCGGCCAGCCGCGACTCCACCCGCTCGCGCTGGTCACGGGCCGCGTGCTCGGCCTCCGCCAGGGCGGCGGCCTGCTCCTCGGCCTCGGCGCGCAGCCGCTCCACGTCGCGCAGCCGGTCCTGGACGCCGACCAGCGCCCGCGCCTGCCGGTCGCCGCTGCGGTCGAGCTGGGCGGCGCGGACCAGGTACTCGTCGGGGTCACTGGAGAGCGCCAGCTGCACGGCGGCCGGCAGCCCGGCGGCCCGGTACTCGGCGCTGGCCTGCGAACCGAGCGCGTCCCTGGCGCGGTTGAGCTCGGCGGTGCGGCGCGCCGCCTCCTCGGTGAGCCGGTCGAGCTCGCGGCGCGCCTCGCCGGCCGCCTCGGTGGCGGCGTTGTACTCCTCGGTGGCCACCTCGGCCTCGTGGTGCAGCGCGTCCACCCGCTCCCTGACCTCGGCCGTCGAGGCCTGCGGGTCGGCCAGCGCGACCCCGCCGAGCGCGCTGGCCGCGCCGGCGAGCGTGAGGGTGGTGGCGGCGGTGCGGATGGGTTTTCGGTACACCGAGGCGGCGGAAGGACGCCAGAGTCTCCTGCGATGGTGGGCCATGGCCCAGGACGCTAAACCTCGCCGTGGGCTCCACCGGCCATACGACCGGGATTGATGGCAATCACCTGGATTCCCCTGAATGGCGGCGGGAGTTGAACAGGCGAGTGATCGGACGGTTTCGCAGCGTGTGCGGAATTGATCGTCAGCCCTGGGCGGCGTCGGCCGCCGCCTCGATCGCGGTCCGGAACGCGTCCAGCGGCTGCGCCCCCTGCAGCGGCTGCCCGTTGACGAGGAACGAGGGAGTGGCGCTCACCCCCAGGCTCAGCGCCTCGTTGGTGTCCCGGGTCATCGTCTCGGTCGCCGCCTCGGACTCCATGTCCGCGAGGAACCGGTCGACGTCCGCGACACCGGCCCGCTCGGCCAGCTCCGGCAGCCGCTCCTCGCTGAACCGGCCGTCGTTCTGGTGGAACTCCTCGTCGAGGGCGACCTCGTAGAACTCCCAGAACCTGCCCTGCTGCCCCGCCGCCCACGACGCCCGCGCGGCGGCGTCCGACTCGGGGCCGTTGATCGGGAACTGCCGGAACTCGATGCGGAGCACGCCCGAGTCCACGAACTCCCGGACCAGGTCGTCGTGGGCGTCGCGGGCGTGGACTCCGTCGAAGGCGCTCTGGAAGTCCGTGTACTGCAGCATCACGACGGGCGCGTCGACATCGCCGAGCGCGTACGGGTCGTCGGCGTCGCGCCGCTCCAACGACTCGGCCGGATTGCCCTGATCGCCCTGGGGTGCGGTCGGCGACTCCCCCTGCGTGGGGCTGCCGCCGCCTCCGCCGCCTCCGCCGAGGGCGGAGACCGCGCCCACGACCAGCGCGCACACCAGCAGCGCGGCGAGCGCGACCACGCCGAACCGCACCGGGGCGGGGCGCGAACGCCTGGCCGGCGTGGGCCTGGCGACGGCCTTGGCCTTGCTGTTCTTCGGCTTCCTGCTGCGGGAGACGGGCATGGGCCCCAGCGTAAGCGCTGCCGCTTCGGGCGTGACGGGCCGCTGTGGTGGGAGCGCGGGGGTGGGTGTGTTCGGGGGCCGTTGTGGAGTTTCCCCCACCCACCCGC
>NZ_JAVREM010000074.1:0-31159 GCF_031845425.1 Streptomyces millisiae
GTTCGGCCCGCCCCTTTTCGCGCGCTTCGCGCGGGGGGCGGGCCGAACCGCGCTCCGCGCGGTGCACGGCCCGCCAGGGCCGAGGGCCCGCGGCGGCTGCGCCGCCGGGCCACGCGGCCCGTGCCGCGCGAGGCCACCCGCCAAGGGCGGGTGGGTGGGCGCGGCACCGCACGGCCGCCAGGCCCGACCTCGGCGGCTGCGCCGCCTGGTCGGGCCGGCCGGCCGGTGGCCAAGGCACAGCGCCCAGCGAAACCGCAGGGGGGCCGCCGAGTGGTCCCGCGCGACCCGTATGATGGCGTGGCAGTGCTGAAATTTCGTCCCGTTCCACGCCCTAAGTCCGGTCTTCTGCCGACCACCGTCCGGCGCGTTCTGCTGCCGCTGGCGGTGGTGTTCGTTGTGCTGGTGACCGCCGGTTGGCTCTCCAGTCGCGCCGAGCCCCCGCCCGACGTGTTCGAGCAGGAGGTGAGCGCCTGGGAGCGCGGTCACGTCGCCGGCGAGCCGTTGCCCGAGCCGGACGCTTCGCCGGACCGGGTGGCCGACTTCTTCGCCGGGCTCACCGTCGCCCAGCAGCGGCGCCTCGCCGAGCGGTATCCGCTGGTCGTGGGCAACCTGTCGGGCGCCCCCGTCCAGCTGCGCTACGAGGCCAACCGGCACGCGCTCGCCGAGGCCGTGGCGGCGGAGCGGGCCAGGATGACCGACGAGCGGCTCTCCCCCGCCGGGCAGCAGGAGGCCGGGCGTCGGATGCACCGGTTCGAGTCGATGCTGGCCGAGGGCCGGCAGATCCTCTCCTTCGACCCGACGGGCCGCGGCCGGGCCGCCGAGGTGATGGGGGACCTGGAGACGGCGGACCGGATCTCCGTCGTGGTGCCCGGCGTCGACTCCGGGCTGCTGAACTTCGAGCGCACCGCCCGCAGGTACTCGGCCCCGGTCGGCATGGCCGAGGCGCTGTACGAGGAGGAGCGCGCCATCGGCGGCGCGTCCACGGCCGTGATCGCCTGGGCCGACTACGACTCGCCGCCCACCATCGCCATGTCGGCGGCCACCGCCGAGCTCGCCACGGCCGGCGCCGACCGGCTGGTCGACGCGGTCGGCGCCCTGCCGGGCGAGGCGCCGGTGGCGCTGTTCTGCCACTCCTACGGCTCGGTGGTGTGCGGGGTGGCGGCCGCCGAGCTGCCGGGGCGGGTGAGCGACATCGCCGTGGCCGGCAGCCCGGGTATGCGTGCCTCGGGCGTCGCTGACCTGGACACCTCGGCCCGGGTCTGGGCGATAAGGGCGGACGACGACTGGATCGAGGACGTGCCGCACATGGAGATCGGCCCGATCGGCTTCGGCCAAGACCCGGTCACCCCCGCGTTCGGGGCGCGGCTGCTGGACGCCGGTGACGCCGAGGGGCACAGCGGCTACTTCTCCCCCGGCGAGGCGAGCCTCACCAACCTGGCGCGGATCGGGGCCGGCGTCGTGGACGACGTGACGTGCGCCCCCGGGGTGCGGTCATGCGCCCCGGTCGACCCCTGTGCCGCTCACGCCACATGACCGACGGATTGTGACAGGAACACACCCATCCGAGGGAAGTCATTTCGTCAGTCCCGGCGCATACGATGACCCGCATGGGTGATGTGCTGGCCGGAATCCACTCCACATGGGAGTTCGACACCGACTCCGTGCTCATCCGCTTCGAACGGGGAATGCGCACACCGAAGCTCTTCCAGGTGCTCGGCGAGCGCCGTATCCCCTACGAGGCGTTGAGCTCGGTGGACCTGATGCCCGGACCGCGCAAGGGCACGGTGGTGCTCCACGCGGTCCCGCGGCTCGGGGCCGATCCACTGCTCGACGCCGCCGCGGGACAGCTACGCGCGTCCGCCGACCCGTACCGGCTGCTGCTGCCGGTGGAGCGCGAGACCCTCGCCGACTACTACGCCACCGAGCTGCGCTCGGCGCTCGGCCCGCGCGCCGACGAGGCGGCCGACGAGTACCTGGTGCCGGCCCCGGCGGCCCCCCTGCAGTTCAAGGCGTACGACGGGAAGGTCTCGTTCGACGGCTCCGTCGTCTCGTTCCGCTGGTTCTGGACGGGCGCGTCGTCCGCCAAGTGGAAGGCCGGTGACCAGTCGTTCCAGGTGGCGGAGCTGGCCGAGGTGGAGTGGCGCTCGCCCGAGATAGCCGGTGGCCATCTGCGGCTGCGGCGGCGCGGCAAGGACGGCAAGCCGGTGGACGGGGAGGGGCCGGCCGACCAGGATCCGGCGGCCGTGGTCTTCGGCCTCGGCTACGGCCTGGTCCACGAGTCGCTGCCGCTGGCCGCGGCCGTCCTCGAGGCGGTGCGGGCGGCCGAGCCGGCGGGGTCCGTTCCGGCCCCCCGCAACCACCGGGCCGACCCCAAGGACATCGCGGACCGCATCCGTCACCTCGGCGAGCTGCACTCGGCCGGCCTGCTGACGGACAAGGAGTTCACCTCGAAGAAGACGGAGCTCCTGGCCGAGCTGTGACCCGTTCCGCGCCCACGTCCACGGCCCCCCGGCGGTTGCCGGGGGGCCGTGGACGTGGTGCTGGGGTCGCTCGGTCGTCGCTCAGTCGCGGGAGGCGGAGCTGAAGGTCATGTCGGCGTAGCGGTCGCCCGCCACCTTGTCGGCGAGGGCGTCGAGCGCGGCCGTCTCCTCGGCCGTCAGGGTGATCCTGGTCGCCGCCGTGTTCTCCTCCACCCGGGCCCGCCGCCGGGTGCCGGGGATGGGGACGACCGGCAGCCCCCAGACCTCCGCCCGCTGCTGCACCCAGGCCAGGGCGATCTGGCCCGGCGTCGCGTCGTGCGCGGCCGCGACGGACCGCACCTCCTCCACGAGCGCGCGGTTGGCGACCGCGTTCTCGCCGACGAACCGGGGCTGCTGCCGCCGGAAGTCGTCGGCGCCGAGCTCCTTGGTGGCGTCGGTGAAGGAGCCGGTCAGGAAGCCGCGGCCGAGCGGCGAGTAGGGGACGAAGGCCACGCCGAGGTCGCGCGCCGCCGGGACCGCCGAGCGCTCCACGTCGCGGGAGAACAGCGACCACTCGGACTGCACCGCCGCGATGGGGTGGACGGCGTGCGCGGCCCGCAGCTCGGCGCCGGTGACCTCGCTGAGGCCGAGCCAGCGCACCTTGCCCTCGGTGACGAGCTCGGCCATGGCGCCCACGGTCTCCTCGATGGGCACGTCGGGGGCCTTGCGGTGCATGTAGTAGACGTCGATGACGTCGACGTCGAGCCGCCGCAGGCTGGCCTCGACGGCCTCCCGGATGTACGGGGGGTCGTTGCGGATGAGCCGCCTGGTGGGGTCGGCGGGGTCCAGCTGGAGCGCGAACTTGGTGGCGATGGTGACCTCGTCACGGTGCGCGCGGAAGAACGGCGAGAGGAACCGCTCGTTCTCGCCGACGCCGTAGAAGTCGGCCGTGTCGTAGAAGGTGACGCCGAGTTCGAGCGCGCGGTCGAGCGTGGCGCGCGCCTCGTCCTCGTCCGTCGGCCCGTAGGCGAAGCTCATGCCCATGCAGCCCAGGCCCTGGACGCCGACCTCGGGACCGCCTTCGCCCAGGCGTACGGATTCGATGGTGGTGGTGTCGCTCATGCGGGGTGTAGCGCCCTTTCCGATACCGCGGTGGCCTCCGCGTAGAAGTCAATCTTGAAGTTGAGCACGGCGAGAGTGTCCCGCAACTCGGCGATCCGCGCCTGCACGCTCTCCCTCGTGGCACACAGCAGCGCGCGCCGTTCGTCGAAGGTGTGCTCGCCCGCCCGGACGAGCTCGGCGTAGCGCACCATGTCGGCCACCGCCATCCCGGTGAGCCTGAGCTTGCCGACGAAGGCGAGCCAGTCCAGGTCGCGGTTGGTGTAGCGCCGTTGGCCGGTGTGCGAGCGGTCGATGTGTGGCATCAGGCCGATGCGCTCGTACCAGCGCAGGGTGTGCGCGGTGAGCCCGGTGTGGGCCGCCACCTCGCTGATGGTGTAGCGGTCCTGCCCGTCCGGCCGCGGATGCGGGCGCTCCACGGAGACGCAGCTGTCATCGCGGACGGCGTCGTCGACGCGCTCGTCGCCAGGACCTGGTGATGTCAGTCGCTGGGTCGGGGTCATACCGAAACGCTATGTTCTTGGAGTGCGCTCCAAGCAAGCCTCGACCGAGAAAACCGGAAAACCTCGCTCCACTCTTCACACTGTGGGGCCGCTCGCCTACAGCGCGTCCAACGCCCCCGGCCGGAACCGGCGTCCACGGCCTGGGCGATAGTCTCGGCAGCATGCGAAGCCTGGAGTTGATCGACGCCTGGCCGGTGGGGACGGCGGCGGCCGGCGTGGTCACCGCGGACGGCCGGCGCGCGGCGCGCGGCCCGGTGGACCGCCCGTTCCCGCTCGCCTCCGTCACCAAGCCGCTGGCAGCCTACGCGGTGCTGATCGCCGTCGAGGAGGGCGCCATCGAGCTGGACGAGCCGGCGGGCCCGCCCGGGTCCACGGTCCGCCACCTGCTGGCGCACGCCTCCGGGCTCGCGTTCGACGAGCACCGGGTGATGGCCGAGCCCGGCACCCGCCGGCTCTACTCCAACGCCGGTTTCGAGGTGCTCGGCGACCATGTCGCCAAGGCCACCGACATGGCGTTCGCCGAGTACCTGCGCCAGGCGGTGTTCGAGCCGCTCGGCATGGCCGCCACCGAGCTGACCGGCTCCCCCGCCTGGGGCGCCACCTCCACGGTCGACGACCTCATACGCTTCGCCGCCGAGCTGCTGGCCCCGCGGCTGCTGGCGCCGGAGACCCTGGCCGAGGCCACCTCCGTGGTCTTCCCCGGGCTCGCCGGCGTCCTGCCCGGCTTCGGCCACCAGCGCCCCAACGACTGGGGGCTGGGCTTCTCGATCCGCGACCACAAGTCCCCGCACTGGACGGGCGCCACCTCCTCGCCGGCCACCTTCGGCCACTTCGGCCAGTCCGGCACCTTCCTGTGGGTCGACCCGGCCGCCGCGGCCGCCTGTGTGGCCCTCACCGACCGCCAGTTCGGCCCCTGGGCCGCCGAGGTCTGGCCCCCCTTCACGGACGCGGTGCTCGCCGAGCTCACACCGAACGGCTGAGCGGCCCGGCGGCTAGCCGGCGCGGGCCAGCAGGCGGGCCTGCGGCACCCGGGCCGACAGGTCACGCACCACGTGCGTCTCCACGACGAACCCGGCCTCGGCCAGCAGCGCGGCGACCCCCTCGACCGGCAGCCAGTAGATGTCGAGCGCGATGCCCTCGTGGCCGTAGCCCTCGGTCCTGTGGTGCCGCCGGTCCCCGACGTGGAAGGCCAGCTGGAGCCAGCCACCGGGCCGCAGCACCCGGTGGAGGTCGGCGAACGCCGCCGGCAGCCGCCCCGGGGGCAGGTGGATGATCGAGTACCAGGCGAGCAGCCCGGCGAGCGAGCCGTCCGGCAGGTCGAGGTCCGGCATCGCCCCCTCCGTGAAGCTGATCCCCGGGTGGTCGCGGCGGGCCACGGCCAGCATCCCGGGTGACGGGTCGATGCCGGACACCTCAAGTCCGAGGCCGGCCAGATATCCGGTCACCCGGCCCGTTCCACAGCCCACCTCGACCACCGGCCCGCCGCCCGAGGCCCCGACACGGGAGGCGAAGTCCCCGAGGAGCGCGCAGTCGATCGGGTCGTCGGCGATCGGCGGCACGAACGCGTCGTAGGCGGCGGCCACGGTGTCATAGCTGGTGCGGGTGCCGGTCAGGGCAGCGTCATCGGTCATGGAGCGGCACCGTAGCCGCCCGGTCCGACAGCGGGCGGCCACGGGGCGTTCACCCGTGTCGCGCCACCGGTCATTTCCTCTTCCCGTCCCAACGCGCCGAGCGCAACGAGCGGTACGTCGAGATCGACCCCGAACGGTTCGCCCGCTTCGCGGACCCGGGCTTCGGCCCGCTGCGCGGCTGAGGTTCAGGCGTCGGTGCCCGGGTCGTCGAGCCAGGGTCCGCCCAGGTCGTCCTCCGTGATGTAGGAGCAGTAGGTGTAGACGTAGTCGGGGTCGAGCTGGTCGCTCTCGGCCAGCTCGCGGGTCGGCTCGTCGGGCGAGCTGTGCAGGAAGTAGTAGTCGCCGGCGGGGAGTTCGACCGTGACGGTCGGGTAGTCCAGGTCGGCGGAGCAGGCCGCGTCGCCCGGGTCGTCCGGGTAGACCTCGCAGCCGTCGCAGCCGTCCAGGGTGCGGGACCCGGTCAGCGGGCCGGTGAACAGGAACTCCAGGGCGTACGGCGAGTCGTTGCGGAGCTCCAGCGTCACCGAACCCCCGCCCGCGGTGCCGGGCTCGGGCGGCAGCTCGGCGCCGGCCCCGGGGAGGTGGGCCGCTATCCGGGCGGCGATCAGGATGTCGCCGGCCCGCTCCGCGCGCCGGTGGTCGGGGTGGTCCTCGACCAGCTCGCCGAGCACGCCGTCCGCCTCGCCGAACCGCCCGGCGGTGAAGTGGTCCGTGCCGCACCGGTAGAGGCCCTCCGGCACGGTCGCCGCGCCCTCCTCGGCGAGCGTGGTGAACTCGGGTCCTGGGAGCCGGCCGAACAGGCCGTTGAGCGAGCGCAGCCGGGTCAGCGCCTGGCACGGCTCGGCCCCGCCGATGGCGTCGGTGGCCGCGGCCTGCAACTCGCCGAGCTCGCCGGGCAGCGCACCCGCGTACTCGGAGTCCGGAAACTCCGCGAGCAGTTCGGCGAGCGGCACCTCAGCGGAGCGCGCGCCGGCCTCCGCGGCGAGCCCCAGGCCGCAGCCGTGCAGCGGCTCCGGCAGGTCCTCCCCGGCCCGGCCGGCCAGCCGCCGCGCCTCGGTGTCGTCCAGCTCCTCGGGCAGCGCCCGGAAGAACCGCAGCGGGTCGAGGGCGGCGCACCGGTCGCCGCCGGAGCCCCCGGCGGTGGCCCGCTCATAGAGGGAGTCGAGCCGCCCCGGCACCTCGCCGGCCGCCTCCGTGTCCGGGTGGGCGGCGCGCACCGCCAGGTACTCGTCGAGGGCCGAGCGGTAGCCGGGCTCCGCGTCCGCGAAGTCGGCCGCGGCCACCGCCTCCGCCACCAGCCGGTCGGCGGCGGCCAGCCGGTCGCCGAGGTCGCTCTCCAGGGCCCGCCGCTGGGCGTCCGCGAAGGACACGACGCCGGCGACCGGCAGCGCGAGCAGCAGCACGCCCGCCGATGCCGGCACCCAGGCGAGGCGCGGGCCACCCAGCGTGGGGGGCCGGCCAAGACGCCAGCCGTCGACCGCCGTGAGCAGCGCGAGACCCGCGTAGAGCGCGGGCCACGCCCCGGGAACGCCCTCCGCCGTGGCCGGCAGCGCGGCCCACAGCAGCGCGGCGGTGGCCGTCAGGCTCGGCAGGGCGCGGAGCCACCGCCGCAGGTAGAGGTAGCCGAGGCCGAGGCCACCGAGGTTGAGCAGCGCGGCGGTGAACGCGATCCGCCCGTCCCTCGGCACCCCGACCGTCGGCGGGCGCCCGGGCGGCGGCGGCACGGGAGGCGGCGCGTCGAACGTCGGCGGTGACGCCGCCGGGGGCGGGGTGGCCGCCGGGGTCGCTTCGTCGCGGTCTTCGTCGCTCACGTCGATCTCCCCGGGGTGGGTTCTGGTACGGAGGTGATGCCCCGTCATGAGTGTGCGTCACCCCACTGACAGTGAGCGGCCGTGCGTCGGTTCCCCCGGCCTCGGGCGGATTTCGGCCGATTCTCAGCCGGACAGCTCCCAGAGCAGCAACTCGGCATCGCCGGCGGCCCGCGCCGCCGGCTCCCCCGCCCCGGACAGCCGGGCCGCGTCCCCGGCCGTCAGCGCCACCGCGGGCCCGACGCCGGTCAACTCGACGGCGCCGCTCGCCACATGGAGGTAGCCGGGGCGGCCGCCCGCGACCACCGCCCGCTCGCCGGCGCGCAGCCGCCGCACCCGCAGCACGGCCGGCGTGCGGGGCAGCGCGTAGGGAACGCCGTCCCCGAGGCCGCGCACCACGTCGTAGGCCGGCTCGCCACCGGGCTCGGTGGGGATCAGCCACATCTGGAGAAAGCGCAGCGGTTCGGGACCGGCGTTGCGTTCCACGTGCCGCACGCCGGCGCCGGCCGTCAGCCGCTGCAGGTCGCCGGGGCGCACCACGGTGGTCGTGCCGTCCTCGTCCTCGTGCGTGAGCTCGCCCGACAGCACCCAGCTGACGATCTCGACGTCCCGGTGCGGATGGGCGGGGAAGCCGGCGCCGGGCGCGAGCCGCTCCTCGTTGCAGGCGGTCAGCGGCCCGAAGCGGACGTTCTCCGGGTCGTAGAAGCCGGCGAAGGAGAAAGCGTGCCTGGTGTCGATGCCGGCGGCCGGATCACCGCCTCGATAGCGGTCGGCGGCCCGCGTCACCCGAAGCATGCGCCTACGGTATCCGTCCGTGAACCCGTCGCGCGGTGGTGACCCCCGCCTGGTATGAGTGGGTGGGAAATGAGGCAGGCTGGTCCCGTGTCCGATGCCGATGAGATGGCCGAAGCTGAGAAGGCCGATGAGAAGAAGGCGCACCTCGCGACCGTGCGCCGCCTCGAGCAGTCCTCGGGAAAGCTGGCCGCCGCCGCGATCGCGCGGATGGACGAGCAGTTGTCCTGGTACCGCGCGATGCCGCCGGAGAACCGCTCCTGGATCGGCCTGGTCGCCCAGGCTGGCATCGCGGCGTTCATCGAGTGGTTCCGGCACCCGGACACTCCACAGGCGATCAGCACCGACGTCTTCGGCACCGCGCCGCGCGAGCTGACCAGGGCGATCACGCTGCGCCAGACCGTGGAGCTGGTGCGCACCACCATCGAGGTGGTGGAGTCCGCCGTCGACGAGCTGGCGCCGCCCGGCGGGGAGTCGGCGCTGACCAACGCGCTGCTGGTGTACTCGCGGGAGATCGCCTTCGCCACCGCCCAGGTGTACGCGCAGGCCGCCGAGGCGCGCGGCGCCTGGGACGCGCGCCTGGAGTCCCTGGTGGTGAACGCGGTGGTGTCGGGCGAGGCGGACGAGAGCGACGTGTCCAGGGCGGCGGCCCTGGGGTGGAGCTCGCCCGACCACGTGACGGTCGTGCTCGGCAGCGCGCCCAACGGCGACAGCGAGCTGACCGTGGAGGCGATCCGGCGGGCCGCGCGGTACGCCAAGCTCCAGGTGCTGACCGGGGTGCTCGGCAAGCGCCTGGTGGTGATCGCGGGCGGCAGCGACGACCCGGTCGCCGCCGCCAAGTCGCTGATCGGCCCGTTCGCCTCGGGCCCCGTGGTGGCCGGGCCCGTGGTGGGCGACCTGCTGGCGGCGACCCGCTCCGCGCAGGCGGCGGCCGCCGGCCTGCGGGCCTGCGCGGCCTGGCCCGACGCGCCCCGCCCGGTCCTCGCGGACGATCTGCTGCCGGAGCGCGCCATGGCGGGCGACCCGGCGGCCCGCCGGCTGTTGGTGGAGGAGATCTACAGACCGCTGCAGGAGGCCGGTTCCGCGCTGCTGGAGACGCTCAGTGTCTATCTGGAACAGGCCAGCAGTCTCGAGGGCGCGGCGCGGATGCTTTTTGTGCATCCCAACACCGTCCGGTACCGCCTGAGACGTGTGACTGATGTCACCGGATGGCCCCCTTCCGATGTCCGCTCGGCCTTCACCCTGCGCGTCGCGCTGATGCTCGGGCGGCTCGCCGACGCCGAGTCACGCGCCTGACCTTCACCCACCTGGCTTTGTACGGGAGCTACAAATCCCTCGACTGTTCTTCGTTCTTGCCCCCACCGGCGGTCGACCCGGTGCCCGGGAGAGAGTGAGAGGGTGCTTGTACTCGTCGCTCCCGGCCAGGGTGCCCAGACGCCCGGCTTCCTGAATCCGTGGCTCGAACTCCCGGGCGTCTCCGACCGCCTCGGCTCCTGGTCGGAGACCGCGGGGCTCGACCTCGTCCACCACGGCACCGTGGCCGACGCGGAGGAGATCCGCGACACCGCCGTGGCCCAGCCCCTGTTGGTGACCGGCGCGCTGCTGTCGGCGGCCGCGCTCTTCGACGGCGACCCGGCGGGCCCGACGGCCTCGGTGGGCGCCGTCGCCGGGCACAGCGTCGGCGAGCTGCCGGCCGCCGCGATCGCGGGGGTCCTCACCGAGGAGGAGACCATCGCGCTGGTGCGGCAGCGCGCGACGGCGATGGCCGAGGCCGCGGCCGTCACCGAGACCGGCATGTCCGCGGTGCTCGGCGGCGACCCGGAGGAGGTCGCCGACCACCTCGCCCGCCTCGGTCTCACCGCGGCCAACAACAACGGCGGCGGCCAGGTGGTCGCGGCCGGTACCCTCGAACAGCTGGCGGCGCTCGCCGCCGACAAGCCGGCCAAGGCCCGCGTGGTCGCGCTCAAGGTGGCCGGCGCCTTCCACACCGAGCACATGGCGCCCGCGGTCGACGCCATGCGCACGGCGGCCAAGGGACTGAACCCCAGGGATCCGGGCATCCGTTTCGTATCCAACGCCGACGGCGAGGTCGTCGCCGACGGCCAGGAGATCGTGCGTCGCCTGGTGACCCAGGTGTCCAACCCGGTCCGCTGGGACCTGTGCGTGGAGACGTTCCAGCGGCTGGGCGTCACCGCCCTGATCGAGCTGTGCCCGGGCGGTACGCTCGCTGGTCTGGCCAAGCGCAACCTCCCCGGGGTGGAGCGCGTGGCCATCAAGAGCCCGAACGATCTCGACGCGGCCCGCGAGCTGATCGCCGCCCACCGCACGGCATCCGCACCTGCCGCAGAAGCCGCCGAATAGGAGCAGTGGACATGGCCACACTGAGGGTCGGGAAGGGTGCGCCCTACGCCCGTGTCATGGGGGTGGGCGGCTACCGGCCGACGAGGGTCGTCCCCAACGAGGAGATCCTGAAGTACATAGATTCCTCCGACGAGTGGATCCGCTCGCGCTCCGGGATCGTGACCCGGCACTGGGCGGACGACGACGAGACGGTCGCCGAGATGGCGCTCGCCGCCTCGGGCAAGGCCATCGCCGACGCCGGCATCACCGCCGAGCAGATCGACGCCGTCGTCGTCTCCACCGTCTCGCACTTCCTGCAGACGCCCTCGGTGGCCACCGTGATCGCCCACCGGCTCGGGGCCGGCAAGCCGGCCGCCTTCGACATCTCGGCGGCCTGCGCCGGCTTCGGCTACGGCCTGACCGTCGGCAAGGGCCTGATCGTCGACGGCAGCGCGGAGCACGTGCTGGTGATCGGCGTGGAGCGGCTGTCCGACCTCACCGACAAGGAGGACCGCTCCACCGCGTTCCTCTTCGGCGACGGCGCCGGCGCCGTGGTGCTCGGCCCCTCCCAGGAGCCGGCGATGGGCCCCACGGTCTGGGGCTCGGAGGGCGACAAGGCCGACGTCATCGCGCAGACCGTGCCCTGGGACCGCTTCCGGGTGGGCGATCTCGACGGCCTGCCGGTGGACGCCGCGGGGAAGGTGAAGTTCCCCGCGCTGCGCCAGGAGGGCCAGACGGTCTTCCGCTGGGCGGTCTTCGAGATGGCCAAGGTCGCCCAGCAGGCACTGGACGCCGCCGGGATCACCGCGGCCGATCTGGACGTCTTCATTCCGCATCAGGCCAACATGCGGATCATCGACTCGATGGTGAAGACCCTCAAGCTGCCGGAACATGTCGCGGTCGCGCGTGACATCGAGACCACCGGCAACACGTCCGCCGCCTCCATCCCGCTCGCCATGGAGCGGATGCTGGCGACGGGGCAGGCGAAGAGCGGGGACACCGCCCTCGTCATCGGCTTCGGGGCGGGTCTGGTCTACGCCGCGACGGTCGTTACCCTCCCCTAAGCAAGGTCCGAACGGATCCCTCCCGGATCACCACCCAGCGGTACCCCACCGCAACACACTGAAGGAGCGCCGCAATGGCTGCCACCAAGGAAGAGATCATCAAGGGTCTCGCCGAGATCGTCAACGAGATCGCCGGCATCCCCACCGAGGAGGTGACGGAGGACAAGTCGTTCACCGACGACCTCGACGTCGACTCGCTGTCCATGGTCGAGGTGGTCGTCGCCGCTGAGGAGCGCTTCAGCGTCAAGATCCCGGACGACGACGTCAAGGGCCTGAAGACGGTCGGCGACGCCGTCACCTACATCTTCGACCACCAGAGCTGACCTGACCGTACCTGCGCCTGTCGCCACCCTCGGGGTGGCGGAACCAGACCATTCCCCCCGACAAGCGGAGTAGAAATCCCGTGAACGCGAGCAATCGATCGGTGGTCGTGACCGGCGTCGGCGCGACCACCCCGCTGGGTGGCGACAGCGCGACGACCTGGGAGGGCCTGCTGGCCGGCCGGTCCGGCGTACGCGCCCTGACCGCCGACTGGGCGGCCGACCTGCCGGTGAAGATCGCCGCCACGGCGGCCGTCGACCCGCTCGACATACTGCCCAAGCCGCTGGCCCGCCGCCTGGACCGCTCGGCGCAGTTCGCGCTGATCGCGGCCCGCGAGGCGTGGGCCGACGCCGGCTTCACCGCCAAGGCCGGCGAGGACGGGGGGGTGGAGCCGACCCGGCTCGGGGCGGTCATCGCCTCCGGCATCGGTGGCGTCACCACCCTGCTCGAACAGTACGACGTGCTGCGTGAGAAGGGCTCGCGGCGGGTTTCCCCGCACACCGTGCCCATGCTCATGCCCAACAGCCCGGCGGCCAACGTCGGCCTCGAGGTCGGAGCGCAGGCGGGCGTGCACACCCCCGTCAGCGCGTGCGCCTCGGGCGCGGAGGCCGTCGGCTACGCGGCGGAGATGATCCGCACCGGCCGCGCCGACGTGGTGGTGGCGGGTGGCACCGAGGCCGCCATCCACCCGCTGCCGATCGCGGCGTTCGCCAACATGATGGCGCTCTCCAAGAAGGAGGGGGCGCCGGAGCTGGTGTCCCGGCCCTACGACACGGGCCGCGACGGCTTCGTGCTGGGCGAGGGCTCGGGCGTGGTGGTCCTGGAGTCGGCCGAGCACGCGGCGCGGCGCGGCGCCCGGGTCTACTGCGAGCTGCTCGGTCAGGGCCTGTCGGCGGACGCCCACCACATCGCCCAGCCGGAGCCGACCGGCCGCGGCATCGCGGCGGCGCTGACCAACCTGCTGGAGAACACGGACCTCAAGCCGGAGCAGGTCGTCCACCTCAACGCGCACGCGACCTCGACGCCGCTGGGTGACGTGGCCGAGATCAAGTCGCTGCGGCGGGTGCTGGCCGACGACCTGGACCACGTGGCGATCTCGGCCACCAAGTCGATGACCGGCCACCTGCTCGGCGGCGCCGGCGGCATCGAGACGGTGGCCACGGTGCTGGCGCTGCACCACCGGGTCGCGCCGCCGACGATCAACGTGGAGGAGCTCGACCCCGAGGTGGACGCGGACGTCGTGCGGGACGAGCCGCGCCCGCTGCCGGGCGGCACCATCGCGGCGATCAACAACTCGTTCGGCTTCGGCGGGCACAACGTGGTGCTGGCCCTGCGGACGGTCTGAGCGTCCCCGACCCCGACGCGAGGAGAGCCCCCCGCCCACGTTGGGCGGGGGGCTCTCCTCGTGTCGGCCGTTCGGCCCCGGCTCAGGGGACGCGCACGACCTGTCCGGCCCAGGAGAGGCCGCCGCCGAAGGCGAAGAGCAGGGCGGGGGCGCCGGCCGGGATCTCGCGGCGCTCGATCAGCTTGGACAGCGCCAACGGCACGGACGCGGCCGAGGTGTTGCCGGAGACGACGACGTCCTGGGCGACGACGGCCTGCGGGGCGTCCAGCCGGCCGACGATGCCCTCGATGATGCGCAGGTTGGCCTGGTGGGTGACGATCGCGCCGAGTTCGCGCGGGCTGACGCCGGCCCGCTCGCAGGCCTCCCTGGCCAGCGGGGCGAGGGCGGTGGTGGCCCAGCGGAAGACCGTCTGGCCGTCCTGGGAGAACGTGGGGTGCCAGTCGCCCCGGATGCGGACCGCGTCCCGCCTGGTGGGGTCGGAGCCCCACACCACGGGCCCGATGCCGTCCTCGGTGTCGCTGGCGCTCAGGACGGCGGCGCCGGCGCCGTCGCCCAGCAGGATGCAGCTGGTGCGGTCGGTGTAGTCGGTGATGTCGGACATCTTCTCGGCGCCGATGACGAGGGCGTGCCGGGCGGCGCCGGCCCTGATGGCGTGGTCGGCGGTGGCGAGCGCGGTGGTGAATCCCGCGCAGGCGTTGTTGAGGTCGAAGGTGACGGCCGCCGGGATGCCGAGCCGGCCGGCGACCTGCGCGGCGGTGGACGGGGAGCGGTCGATGTTGGTGCAGGTGGCGACGATCACCTGGCCGATGTCGGCGGGGTCGACGCCGGCCGACGCCAACGCCTTCCCCGCGGCGGCGACGGCCAGGTCGGTCACGGTCTCGTCCCTGGCGATGCGGCGGGTGACGATGCCGGTTCGCTGCCGGATCCAGGCGTCGTCGGTTTCGACCATGCCGGCCAGGTCGTCGTTGGTGAGCACGTGCTCGGGCTGATAGTGGCCAAGCGCGGTGAGGCGAGTCATGACCACAATATAGCGACCGATCGGTCGGACTTTATAGCCCCTCCGCCCCTCCTATAGTGGGGGGCATGAGCCCGCGTCACTCGGCCGCCGAGGCCCGCCGCACCAGAGAGCGCATCATCGAGCGCAGCGTGGACCTGGCCTCGATCGAGGGCCTCGAAGGTCTCACCATCGGCCGCCTCGCGCTCGACCTCGGCATCAGCAAGTCGGGGCTGCTCGGTCACTTCGGGACCAAGGAGGCCCTCCAGCTCGCGGCGCTCGGGCGGGCCGCGGCCATCTTCAGCCAGGAGGTCTGGCGCCCGGCCGCCGACGCCACCCCGGGGCTGCCGCGGCTGCTCGCGGTCTGCGACGCCTGGATCTCCTACCTGGAGCGCGAGGTCTTCCCCGGCGGCTGCCTCTTCGTCTCCTCCACCTTCGAGTACGACGGCCGCAGCGGCCCCGTCCGCGTGCTGCTCCAACGTCAGTTCCATGCCTGGGAGCACCGCCTGACCGCCGAGGTCAGGCGCGCCGTCGCCGCCGGCGACCTCCCGCCGGACACGGACGCGGCGCAACTCGTCTTCGAGCTCTACGGCGTGATGATGAGCCTCAACCACACCATCCAGCTGCACGGCGCCGGCCGCTCCCCGGCGCGCGCCAAGGCCGCCGTGGCCCGCCTCCTCACGACCACCTCAGGGAGCGGGCGACCGACCTCGACACCCGGATCGCCGAGCTGACCGAGGCCCGGGCGGCCCTCGGCGACATCCTGGCGGCCGCGTCGGGAAGCCCCACGCGGGTCGGCGCCTGACCGGCCGGGCGGGTGGTTCTCGCGACCGGCGCGCCGCCGCGGGAGCCGGTCCGTGCCCACGGCGTTACTCTCGGCGAGCCGGCGGGCGGCCGGCGAATCCTCGTGCCGTGGTCCGATGGGAGCCGAGAGATGGCCGTGTGTTTCACCCCCGGGCAGGTGGGCGCGTCCGGGCGGATCGTTCAGGAGTACTCCGCGTACGTCGAGACGGTGGTTCAGGAGCACTACTGCCTGAAGACGGGTGGCTGCTTCAGGTTCACCCGGCCGTCGAACGGCGGGACCGAGTTCTTCGACGAGCCCACGGACACCACTCGCTGTCGCTTCCTCGGCGAGTTCCTGAAGGCCCACCACCCGGGGCTCGACGTCGACTTCGTCGTGCAGGCCTGTGAGGCGCGCAAGAAGGCGGTCGACCCCGACGACGAGGACAACGAGCCCTTTCCCGTGCCGGACATCATCGCGCAGCGGCCCACGCGGAAGGAGGTCTACGAGATCAAGCCGCGCAACGCGGCGGGCCGGCGGGACGCCAAGGACAAGATCGACCGCTTCCTGGCGATGACCGACTTCCTCCGCCAGACGGGCCCCATGACGCGCTACGACCGCGGCACGCTGTACCGACCGGACGAGACCTTCGTGCTGTACGACGCCCCGATCACCATCTTCGGCCAGGTCAAGGTGGTTCTCCACATCGTCGGGGAGGGGCAGGGGGTCATCCTCCACGAGATCTGTGTGGAGTCGCTCCTCACCTCACCGGAGGCGAAGCTGGCGATCAAGATCGTGCTGGGCATCCTGTTCCTGGTCCTGCTGCGGCGGGGGCTGCGGACCGTGCCCGGCGGGGTGCCGGCGCCCACGTTCGCCTGGTCCTCGCCCCTCGAACAGGCGGTGGGCAGGAACCGGCCGAACGAACCGCAGGACGTGCGCTACGTACAGGTGATGCTGAACGAGTCGCGCCGGCTGGACGGGGTGTCCGCCATCGGCGTCGACGGGCTCGTGGGCCCGGAGACCATCGGGGCCATCGAGGACTTCCAGACGGCGGCCACCGGCATCGTCGACGGCGCCGTCGACGTCGGAGGGCCGGCGATCGTCGCCCTCGAACAGTCCCACGCCGACGCGCTCGTCGCGGCGATGTCGTTGTCCGACGTGGACGGCTTCGACCTGAGCGCGCTGCGGGGGTACCCGCCCATCGACGAAGAACTGCCCGGCGAGGTGAGCGCCATCGCGCAGGAGTACATCGACACCGTGCACGCCCGGGCGTGAGAGGCGCGCCGGCGGTCGCCGCTCGGCGTCAGTCCCAGCTGGCGAAGTAGGACGCGGCCATGTCCTCGCCGCCGTGGCCCTGTGCCGAGGCGCGGCGGAAGCGGTCCGCCCCCGCGGCGGCCACGTCGAGGCGGACGCCGGCGGACTCGGCGGCGGCCAGGATGAGGCGGGCGTCCTTCGCCGCGGTGTCCACCGTGAAACTGGGCGCGAGTTCGCCCGATCGGATCGCCGCCGCCTTGACGCGGAGGTAGGGGAGGTCGAGCGCGCCGCCCGCGACCGCGCCCAGGAAGTCCTCGGGGTCCACGCCGAGGCCCTTCGCCAACGCCAGCGCCTCCGCCGTGCCGTGCGTGACCGCCAGCACCCAGCTGTTGCAGACCAGCTTCAGGCGGGAGGCGGCGCCCACCTCGTCGCCGACCCAGAGGGTGCGGGAGCCGACGGCGGAGAAGACGGGCGCGAGCGGCTCCCTGGCGGCCGGCGGCCCGGCGGCCAGGACGGTCAACTCGCCGGCCTCCGCGGGCTGTCTGGTGCCGAGCACGGGCGCGTCCACCAGGGTCAGCCCCTCCTCGGCGGCCAGCACCACCAGGTCGTCGAGGCCCTCCGTGCCCACCGTGGAGCTCTGGGCCCAGACCGCGCCCTCGGCGAGCCCGGGCGTCGCCGACCGCATCGCGGCCAGCGTGGCGGCCCCGTCGTGGAGCATGGTGAGCACCACGTCGGCGCCCTCCACCGCCTCGGCGGGTGAGCCGGCGACCGTGGCGCCGTCGGCGGCCAGCGGTTCGGCCTTGGAGCCGGTGCGGTTCCAGACGCGCACGTCGTGCCCCGCCCGGCAGAGGTTGCGGGCCATCGGGGCGCCCATGATGCCGGTGCCGAGCACCGCGACGCGGGGGGACGGCATCTCACACCACCTGGTGCAGCCAGCGGACGGGCGCGCCCTCGCCCGCGTGGCGGAAGGGTTCGAGCTCGTCGTCCCAGGGCTTGCCGAGCAGCCGGCTGATCTCCAGCTGGAGGTCGCTCTCGCCGCGCGCGGCCCGCGCCGCGGCGGCGCGCAGCCGGTCCTCGGGGATCATGATGTCGCCGTGGATGCCGGTGACGGCGTGGTAGATGCCCAGGTCGGGGGTGCAGCTGTAGCGCTCGCCCTCGGCGGTGGGGCACGGCTCGGAGGTGACCTCGAAGCGCAGCAGGTGCCAACCGCGCAGCGCGGAGGCGAGCTTGGAGGCGGTGGCGGCCTCGCCCTGCCAGGAGAGCTCGGCGCGCCAGGTGCCGGGGGACGCGGGCTGCCTGGTCCAGTCGAGGCCGACCCGGGCGCCGAGCACTCCGGCGACGGCCCACTCGATGTGTGGACACAGCGCACGCGGGGCGGAGTGCACGAACAGAACACCACGTGTCGTCACCGGGACCTCCACTCTTGGCTACCTGCGCCCGCGGCGAGCCTCAAGGCGCCCCCTCCTACACCGGCCCCGCGCACGAACAGTAAACACCATTGGCAACTTTTTGCGGCAAAATGGACAACGGGTGACGCGCGGTCATCTTTTACTCTTGTTGAGGGCGCGCGTCGGCCGTCGCCACTGCCAGGTCCCAAGCTACCGCCCCGCCGCACACCCCCAAGAACACCGACGGACCCCAGAGGAAACTGAATGCCGGTCAGCCGCCGCTCGCTCGCCGCGACGTCCGCTCTACCCCTCGTTCTGGTCGTCACGCTGGCCGCCTGCACCTCGGAGGGCCCGCGGGAGGCGGCTCCCGCCCCCGACGAGGTCGCGACCCCGGCCCCGGAGTGGAACACCAGCCCCGACTCGGTCGCCGCCATCGGGGACTCCATCACCCGCGCCTTCGACGCCTGTTCCCTGCTCTCCGACTGCCCCGAGGCGTCCTGGGTCACCGGCACGGACACCGCCGTCAGCAGCCTCGCGCAGCAGTTACTGGGCGAGGCGACCGCCGAGCGGTCATGGAACCTGGCGGCGACCGGCGCCCGGGTCGCCGACCTGCCGGCCCAGGCGGCCGAGGCCGTCCGCCACGAACCCGAGCTGGTCACCGTCCTGATCGGGGCCAACGACGCCTGCGCGGACGACGTGGCGTCCATGACCAGCCCGGCGGAGTTCAGGGCCGCGCTGACCGAGGCGTTCGGCGTGATCAGGGAGGAGCTCCCGGAGACCGGCATCTACGTGTCGAGCGTCCCCGACCTGATGCGGCTGTGGGAGGAGGGCAGCGAGTCCTTCATGGCCCGCACCGTGTGGCAGATGGCCAACATCTGCCCCTCCATGCTGAGCGAGGCGAGCGACGCCGGCGTGTCGGCCGGCGAGCGGCGCGCGGAGGTGCGGGCGCGCGTGCAGGAGTACAACACGGTGCTGGAGGACGTCTGCGCCGCGGACGTGCTCTGCCGCTACGACGGGGGCGCGGTCTTCGACTTCCGCTTCACCTCCAGCCACCTCAGTGACTGGGACTGGTTCCACCCGAGCCGGGAGGGCCAGTCCGAGCTGGCCGCGCTGGCCTACGAGCAGATCACGACGGACCAGCCGGTCGAGCCGGCGGCGCCCCGCGTGGACTAGTCCGGGCCGAAGCGCGGTATCCATTCCCTGACCTTCCCGACCATTGACAGGGTATGGCCCGCCTCCTAACGTTCTCGCCAGGATTTCGAACGGCTAACGAAATATCGAACGTGGCGGAGGGGCGCTTCCCGTGCGTATCACCGGAATCAGCACGCATGTCGTCGGCACACCCTGGCGGAACCTCACCTATGTGCAGGTCCACACGGACGAGGGCCTGACCGGCGTCGGCGAGACCCGCATGCTGGGGCACACCGACGCCCTGATCGGCTATCTCAGGGAGGCGCAGGCGAACCACATCGTCGGCTCCGACCCGTTCGCCGTCGAGGACCTGGTGCGCCGGATGAAGTACGGCGACTACGGGCGGGCCGGCGAGATCGTGATGTCCGGCATCGCCTGTGTCGAGATGGCCTGCTGGGACATCAAGGGCAAGGCGCTCGGGGTGCCGGTCTGGCAGCTGCTCGGCGGCCGGGCCAACGCCTCGGACAACCGGGTCAAGGCCTACGCCAACGGCTGGTACACCGTCGAGCGCACCCCGGAGGCGTTCCACAAGGCCGCCAGGGCGGTCGTCGAGCGCGGCTACCGCGCCCTCAAGCTCGACCCCTTCGGCACCGGCAACTTCGAGCTCGACCACGCCGAGACGCTGCGCTCGATCTCCCTGGTCGAGGCGGTGCGGGACGCCATAGGCCCCGAGGCCGAGCTGCTGCTGGAGATGCACGGCCGGTTCAGCCCGGCCACCGCGATCCGGCTCGCCGGCGAACTCGAGCGCTTCGCGCCGTCCTGGCTGGAGGAGCCGGTGCCGCCGGAGAACCTGAAGGCGCTGGCCAAGGTCGCCGCCAAGACCAACCTCCCGATCGCCACCGGCGAGCGGATCCACGACCGGATCGAGTTCCGGGAGCTGTTCGAGTCGCAGGCCGTGGACATCATCCAGCCCGACCTCGGCCACATCGGCGGCATCGGCGAGATGCGCAAGCTGGCCGCCACCGCCGAGACCCACTACGTGCTGGTCGCCCCGCACAACGTCGGCGGCTCGGTGCTCACCGCGGCCAGTCTCCAACTGGCCGGCTGCACCCCGAACTTCAAGATCCTCGAACACTTCAACGACTTCGCGGACGCCGAGATCAAGAAGGTCGTCAAGGGCGCGCCCGAGGTGGTCGACGGCTATTTCACGCTCTCCGAGGAGCCGGGCCTCGGCGTCGAGCTCGACACCGAGGCGGCGGCCGAGTTCCCGCAGCAGCAGGCGCACTTCGACCTGTGGGCCGAGGACTGGCACAAGCGCGACGGCGGGGCGAAGCGGTCGTGACCGGTGACGCCCGCAGCGTGCTGGTGGAGCGGCCCGGCGCCCACCGCCTGGTGACCGGCGAGCCACCGGCCCCCGGCCCCGGCGAGGTCCGGGTGCGGGTGCACGCCGCCGGCGTGTGCGCGAGTGACCGGGAGGTCTACGACGGCACCCGGGCCGCCGGTTACGTCCGCTACCCGGTGGTGCCCGGCCACGAGTGGTCGGGCACGGTGGACGCGGCCGGGGCCGGCGTCGACGCCGCGTTGGTGGGCCGAAGGACGGTCGGCGAGGGCTTCCGCGCCTGCGGGGTCTGCGACCGCTGCCGCGGCGGCGAGACCAGCCTGTGCACCGCCGGCTACGAGGAGACCGGGTTCACCCAGCCGGGCGCCTTCGCCGACTACCTGGTGCTGCCCGCCCGGCTGCTGCACCCGCTGGCCGACGACGCCGACCTGACGGCGGCCGCCCTGCTCGAGCCGGCCGCCGTGGTCGCGGCCGCCGTGCTGCGGGCTGCCCCGCGCGCCGGCGAACGCGTCGCCGTGGTGGGCGCCGGCACCCTCGGGCTGCTCGCGGTCCAGCTGCTCGCCGCCTCCTCCCCGGCCGAACTGCTGGCCGTCGACCCGCGGACCAGGCCGCTGGAACAGGCCGCCGCGATGGGCGCCACGGTCACGGCCGCGCCTGAGGAGTCCAAGGAGCTGCACGGCCGCTACGACCTGGTGGTGGAGACGGCCGGCGCGCCCGGCACCGCCCGCGACTCCTGCCTGCTGGCCAGGCGCGGCGGTCGGGTGGTGCTGACCGGGATGCCGGAGCCCGGCGCGCACGGCATCGACCCGGTCCACCTGTCGGTCAGCCAGCTCACCGTCGCCAGCGTCTTCGGCGCCCCGCCGGCGGCCTGGTCGTACGCCACCCATGCCTTCGGCCAGGGCCTGCTGCGGCCGGCGGAGCTGATCACCCACCGGCTCCCGCTGACCGCCTTCGGGGAGGCCGTCGCCCTGGTCGGCAGCGGCGACCCCGCGGTGGGAAAGGTCCTGCTCACCCCGTAGCCGCGAGGTCCCAACCACCCCAGGAATCAAACTCGTTCACACCTCTTCCCTATTGATCGAACAACCGCGAACAATGGAGCATCGTGTCTGAGTCAACGCCCGCCACTCCCCGTCGCCCGGGTGAAACCGCCCTGGCCGCGCTGGGCTATGCGGCTCCGGCGGACGATCCCGCCGACGCTTCCCCGCACGCCTTCCCCGACGGCGGCACCTGGCGCACCGAGATACCCTCCGTCGAGGGCCCCGAGGCCGTGCACACGGTCCTCAAGGAGGCCGCCCAGCTGGGCGTTCCGGTCCACCGCATCAGCCAGGGCAGCGGCGTGTGGATGCTCACCGACGCGGAGATCACCGAGATGGTCGACGCCTGCAACCAGGCGGACGTCGAGCTCTGTCTCTTCACCGGCCCGCGCGGCACGTGGGACATCGGCGCCGGCACCCGCACCGCGTCCGGCGGCGCCGGCCTCCGAGCCCGCGGCCACGGCGCGGTCGCCGGCTGTGTCGAGGACGCGCTGCGCGCCGCCGAACTGGGCGTCAAGTGCCTGCTCGTCGCCGACGAGGGCGTGCTGTGGCTGCTCCACCGGCTGCGTGCGCAGGGCGTCCTGCCGGCCGACACGACGTTCAAGGTCTCGGCCCTGATCGGCCCGGTGAACCCGGCGGCCGTCGCGGTCCACGAGGGCCTGGGCGCCGACTCGGTCAACGTCCCCTCCGACCTGACGCTCGAACACCTGACGGAGATCCGCCGGGCGACCCGGGTGCCGCTCGACTTCTACCTGGAGGCGCCGGACGACCTCGGCGGCTACGTCCGCATGTACGACATCGCGGAACTGATCAGACGCGGCGCGCCGATCTACCTGAAGTTCGGCCTGAGCAAGGCGCCCGGCATCTACCCGGTCGGCGGGCACCTGCGCGACGTCACGCTCGAGACGGCGAAGGAACGCGTCCGCCGCGGCCGGCTCGCCCTCGACCTCCTGACCCGCCTCGGCGCGAACACCAACATGGCCACGCTCGGCTCCCGCCTCCCCGGCGACCTGCGCCGCTTCACACCACCGCAGTCCGCGTAGCGCCTGGCGGCGCGGCCTTGGCCGCCGCCGCGGACAACTCCACAGCGCGCACGAGCGACGGCACACCCGCCCACGGGCCGGCGCCGTTCACGGCTCACCGCCGCAGGCACCACCGCACAACCCGGCCACGAGCCGGCGCCACCAGGCGCCGCAGGCAACACGGGGAGGCCGGCGCCCCCCGGGCGCCGGACGCGGCTTCGCACCGCAGGCACCACCGCAAGGACCCGGCGCCCCCGGCGCCGAACGCGGCCACGCGCCGCAGGCAACACCGCACCAGACGGCCGAGGGCCGGCGCCACCAGGCGCCGCTCGCGGCCGAGCACCGCAGGCACCACCGAGCCACGGTCCGGCGCCGCAGGCAACACCGCACCATCGGCGCCCCCGGGCGCCGCCCGCACCACCGCACAACCCGGCCGGGCGCCGGCGCCGCCAGGCGCCGGACGCGGCCAAGGACCGCCCGCACAACCGGCGCCACCAGGCGCCGGACGCACCACCGGGCCACGGTCCGGCGCCACAGGCGCCACCCGCACCACCGCAAGGCCCCGGCCGCAGGCCGGCGCCGCCAGGCGCCGCTCGCGGCCAAGCACCGCAGGCACCACCGCACCATCGGCGCCCCCGGCGCCGAACGCGGCCACGCGCCGCAGGCACCACCGCACGAGCCGGCCCCGCCCGAGTCGGCGCCCCCTGGGGCGCCGCTCGCGGCTTGCCGCCGGCAGGCACCACCGCACCACGTACCGCTGCGGCACGCACCACCCGGCCACGGACCGGCGCCCCGGGCGCCGCCCGTCGGCCAAGCGCCGCAGGCAACACGGCAAGGCCGGCGCCCCCCGGGCGCCGGACGCGGCTTCGCGCCGCAGGCACCACCGCACCAGACGGCCGCGGGCCGGCGCCGCCAGGCGCCGCTCGCCGGCCGGGCTCCGCAGGTAACAGCCGTAGCCGGAAGGACGTGAGCACCGATGTTCCGTGCCCGATTCGCCGCCCGAGGCGCCGCCACAGCCGCCGCCCTCACCCTCACCCTGGTCGCCTGCGGCCAGGATTCCGAGGGCGGTTCAGAACCAGACCGAGACCCCGACGCCGAGGGTGGCACCGTCGGCATCGCGATGCCCACCCGCGAGTCCGAGCGGTGGATCGCCGACGGCGAGAACATGGTCGAGCAGTTCGAGGAGGCCGGCTACGAGACGGACCTCCAGTACGGCGAGAACCAGATAGAGCAGCAGATCAGCCAGATCGAGAATATGATCGCGCAGGGCGTGGACCTGCTGGTGATCGCCGCCATCGACGGCGCCTCGCTCGGCAACGCGCTGCAGCAGGCGGCCGACGCCGACATCCCGGTGGTGGCGTACGACCGGCTGCTGATGGAGACCGAGAACGTCGACTGTTACGCCTCCTTCGACAACGAGCGGGTCGGCGCGTTGCAGGGCCAGTACATCGTGGACTCCCTCGGCCTGACCGAGGGCGGCGGCGAGAGCTTCAACATCGAGCTGTTCGCCGGCTCGCCGGACGACAACAACACCCGCTACTTCTTCCAGGGCGCCATGGGGGTGCTGCAACCCTTCCTGGACAGCGGCCAGCTCACGGTCCGCTCCGGAGCGACGGAGCTGAACGCGATCACCACCGAGCGCTGGTCGGGCTCGGAGGCGCAGGAGCGGATGGACGACCTGCTGACCGCCGAGTACCGCTCCGAGCGGCTCGACGCCGTCCTGTCCCCCTACGACGGGATCTCGCTCGGCATCATCGCCGCGCTGAAGAACGTCGGCTACGGCACCGCCGACCAGCCGCTGCCGGTGGTGACCGGGCAGGACGCCGAGCTGGCCTCGGTCCAGTCGATCATCGCGGGCGAGCAGACGCAGACCGTCTACAAGGACACCAGGGAGCTGGCCGCGCAGGCGGTGGCCATGGGTGACGCGCTGCTGCACGGCGAGGAGTGCGAGGCCAACGACACCGAGAGCTACGACAACGGCGTCAAGGTGGTGCCGGCCTTCCTCCTCGACCCGGTGAGCGTCGACGCGGAGAACTACCAGATCCTCGTCGACGAGGGCTACTACACCGAAGAGCAGCTGGGCTGAGCCACCATGACCGAGCACGTGTTGGAGATGCGCGGCATCACCAAGACCTTTCCCGGGGTGCGGGCCCTGGACGGGGTCGGCATGTCCGTCGCACCCGGTGAGATCCACGCGATCTGCGGGGAGAACGGCGCCGGCAAGTCCACGCTGATGAAGATCCTCAGCGGCGTGCACCCGCACGGGAGTTACCAGGGGGAGATCCGCTTCGAGGGCGAGCCCTGCGTGTTCCGCGACATCAAGGACAGCGAGCGGCGCGGGATCGTGATCATCCATCAGGAGCTGGCGCTGGTGCCGCACCTGTCGATCGCGGAGAACGTCTTCCTGGGCAACGAACGGGCCAACCGGGCCGGGATGATCAACTGGACGGACACGTTACGGGAGACGGAGCGGCTGATGCGCCGCGTCGGCCTCACCGAGGAGCGTCCGACCACGACCATCGCGGAACTCGGTGTCGGCAAGCAGCAGTTGGTGGAGATCGCCAAGGCGCTCGCCAAGCGCGCCAGGCTGCTGATCCTGGACGAGCCGACGGCCGCGCTCAACGACGAGGACAGCGCCAAGCTCCTCGACCTGATCGTGGAGTTCAGGGAGCAGGGGATCTCCTGCATCCTGATCTCGCACAAGCTGAACGAGATCCGCCGGGTCGCCGACTCGGTGACGATCCTGCGGGACGGCCGCACCATCGAGACACTGCCGGTGCGGGCCGCGCAGGGCGCGCCGGCCGAGGTCTCGGAGGACCGGATCATCCGCGCCATGGTGGGCCGGGAATTGACGCGGTTCTACCCGACCCGCACCCCGTACACCGGGGAGTTGGCGGGCCAGGTGGCCATGTCGGTGTCGGACTGGACGGTCCGGCACCCGCTCGACCCGGCCCGCCGGGTGGTCGACTCCGTCTCGTTCGAGGTGCGGCACGGCGAGATCCTCGGCATCGCCGGGCTGATGGGCGCCGGCCGCACCGAGCTGGCGATGAGCCTGTTCGGCCGCTCCTGGGGCAACTACGAGCGCGGCAGCGTCGCGATGGGCGGCCGGCCGGTCTCCACCAGGTCCGTGTCGGAGGCCATCGAGCACGGCCTGGCCTATGTCACGGAGGACCGCAAGACCTACGGCCTCAACCTGATCGACACCATCAGCCGCAACATCTCGATGGCGGCGCTGCCCAGGGTCGCCAGGCGCGGCCTGGTGGACGGCCACGCCGAGACGCGGGTCGCCGAGCGTTTCCGCGCCTCGATGAACATCAAGGCGCCCACCGTCTTCGAGCAGGTGGGCCGGCTCTCCGGCGGCAACCAGCAGAAGGTGGTGCTGTCGAACTGGATCAACGCCGAGCCCAGGGTGCTGATCCTGGACGAGCCGACCCGCGGCATCGACGTGGGTGCCAAGTCCGAGATCTACACGGTGATCGACCAACTGGCCGCCGAGGGCAAGGCGGTGATCGTCATCTCCTCCGAGCTGTCCGAGCTGCTCGGCATCTGCGACCGGATCGCGACGATGGCCGCCGGCCGGCTGACCGGCGTGCTGGACCGCGCGGACGCCGACCAGGAGTCGCTGATGCGGTTGATGACGAGGACCGAGACGGTGTCCGGAAGCGAGGAACGGTGAGATGAGCCAGGCCACCCTGGGCAAGAACCCGACCGGCGAGACGCCGGGCGGCGACGGGGCGAACGGCGGCATCCGTCAACTGCCGTCGCTGTTGCGCAACGCGCTGCGCAACAACATGCGCCAGTACGGCATGCTGATCGCCCTCGCCGTGCTGCTGCTGGTCTTCCAGATCTGGACCGGCGGCGACGTGCTGCTGCCGCGCAACGTCAGCAACATCATCAACCAGAACGGCTACATCCTCATCCTGGCCATCGGGATGATGATCGTCATCATCAACGGGCACATCGACCTGTCCGTCGGGTCCATAGCGGGCTTCAGCGGGGCCGCGGCGGCCGTGCTGATCCTGGAGTACGACCTGCCGTGGCAGGTCGCGGTGCTGCTCTCGCTGCTGATCGGCGCCGTCATCGGCGCCTGGCAGGGCTTCTGGATCGCCTATGTGGGACTACCGTCCTTCATCGTCACCCTGGCCGGCATGCTGCTGTTCCGCGGCGCCACCCGGATCCTGCTGGAGGGCCGCACCTGGTCGGGCCTTCCGCAGGGCTTCCAGGACATCAACCAGGGCTTCCTGCCGGAGGTCGGCCCCGAGACCAACTACCACAACCTGACGGTGTTGTTGGGCCTGGCGGTGTGCGCCGCGGTGGTGGCGCAGGAGTGGCGGCGCCGCTCCCAGCAGCGGCAGTACGAGCTGACGGTGCTGCCGTTCAGCCTGTTCGTGCTGCGCTGCGCGGCGCTGGTGGCCGCCGTGCTGGCGTTCACCCTCACCCTGGCCAGCTACCGGGGCGCGCCGGTGGTGCTGCTGATCCTGGGCGGCCTGCTGGTGCTGCTGGGCTTCGTGATGCGGAACTCGGTGTTCGGCCGGCACGTGTACGCGCTGGGCGGCAACCGGGCGGCGGCCGAGCTGTCCGGCGTGAAGTACCGGCGGGTCACCATGGCCGTCTTCATCAACATGGGCGTGCTGTCGGCGCTGGCCGGCATCGTGTTCACGGCCAGGACCGGCACCGCCACCACCGGCGCCGGCAACCTCTTCGAGCTGGAGGCCATCGCCGCGTCGTTCATCGGCGGCGCCTCGATGAGCGGCGGCGTCGGCACGGTCCTCGGCGCGGTGATCGGCGGCCTGGTCCTCGGCGTGCTGGACAACGGCATGCAGCTGGTGGGCGTCGGCGAGGACTGGCAGCAGGTGATCAAGGGCCTGGTGCTGCTGGTCGCGGTCGCCTTCGACATCTGGAACAAGCGCCGCGGCCTGTCGGGCCGCGGCTGACCTCCGGGCGTCGGCCCGCTCACACCCCCCGCCCGGGCCCGTGCCGGGGCGGGGGGCTACCGTCGTGGGATCTTTTCGTCCCCTGCGGCTGAGGAGCACATTCGTGAGAGATGAAGCGCCGTGGTCCGAGGTGTTCGGCCGGCTGGCCGACGGCGCCGAGGTGCGCCGTTGGACGCTGGCCAGGGGCGGCACCCGGCTGCGGGTGCTCGGCTACGGCGGGATCGTGCAGTCCCTCGAACTGCCGGACCGCCACGGCGAGTCGGCCAACGTCTCGCTCGGCTTCGACAGCCTTGAGCCGTACGCCGCCGGCCGCTCCCCCTACTTCGGCGCGCTGATCGGCCGCTACGGCAACCGCGTCGCCCGGGGACGCTTCACGCTGGACGGGCGGCCCCACCAGCTGCCGCTCAACGACGGCCCCAACAGCCTGCACGGCGGCGAGGTCGGCTTCGACCGCAGGCTCTGGGAGGTCACCCCGTCGGGCCCTGCCACCCTCACGCTCCGGCTGACGAGCGAGGACGGCGACCAGGGCTACCCGGGCACGCTGCGGGTCGAGGTCGACTACACGCTCACCGAGGACGGCGCCTTCCGCATCGACTACCGCGCCGAGACCGACGCGCCCACCGTCGTCAACCTCACCTCGCACACCTACTTCAACCTGGCCGGCGAGGGCTCCGGCACCGTCCACGACCACCGCCTCGGCCTGGAGGCCGGCCACTACACGCCGGTCGACGCCACCCTCATCCCCGAGGGGCCGCCGGCCCCGGTGGACGGCACCCCGTTCGACTTCCGGCGTGCCAAGCCGATCGGCCGCGACCTGCGCCAGGCCCACCCGCAGCTGCTGCGCGCCCAGGGCTTCGACCACAACTTCGTCCTCGACAAGGGCGCGACGGCCGAGCCGGAGCGGGTGGCGACGGTCTACGAGCCGGGCTCGGGCCGGCTGATGACGGTGGCCACCACCGAGCCGGGGCTGCAGTTCTACAGCGGCAACTTCCTGGACGGCACCCTGGCCGGGCCCTCGGGCCGCGTCTACCGGCAGGGCGACGCGCTGTGCCTGGAGACCCAGCGCTTCCCCGACTCCCCCAACCGGCCCGACTTCCCCTCCACGGTGCTGCGGCCCGGCGAGGTGTACCGCTCGACCACCGTTCACTCGTTCGCCGTACGGTAGCCGGCGGGCCGCCCCGGCCGTTGCTGTAGTGGACGCATGACGTCCTCGCCCTTCGGCCGGCCCCGCGACCCGTTCGCCGAGCTGCTCGACCGCTTCTTCGGCACCTCACCGGCGGCCGCGCCGCCGCGGGTGCAGCGGGTGCCCATCGGCCGGTTGCTGTCCGAGGCGGCCCGGGACCTGATCTCCCGGGCCTCGGAGCGGGCCGCCGCGGACGGCGTCGAGGACCTGGACACCGGCCACCTGCTGTGGGCCTGCACCCAGGTGGAGCCGGCCCGTGGGCTGCTCGCCGAGGCCGGCGCCGACCCCGACCGGCTGGCCGACACGGTCGCCGAGGCACTGCCGGGCGCCGGCGCCGAGCCGTCGGCCGAGCCCGGTCTGACGCCGGCCGCCAAGCGCGCCCTGATCGCCGCGCACGCCCGTTCCCAGGCGGCCGGCGTCTCCTACATCGGGCCGGAGCACATCCTGGCCGCGCTGCTCGAAGAACCGGGCTCGGGCGCGGCCCGGCTGCTCGACGAGTCGGGGGTGTCGGCCGGCGCCGGCCTCGGCCGTCATGACGGGGCCCGGCAGCCGGCCGACCGGCCGGCGAGCACCACCCCGACGCTCGACCGCTACGGCCGCGACCTGACCGGCGAGGCACGCGCCGGGCGGCTCGACCCGGTGGTGGGCCGGGCCGAGGAGATCGAGCAGACCGTGGAGGTCCTCTCCCGCCGCACCAAGAACAACCCGGTGCTGATCGGCGAGCCCGGCGTCGGCAAGACCGCGATCGTCGAGGGCCTGGCGCAGCGGATCGTCGCCGGGGACGTGCCGGACACGCTGCGGGACAAGCGGGTGGTCGCGCTCGACCTGCCGGGCCTCGTCGCCGGCTCCAAGTACCGGGGCGAGTTCGAGGAGCGGCTGAAGAACGTCATCGACGAGGTCCGGGCCGCCGAGCACTCCACCGTCCTCTTCGTGGACGAGCTGCACGCGGTGGTCGGCGCGGGCGCCGGCGGCGAGGGCGGCGCGCTGGACGCCGCCGACATCCTCAAACCGGCGCTGTCCCGCGGCGAGTTGCACGTGGTCGGCGCCACCACGATGGACGAGTACCGGCGTTACGTGGAGAAGGACGCGGCCCTGGAGCGGCGCTTCCAGCCGGTGACCGTCCCCGAGCCGGGCGTCGAGGAGACCGTCCGGATCCTGGAGGGGCTGCGGGACTCCTACGAGGCCCACCACCAGGTCAGGTTCACCGACGAGGCGTTGGCGGCCGCCGCCGAGCTGTCCGACCGGTACGTCTCCGACCGGTTCCTGCCCGACAAGGCCATCGACCTGCTCGACCAGGCCGGCGCCCGGGTCAGGCTCACCTCCCTCGGCCGCTCGACCGAGATCACCGGGCGCCGCGACCGGATCGCCCGGCTCGGCCGCGAGAAGGACCAGGCGATCGCGGCCGAGGACTACGAGCACGCGGCCGAACTGAAGCGGGAGATCGCCCGCGTCGAGGGCGAGTTGGCCGGCATCGAGGAGCGCCGCGAGGGGGTGCGGGAGGTCACCGCCGACGACATCGCCGAGGTGCTGTCCCGGCGCACCGGCATCCCCGTCAGCCGGCTCACGGAGAGCGAACGCGAGCGGCTGCTGAAGCTGGAACGCGCCCTGCACGACCGGGTCGTCGGCCAGGACGAGGCCGTCACGGCGGTCGCGGAGGCGGTGCGGCGCAACCGCGCCGGGATGGGCGACCCCGACCGGCCGGTCGGCTCCTTCCTCTTCCTCGGCCCGACGGGCGTGGGCAAGACCGAGCTGGCCAAGGCGCTGGCGGCGCTGCTCTTCGGCGACGAGGACCGGCTCGTGCGGTTCGACATGAGCGAGTTCCAGGAACGGCACACGGTCTCCCGGCTGATCGGCGCCCCACCCGGCTACGTCGGCCACGAGGAGGCGGGCCAGCTGACGGAGCGGGTGCGGCGGCAGCCGTACAGCGTGCTGCTCTTCGACGAGGTGGAGAAGGCCCACCCGGACGTCTTCCACACGCTGCTCCAGGTGCTGGACGACGGCCGGCTGACGGACGGCCAGGGCCGGACGGTCGACTTCCGCAACACGGTGGTCATCATGACCAGCAACCTGGGCGCCCAGCGGATCCTGGCCCACCACGGCCGCGCCGAGGAGGTACGGGACGAACTCCTCGCCGACCTGGGCCGCCACTTCCCACCCGAGTTCCTCAACCGGATCGACGAGACCATCGTCTTCCACCGGCTCTCCCCCGGCGAACTCGACCGGGTGGTCGACCTGTTGCTGGAACGCAGCCGGCGGCGGGTGCGCGCCCAGGGCATGCGACTCGAGGTGACGGAGGACGCCCGCCACCTGCTCGCCGAACACGGCCACCAACCGGAGTTCGGCGCCCGGCCACTGCGCCGCACCATCCAGAGCGAACTCGACAACCAGCTGGCCTCCCTGCTGCTGAGCGAGGAGGCCCACCCGGGCGACACGATCATCGCCGACACCCGCGACGGCCACGTCACCTGCGCCGTGGCCCGCGAACAGGACGCGGAGGCCGCCGCCGCGGCCGAGTCGGAGGGCTGGCCCCCAGCGGGGGCCTAGCCGGCCGGGCCTGAGCGGCCGGGGCCAAGCCGGCATCGCTGAACACGCACCCGCCGCTGCGCGGCGGCGGAGCGGCGAAGCCGGGAAGGCCGTCTCCTCAGCGCCAAGCGCGCAAGGGCCGGCGCGCAGCGGGCCGCAGGCCCCCACCCCGGCGCAGCCGGAAAGGGCGGGCG
>NZ_JAVREM010000075.1:0-29577 GCF_031845425.1 Streptomyces millisiae
GTGGGGGAAAACCCGGCCGCCGTCAGACCGCCTCCGCGGCCACCGGCCGGGACGCGGGCGTCATGCCCGCGTCGGCCAGCAGCGCCGTCGCCGCGCGGGCGGCCGAGGCGAGGTCGCCGGTCGGGCCCGGCACGTCGCGGTGGTCGCCGCACACGTAGAGGCCGTCGAGCAGCCGCGCCGACCTCGCACCCGGGTAGGGCGGCGCGAACACCGGGACGGCGCGCGGGTCGTGGCGCACGGCCAGCAGCTCCCAGTCGTCGGCCGGCGCGCCGTGCAGCTCGCCGAGCTGTGCCCTGGCCGCCTTGTCCAGCAGCTCCGGCGGTTCGGCCGCTGGCGGGCCGAGGACCACCGAGGTGATCAGCGTCCGCCCCGCCGGCGCCCGGGACGGGTCGATCGCCGAGGCGTCCATGGTGTGCGAGACGGGGCCGCGGGCCGCCGCGTCCACGATCAGCGTGGGCCCGCCGGGCGGGGCGGCCGACGCCGCGTGGTGCAGCACCGTCACCGGCCGGAACGCCGGCACCCGCAGCCCTGGCAGCAGCCGGGCCGCCTCCTCGGCGCCGGTGGCCAGCACCACGGCCCGGCAGCGGAACGTGCCGTGCGCCTCCGTCTCCACCACCGTCGTGGAGACCGAGACCACCCGCACCCCGGTCCTGACCGACCCCTCCGGCAGGGCCGCGGCCAGCAGCTCGGGCAGCGCGGCGGAGCCGCCGGTCGGCAGGCCGAGGCCGCGGCGGGCGAACGCCCGCAGCGCCTCGTCGCCGAGCCGGCTCGAGGTGGCGAGCTCCGGGTCGTGCAGCAGCGCGGCGAGCAGCGGGCGCAGCGCGCCCTCGGCTATGCGCGCCGGTATGCCGCGCGCCGACAGCGCGGCGGCCGCCGTCAGTTCGGGGCGGGAGCGCAGCCTGGCGTCCGGCAGCCGGCCGAGTCTGGCGAGGTTGGCCCGCAGCCAGATCTGGTCGAAGGCCGAGGTCAGCGAGCGGTGTCCGGCGCGGGCCGAGCCGTGGTCGCCGGCCTCCCCGACGCGGTGCTGGTGCGTCGCGGCCTTCAGCACGATGCCGCCGGTCAGGCGGCGGGTGGGGAGCGGCCCCGGCAGCTGGGCCCGGGTGGGGTAGCCGGGCAGGGCGAGGTGGGCGGCGCGGTCGAGGCGGAAGCCGTCGAGGTCCTCGGTGGCCATGCGCCCGCCGATGCGGTCGGCCGCCTCCAGCACCGTCACGGTGAGGCCGGCGGTGCTCAGGTGGTGTGCGGCGGCGAGCCCGGCGGGGCCCGCGCCGATGATGACGACGTCGGAGTGGTCGCGGTGCGGTCGGCGCTGAAGCACGTGGCCTCCTGGTGAGGTGGTCGGTGCGTGCGAGCGGCGGGGCTCGGATCCCCGTGGGGACGGCCGTTCGGCACGGGCCGCTGCCCCGTGGACGACGCTGTCGACGGGGTTGGCCGGCCGCTGAAGGCGGTGGCCCCCGGACCCTGGGTGTGGGTCCGTGGGTCCTGATGCCCGCTGGGGGCGCGGGCAATGCCCGAACCGGAGAGACCCTCTCACGCCGGGCGCAATCCGGCAGAGCGCATGGACCAGGGCACGGGGGCACGAAGGTCGCGTGCCGCCCCCGGCGGGTGTCAGGCCGGGGCCACGGCGGCCAGCACCTGCTCCTCGACCGTGGGGTGCGCGAAGGCGAAACCGGCGTCGAGCAGCCGGCGCGGCACCACCCGCTGGCTGCCCAGCACGTCCTGGGCGAACTCGCCGAGGACGAGACGCAGCACGGGCGCCGGTACCGCGCACACCGTGGGCCGGCGCAGCACCCGGCCCATCACGCGGGTCACCTCGCGGTTGGTCAGCGGCTCGGGCCCGGTGAGGTTGACGGGGCCGGAGAGGCCCGGCACGTCGTCGAGGAGGAAGCGGAGCGCGGCGACGTGGTCGGCGAGCGAGATGGCGCTCCAGTACTGCCGGCCGCTGCCGAGCCGGCCGCCGATGCCGGCCCTGAAGATCGGGAACAGCCGTCCCCAGGCGCCCCCGGAGCTGGCCACCACGAGGCCGGTGCGGGCGAACACGGTCCGCACCCCGGCCCGACTCGCCGGCTCGGCCGCCGCCTCCCAGTCGACCGAGAGCTCGGCCAGGAAGCCGGTGCCGGGCGGCTCGTGCTCGTCCACCGGGCGGGAGCCGGTGTAGCCGTAGTAGCCGATGGCGCTGCCCGAGACGAAGACCCGTGGCGGCTCGTCGAGCGAGGCGATCGCCCGGGCCAGCGACGCCGTGCCGAACACCCGGCTGTCGCGGAGCTCCGTCTTGTAGCGGCGGGTCCACCGGTGGTCGGCGACCCCGGCGCCCGCCAGGTGCACCACGGCCGTGCAGCCGTCCAGCGCGGCACGGTTGACCTCGGGCTCGGCGCCCGACGGGTCCCAGCGCTCCTCGTCGGCGGCGCGCGGCGGTCGCCGCACCAGGCGCACCACGTTCACCTCGTCCGCCCGCAGCGCCGCGACCAGCGCCGAGCCGATCAACCCCGACGAGCCGGTGACGGCGATCCGTTCCACGCGCTCCGCTGGTTCCCGCATGGGCCCATCCTGGGGGATCAGGCGTCGACGCGGCCACCCGGGGCCGGCCGCGCCAGGGCCCACAGGCGCGGGTAGGCGGCGGCCATCGCCTCCGTGTCCGCGAAGTCCACCGGCACGCCCTCGGGATCGCGCGGCTGCTCCGGCAGGCCGAGGTCGGGCAGCTCGGTGCCGGTCAGCCGGTCGTAGGCGTCGTAGGCGGCGAACCCGACGTCCTCGGCGTCGCCGTCGGTGTGCCGGTCGAAGCCCTCGGGGCCGAGCAGCTCGGCGAGCGCGTCGGGCTCGTGCAGGGTGCCCTCGAACACCTGTCGGCCGCGGCTGATCAGCCAGCAGCGGAAGTTCTCGAACGCCGCGTCCCCGGCGTCGCCGAGCAGCACCCAGGCGGCGCCCCACACGTCCCAGCGGTAGGCCCGGCCGAAGCGCGACTCGAAGTGCCGGGCGAAGTCCGTGACGGCCTCCGGGTCGAGCTCCGCGAGACGATCGACCAGCAGGTCGGCGTGCGCCTCGGGATCGCCACCCGCGGATTCCCGGGTGCTGTCGATGATCTCCCAGAAGTCCGTTTCGTCCATCACGGCAACAGGATCCCGCCCCCGGCGGCCGTGCGCACGCCGGGAAAGCCGGACAGAAGATGTCTGGTTTCCCTGCGAGCGTGTGATCCGTCGCATCCACGACGTGAGAGGAACGTGCGTGAACCAGCAGGACAAGCCGCTGACCGGGAGGATCGCGCTGGTGGCGGGCGCGACCAGGGG
This sequence comes from Streptomyces millisiae, assembly GCF_031845425.1. Lineage (NCBI taxonomy): Bacteria > Bacillati > Actinomycetota > Actinomycetes > Kitasatosporales > Streptomycetaceae > Streptomyces > Streptomyces millisiae. The sequence goes on from NZ_JAVREM010000075.1 coordinate 3,282, forward strand.
CGCAGGACGGGCCATGGCCGTCGAGCTCGGCGCGGTCGGCGCCACGGTCTACGTGACCGGAAGGACGACCCGCACGGCCGTCAGCGAGGTCGGTCGGGCCACCGAGACCATCGAGGAGACCGCCGAGCTCGTGACCGCCGCCGGCGGCGAGGGCGTCGCCGTGCCGACCGACCACCTGGAGCCGGAGCGGGTCCGGGCGCTGGTCGACCGGATCGACCGCGAGCGGGGACGTCTTGACGTCCTGGTCAACGACATCTGGGGCGGCGACCACCTGCTCGACCTGTCGTTCGGGACGAAGATGTGGGACCTCGACCTGGCGGGCGGGCTGCGCATGCTGCGACTCGGCGTCGAGAGCCACGTCATCACCTCCCACCACGCGCTGCCGCTGCTGACCCGGCACCCCGGCGGCCTGGTCATCGAGGTGACGGACGGCACCAAGGAGTCCAACCGCCGCTACCGGGAGAGCTTCTACTACGACCTGGCCAAGACCGCGCCGATCCGGATGGCCTACGCGCTCGGCGAGGAGCTGCGGGAGCTGGGCTGCACGGCCGTCTCACTCACCCCGGGCTGGCTGCGCTCCGAGGCGATGCTGGACACCCACTTCAAGGTGACCGAGGAGAACTGGCGGGACGGCATCGAACAGGACCCGCACTTCGCCATCTCCGAATCCCCCACCTTCGTCGGCCGTGCGGCGGCGGCGCTCGCCTGCGACCCGGACGTCGCCCGCTGGAACGGCCAGTCACTCTCCAGCGGCCAGCTGGCCCGCGAGTACGGCTTCACCGACACAGACGGCTCCCGGCCGGACGCCTGGGCGTACATCAGGGACGCCGTCCACGAGGGTCGGGACGTCGACGCGGCCGACTACCGCTGACCACCACGCACGAACTGAAGACCGACAAGGACCCCCATGCGCGAAACCCCCGAAGAACTCGCGGAGCTCCAGGCCCTCCTCGACGCCTCGCTGCCCCGCTCCACCTCGCACCTCCGCTCGATCATCGACACCGAGCGGACCCTGACGGCGAGCCGACTCACCCAGGTTCTCACCGGCATGCGCGTCCTCGCCCTCTCCACCGTGACCGCGAAGGGCGAACCGCGCGTCAGCGCCGTGGACGGGCACTTCCTGCACGGGAGGTGGCACTTCGGCACGGCCCGAGGCGCCGCCAAGGCCCGCCACCTCGCCGCCCGACCCGCCGTCAGCGCCGCCCACCTGCGCGGCGAGGACCTCGGCGTGTTCACGCACGGCACGGCCGAGATCCTCAACCCCCGGGACGGCGAGGCGGACGCGGACTGGCCCGAGCTGCTGGCCTACCTCAAGGAGCACTACGGCGCGGACGCCTTCGACTGGGAGGACGACGTCGTCTACTACCGGCTGCGCCCGCACTGGATGACCGTCTACGCACCCGACCCCGCGAAGCTCACCGCGGCGTCGTCCGGGTCCTGACATGGCAAACGAGACCATCGACGTGGTGGGGGCCCGCACCAACAACCTGCGGAACGTGTCACTGAGCATCCCCAAGGGACGGCTGGTGGCCTTCACCGGAGTGAGCGGCAGCGGCAAGACCTCGCTGGCCGTCGACACCCTGCACAGCGAGGCCCAACTGCGCTACCTGGAGGGGCTCTCGCCGTTCGTCAGGCAGTACATCACCCAGCGCAACCGGCCCAGGGTCGACCGTATCCTGGGGCTCGGCGCGACGCTGGCGGTCGACCAGCGCCGCCTCAACCGCAACCCGCGCTCCACGGTCGCGACGATCACCGGCATCGACGGCCACCTCGGGCTCCTCTACTCGCGCCTCCCGGCGCTCGGCGCCGACCCGGCGGCCGAGGGCGGGGGCGGGCCACTGACGACCGCCCACTTCGACCGCGACTCGCCGGAGGGCGGCTGCGCGGACTGCCACGGGGTGGGCGGGCGCTGGCAGGCGCAGGAGGACCTCGTCATCACCCACCCGGACCTCCCGCTCTTCGAGGGCGCCTCGCCCTGGTTCGCGAAGTGGCGGTCCGGCGAGCACGTGTTCGTACCGGCGCTGGCCGAGAAGCGGGGCGTGGACCTGGGCTTGCCGTGGCGGTCGCTGCCCGAGGAGTTCCGGCACTCCGTGCTCCACGGCACGGGTGACGAGAGCATCGAAGCGACCGTCGACATACCGAACAGGAACGAGCGGGCCCGGATGACCTACACCTCGAGCCAGCCGCTGCGGGGCGCGCTCGCCGAGGTGGAGCGGGTGTTCGTGAACGCCCGCACGGCCGGCGCCAAACAGCGCTACCTGCCGTACCTGCGCAAGCAGCGCTGCGCCAGCTGCGGCGGCAGCGGGTACGACCGGGTGGCCAGGTCCGTGCGGCTCGGCGGGCTGAGCTACCCCGACCTGATCCAGGTGGAGGTACGCGAGGTGCGCGACTGGGCGAGGCGGGTCGCGGACCAGCTGGACGCCGGTCAGCGCGAGGTGGGCGAGCCGCTGCTCCAGGACCTGGGCCGCAGGCTCGGCATCCTGGACCGGCTCGGCCTGGCACACCTCCAGCTCTCCCGAAGCGCGACGACGCTGTCCGGCGGCGAAGCGCAGCGGACCCGGCTCGCCGCGCAGCTCAGCACCGAGCTGAGCGGCATCACCTTCGTCCTGGACGAGCCCGGCACCGGGCTGCACCCGGCGGACAAGGCGCACCTGCTCGACATCGCCCTGGAGCTGCGCGAGGCAGGCAACACGGTGCTCCTCGTCGAGCACGACCCCGAGCTGATCGCCCGGGCCGACTGGGTGGTCGACATGGGACCGGGCGCGGGCCGCCTCGGCGGCGAGGTCCTGGTGTCCGGGCCGCCCGCCGAGGTGGCCGCCCACCCGGGGTCACTGACCGGGCGCCAGCTGTCCGGCCGGGCGCCGCGACCGGGCCGGAACCGCCGCCCGATCCGGGACGACACCGGCTGGGTGGAGCTGCGCGGGCTGCGCGCGCACAACGTGACCGCGGAGCTGGTGCGCTTCCCCGTCGGCCGGCTCACCTGCCTGACCGGGGTGAGCGGCAGCGGCAAGAGCAGCCTGCTCGGCGCGCTCGCGGCGGGCGCGGAGGCCGCCCTGAACGGGACGGCGACCGACGGGGTGCGGGAGGTGACAGGGCTCGAAGGGTTCGGCTGGGTCGCCGTCGTCGACCAGGAACCGCTCGGCCGGACCCCGCGGTCCAACCCCGCCACGTACAGCAAGGCGTTCGACATCCTCCGCAGGCTGTTCGCCGGCACCGAAACGGCACGCGAACGCGGCCTCGACGCGTCCTGGTTCAGCTTCAACACCGCGGGCGGCGGCCGCTGCGAGACCTGCGCCGGCTACGGCCGCACGCTGGTCGACATGCACTTCCTGCCGGACGTGTGGGTGGTCTGCGACGCCTGCGAGGGCCGGCGGTACCGGCCGGAGGCCCTGGACATCACCTACCGGGGGCTGGCCGTCGACCAGGTGCTGGAGCTGACCGTCGACGAGGCCGTGGAGCGGTTCACCGAGCCCCCGCAGCTCGCCGAGACCCTGGGGGCGCTCCGTCAGGTCGGGCTCGGGTATCTCCAACTCGGCCAGAGCGCGACGGAGTTGTCCGGCGGCGAGGCACAGCGGCTGAAGCTGGCGTCCGCGCTGAGACGCGGCGCCACCAGCCGCGGCGCCGGCCTCGTCGTCCTCGACGAGCCTGTCTCCGGCCTGCACCCCTCCGACGTCCAGCGGGTGGTCGACGCGCTGGACGCGCTGCTGGACTCGGGCAACACGGTGGTCATCGCCGAACACGACATCCCGGTGGCCGCGTCCGCGGACTGGCTGATCGACCTGGGCCCCGGCGCCGGCCCCGCCGGCGGCTCACTGATCGCGGCGGGCCCCCCGGCCACCGTCGCGAAGGCCGACACCCCGACCGCCGCCTTCCTCCGCCGCCACGCGGCGGGCCTGCCACTCCTGGAGCCAGGGGAAGCCGCGTCCCCCGGGCGCCGCGGCGTACCGCGCGAAATCCGCGCAGCGTACGCGCACCGCGAGGGCGCCGGCTGCGGGCTCCCGGGGTGCGACGGTAGGCACGTTTCGTGAGCGCTTCGCGGCCGCACCGTCGCACACGGGGACACGACGCCACGGTCCTGGCGGAGACCGCTTGTCAGGGGCGGTAGTTGGCGGCCATGCGGGCCGCCGCCGTGGCCAACGCGTCGCGGAGGGAGGCGGGTTCGTGGACGACCGCCTCCGGGCCCAGGGCGAGCAGTTGGGTGTAGGCGACCTCCTCGGACTCCACGGCCAGGGTCGTGGTGATCCAGCCGTCGGCGTCCGGGGGTGAGGCCGCCGCCAGGGCGTCGGCGGCGGCCTCGCGGTCGGTGACGTGGCGGAGGGCGCGTGTCCCGGCGGGGGAGAGGCGGAGGTGGATCTCGGCGCGGAGGATGGAGCGGGCGAAGGCGGCGGCCTGGGCGGTCCAGAAGGCGGGGAGGTCGAAGGACTCGTCGCGGGTGAAGCGCTCGCCGGGTGCCGTGACGGAGCGGAAGCGGGAGACGCGGTAGACCCGGGGGCGGGGCGCGCCGGCCGGGCGGGCCGCGAGGTACCAGGTGCCGGCCTTCAGGACCAGGCCGTAGGGGTCCAACGACCGTTCCACCTCCGCGCCGTCGCCGCGCACGTAGGTGACCAGGATCCGGAGGTCGTCCCAGACGGCCTCGGCGACGGCCGGCAGCAGCTCCGGCGTCTCGGGCGGCTGCCACCAGCCGGGGGCGTCCAGGTGGAAGCGCTGGGCGGCCGTGTCGGGGGCGGAGCGCAGCTCGGGGAGGAGGGCGGCGGAGACCTTGAGCTGGGCCGCCGAGGCGGCGTCCGCCAGGCCCATGTCGCGCAGCGCGCCGGGGACGCCGGAGAGGAAGAGGGCCTCGGCCTCGCTGCGGCCGAGTCCGGTGAGGCGGGTGCGGTAGCCGCCGACGAGGCGGTAGCCGCCGGCGCGACCGCGGTCCGCGTAGACGGGGATGCCGGCCTCGGAGAGCGCCTGCACGTCGCGGGCGACCGTCCGCTCGGAGACCTCGAGTTCGGCGGCCAGTTCGGCGGCGGTCATCGCCCTGCGGTCCTGGAGCAGCAGGACCAGTCTGATCAGTCGGGCAGCACGCATGGGACCACCCATGAAATCATGGGCGGCCATGAGGGGCCCGGTCCCGTGCGTTGGCGCGACAATCGGGACCGGAGCTCCCCTGGGAGCCGCGTCGGACGGCAGGACAGGCAGTGCGGCGCGGCTCACTTCCAGGGAGACTGTAAGCCTTTGATCGATGATCGATCAAAGGATCGGAGCAAAAAAATCGGCGAATCGGAGAAATTGGCATCCTGTGCCAGGCCCGGCGCCGCCATCAGGCACGTGGTGCACAGTTCAGGACGTGCTCCTTGACCAGCTCCCCGATGCGCCGGTCCCGCCGCAAAAAGGCGTCCACCAGTTCCTGGTGCTCCTCGGCGTAGGACTGCTGCCGGGTGCCGAGCCAGCGGATCGACAGCGCCGTCCAGATCTCGATGCCGAGCGACTCCCAGGTGTGCAGCAGCACGCTGTTCCCCGACGCCTTCACCAACTCGTGGTGGAACGCCACCGTGTGCCCCACCTGGGCCTCGGCGTCCGCGAGCCGGTCCGCCTCGCGCAGCGCCGCCACCTCGGGGGTGAGCGCCGAGACGTCGCCGGCCAGCCGCTCGGCGGCCAGCTCGGCCGCGATCTGCTCCAGCCCGGCCCGCACCGGGTAGATCTCCTCCAGGTCCGCGGCGGTCAACGCCCGGACCCGGACCCCCTTGTTGGGCGCCGACTCGATCAGCCGCAGCGTCTCCAGCTCGCGCAGCGCCTCGCGGACGGGCGTCTGGCTCACGTCGAGCTCGGCCGCGATCCGCCGCTCGACGATCCGCTCGCCGGGCTGCCAGCGCCCGCTGACGATGCCCTCCACGATGTGCTCGCGGATCTGCTGGCGCAGCGAATGGACGACGGGCATGCCCACAGCTCGCTCACTCTCCCATCGGTGATCGACTCGCTGATCGATTCGGTGATCAACGTGGCCGCGCCCCGCCCGGAGGGTCCGGGCGGGGCGCGGCCTCACGTCGGCTGCCGGACAGCCCTTACAGGCCGAGCTCGCCTTCGAACGCGCCGGCCTCCAGGCGGGCCTTGACGTCCGCCAGGTAGCGGGCGGCGTCCGCGCCGTCGACCAGCTGGTGGTCGTAGGACAGGGTCAGGTAGACCATGTCCCGGACGGCGATGGTCTCGCCGAGCTCCGGGTGGTTCACGACCACCGGGCGGCGCACGGTGGCGCCGATGCCCAGCTCCGCGACCTGCGGGTAGTTCACGATGATCGTGTCGAACAGCGCGCCGCGCGAGCCGGTGTTGCTGATCGTGAACGTGCCGCCCGACATGTCGTCGGGGGAGAGCCCGCCGCCCCGCACCTTGCCCGCCAGCTCCGCCGTCTTCTTGGCGATGCCGGCCAGGCTCAGGTCGCCCGCGCCCTTGATGACGGGGACCATCAGGCCCTTCTCCGAGTCCACCGCGATGCCCACGTTCTCGACGTCGTGGTAGGTGATGGTGCCGTCGTCGTTGATCCGGGCGTTGACCGACGGGTGGGCCTTGAGGGCCTCCGCCGCCGCCTTCACGAAGAACGGCATCGGGGAGAGCTTGACGCCCTCACGGGCCAGGAACGCGTCCTTGGCCCGGGCCCGCAGCCGCATGATCCGGGTGACGTCGACCTCGATGACGGTGGACAGCTGCGCCTGGTTGTGCAGCGCCTTCATCATGTTCTCGGCGATGACCTTGCGGATCCGGCTCATCTTGACCGTCTGGCCGCGCAGCGGCGACGGCTGGACGGGCGCCGGCGCCTGGGCGGCCGGCGCCGCCGGGGCGGCGGCGGGAGCCGCGGCGGCCGCGCGGGCGGCCTCGGCGGCGCTCAGCACGTCCTGCTTGCGGATGCGGCCGCCGACGCCGGAGCCCTTGACGGTGGCCAGGTCGACGCCGTTCTCCGCGGCCAGCTTGCGCACCAGCGGGGTGACGTAGGCGCCGTCCGCCGCGGGGGCGGGTGCGGCGGCCGCCGGGGCGGGCGCCGGCTTGGCGGCCGGAGCCGGAGCCGGAGCCGGAGCCGGGGCTGGGGCCGGGGTGGGAGCCGGGGCCGGGGCCGCGGGAGCCGGGGCAGGCGCGGGCGCCGGAGTGGGCTCGGGGGCGGGAGCCGGGGCCGGGGCCGCCGGCGCGGGGGCGGCGGCCGGAGCGGCGCCGGCCGCGCCGATGACGCCCAACTTGGCGCCCACCTCGGCCGTCTCGTCCTCGCCGACCGTGATCTCCAGCAGGGTGCCGGCCACGGGCGCGGGGATCTCGGTGTCGACCTTGTCGGTCGACACCTCGAGCAGCGGCTCGTCGGCCTCGACCGAGTCGCCGACCGCCTTCAGCCAGCGGGTGACGGTGCCCTCGGTGACGGACTCGCCGAGCGCCGGCAGCACCACGTCGGTGCCGGAGGCGCCGCCGGCCGGCGCCTGGGCCTGGGCCGGCTCGGGCGCCGGCGCGGCCGGGGCCTGCGCCGCGGGCGCCGGCTCCGGGGTCGGCTCGGGCGCCGGTGCCTGGGCCGCCTCGGCGGCGGGCGCCGGCGCGGCGGCCGGCGCGCCGGAACCGTCGTCGATGACCGCCAGCTCGGCGCCCACCTCGACGGTCTCGTCCTCGCCGACCTTGATGGACGTCAGCACGCCCGCCGCGGGTGCGGGGATCTCGGTGTCGACCTTGTCGGTCGACACCTCGAGCAGCGGCTCGTCCACCTCGACGCGTTCGCCTTCGGACTTGAGCCAGCGGGTGACGGTGCCCTCGGTCACGCTCTCGCCGAGCGCCGGAAGGGTTACGGAAACCGCCATGGTTTCTGTTGCTCCTTACGAAAAGTGGCAAATGGTCATGCGCGCTCTGGGATAACGCGGCCAGGTCAGTCGTGGGAGTGCAGCGGCTTGCCGGCCAGGGCCAGGTGGGCCTCGCCGAGCGCCTCGTTCTGCGTCGGATGCGCGTGGATCAGCTGGGCCACCTCGGCGGGCAGCGCCTCCCAGTTGTAGATCAGCTGCGCCTCGCCGACCTGCTCGCCGAGCCGGTCACCGACCATGTGGATACCGACGACGGCGCCGTCCCTGACGCGCACGAGCTTGATCTCGCCCGCCGTCTTGAGGATCTTGCTCTTGCCGTTCCCCGCGAGGTTGTACTTGAGCGTGACCACCTGGTCGGCGCCGTACAGCTCCTTGGCCCTCGCCTCGGTGATGCCGACGGACGCCACCTCCGGGTGGCAGTAGGTGACCCGCGGCACGCCGTCGTAGTCGATCGGCACCGGCTTCAGGCCGGCCAGGCGCTCCGCCACCAGGATGCCCTCGGCGAAGCCGACGTGCGCCAGCTGGAGGGTCGGGATCAGGTCGCCCACGGCCGAGATGGTCGGCACGTTGGTCTGGCAGTACTCGTCGACCAGGACGAAGCCGCGGTCCATGGCGACCCCGGCCTCCTCGTAGCCGAGCCCCTGCGAGACGGGGCCGCGGCCGATGGCGACCAGCAGCACCTCGGCCTCGAAGGTCTTGCCGTTGTCCAGGGTGACCCGCACCCCGTCGGCCGTGTACTCGGCGCCCTTGAAGAAGGAGCCGAGGGAGAAGTTGATGCCGCGCTTGCGGAAGGCGCGCTCCAGCAGCTTGGAGCTGTTCTCGTCCTCGACGGGGACGAGGTGCGGCAGGCCCTCGACGATGGTCACGTCGGCGCCGAAGGACTTCCACACCGAGGCGAACTCGACGCCGATGACGCCGCCGCCCAGCACGATCGCGGACTTCGGCACCCGGTCGAGCACCAGCGCGTGGTCCGAGGAGATGATCCGGTCGCCGTCTATCGTCAGGCCCGGCAGGGACCTCGGCACGGAGCCGGTGGCCAGCACGATGTGCCGGCCGGTGTACCGCTGGCCGCCCACGTCCACGCTCGTGGGGGAGGACAGCCGGCCCTCGCCCTCCACGTAGGTGATCTTCCGGGAGGCCACCAGGCCCTGCAGGCCCTTGTAGAGGCCGGAGACCACGCCGTCCTTGTACTTGTGCACCCCGGCGATGTCGATGCCGTCGAAGGTGCTCTTCACGCCGAACTCGGAGCCCTCGCGGGCCGCGTCGGCGATCTCGCCCGCGTGCAGCAGGGCCTTGGTGGGGATGCAGCCGTTGTGCAGACAGGTGCCGCCCAGCTTGTTCTTCTCGATGAGAGCGACGTCCAGGCCCAGCTGGGACGCCCGCAGGGCCGCGGCGTAGCCACCGCTGCCGCCACCGAGGATCACTAGGTCGTAAACGGTGCTGGCGTCGTTCGCCACGTCACGTTCCTCCAAGATGGGGTGTTCGCCCGCGGCCGGTCGACGGTGACCGGCCGGCGGGTTCCGGTGCCGCCTGGTGGCGGCGTGGTGTGGCTCTCCTGGTGGGTGAGCCGCGGCCCTGTCCTGCCGGGACACCATCTTTGCACGCTGCGACGGAGGACGGGCCCGAGGCCCTGCCCCGGCGACCGGGCACCGGCCCCGGGCCCGCCCCGGTCAGCCGGCCAGCTCCCCGCCGGCGGCCCGCTCCGCGAGACGCACCAGGGTGCGCACCGCGGATCCGGTGCCGCCCTTGGGGGTGTAGCCGAAGGGGCCGCCCTCGTTGAACGCGGGCCCCGCGATGTCCAGATGCGCCCAGCGCACCCCGTCCGCGACGAACTCCTTCAGGAACAGGCCGGCGGAGAGCCCGCCGCCCATCCGCTCGCCCACGTTGGCCAGGTCCGCCACCGGCGACTTCAGCCCCTCGGCCAGCTCGGCCGGCATCGGCAGCGGCCACGACTGCTCGCCGGCCTGCCCGGCCGTCTCGTGCACCAGGTCGCGGAACGCGTCGTCGTTGCCCAGCACGCCGAAGGTGCGCTTGCCGAGCGCCAGCACCATCGCGCCGGTCAGCGTCGCCACGTCGACCAGCGCGTCGGGCGACTCCTCGCCCGCCCTGGTCAGCGCGTCCGCCATCACCAGACGGCCCTCGGCGTCGGTGTTGAGCACCTCGACCGTCTTGCCGCTGTACATGGTCAGCACGTCGCCCGGCCGGACCGCGGAGCCCGACGGCATGTTCTCGGCGAGCGCCAGCCAGCCGGTGACGTTCACCCGGAGCCCGAGCCGGGCGGCGGCCAGCACCGTCGCGAACACGGCGGCCGCGCCGGCCATGTCGCACTTCATCGTCTCGTTGTGGCCGGCCGGCTTGAGCGAGATGCCGCCCGAGTCGTAGGTGATGCCCTTGCCCACCAGCGCCAGCGTCGGGGCGCCCTCCGGGTCCGGCGCGTAGCCCACCCGCACCAGCCGGGGCGGCGAGGCCGAGCCCTGGCCCACGCCCAGCAGGCCGCCGTAGCCGCCGGCCGTCAGCTCCTGCTCGTCGAGCACCAGCGTCTCCACGCCGTACTCGGCGGCCGCCGTCTCCACCAGGGCCGCGAACCCGGCCGGGTTCAGCGCGTTCGGCGGGGTGTTGACCAGGTCGCGGGCCCTGGCGACCTCCTCGGCCAGCACCAGCGCGCGCTCGGCGGCCACCGCGTGCGCCTCGTCGCCGGCGTCCGCGTCGAGCAGCGTGACCCGGGAGAGCGGACCGCTGTCGGCGCCGGAGAAGCCACGGCCGCGGAAGGCGGTGAACGCGTAGGCGCCGAGCAGCGCGCCCTCGGCCACCGGCGCGATGCCCGCCGCGCCGCCCACCGGCAGCGCGAACGCCGCGTGCTCGGAGCCGGCCAGCGCCCTGGCCGCCGCGCCGGCCGCCCGGCGCAGCGTCTCGGCCCGGTAGTCGGCGCCCGACTCCGGCGCGGCGCCCAGGCCGACGGCGACCACCAGCGGCACCGGCAGCCCGTCGGGGGCCGGCAGCCTGGTGATCTCCTCCTCGTCGCCCTTGGCGCCGAGGGTGCTCAGAGCGGCCGCGAGACCGCCGTCGAAGGCGGCGTCGACGGACGCCGCGGCCGGCGAGCCGGGCGCGATGACCGGCCCGGACTCGCCCTTGGCGAGCCCGATGACCACGGCGTCGGCCGGCACCGCGGTCGCCGCGAGATTGCTGAGGGTGAGTGCAGTCACTGTGTTGGTGTTCCTCGTCGTCGTCACTGGCCGCGCGGGGCGGGCGCCGCCCCGCCCCGACACCCGGCATTCGCCAGAAGACTACGCCCGGTGTGGATCAACCCGCCGTCACGGCCAGCGTCACCAGCGCCACGGTCGCCGCGACCTCGGCCGCCGCGCCCAGCACGTCCCCGGTGACGCCGCCCAACCGGCGCCGGCAGTGACGCAGCAGCGCCTCGGCCGCGCTCAGCGCGAGCACCGTGGCGCAGCACGCGGCGAGCGCGCCCGCGACCCCACCGGTCAGCGCCCCGGCGCCGGCCGCCACCGCGCAGGCCCCGGCCACCGCGACCGCCGCAGCCGGCAGCGGCACCGCCCGCGCCACCGTGGCGCCGAGCCCGTCGGGACGTGCCGGCGGCGGTCCTGAGGCCCGGCACGCCCAGGTCAGCGCGGCCCGCGACACCAGGGCCGCGACCAGCGCCGCCGCCGGCGGGCTCGCCGCCTCGGCCAACGCCGCGATCTGGGCGGCGAGCGTGAACACCAGCGTCACCACCCCGAACGGGCCGATGTCCGACCGCTTCATGACCGCCAACGCCCCGGGGGCCGGCCGGCCGCTGCCCAGGCCGTCCGCCACGTCGGCCAGGCCGTCCAGGTGCAGGCCACGACTGAGCACGGCCGGCACGGCCGCGGCGGCCACCGCCACCAGCGCGGGCCCGGCGTCGAGCGTGCCCAGGAACCAGGCGACGGCCGCCGCCGCGACCCCCACCACGAGCCCCGCGACCGGCGCGCACGCCATGCCCACCCCGGCCACCGCCCGGTCCCACCGGACGCCGCGCACCGGCAGCACCGTCAGCGTGGCCAGCGCGAACCGCGGCCCGTCCGTGATCGTGATCCTCGGGGCCCCGGGCGGCGTGGCGTTCATCGGACCGCAGCGTAGCGCCGGAGGCTGGGGAGGTCATGGTGCACTGGTGGACTCGTAACATCGTCGATCCGGGAAAGCTGCCGCTGCTGCTCGCCCTGCTGGCCTTCGTCATCACCTTCCTGGTGACGCGCTGCATCACCCGGCTGATCCGGGCCGGCCGCGGACCGTTCCACGATGTCTCGGCCGGCGGGCAGCACGTCCACCACGTGGTGCCCGGCGTGGTGCTGATGCTGGCCGGCGGTTTCGGCGCGGTGGCCGCCGGCACCGACAGCTGGGTCGGCGCCACCACGGCGGTCGTCTTCGGTATCGGCGCCGGGCTCGTGCTCGACGAGTTCGCGCTGATCCTCTACCTGCACGACGTCTACTGGTCGGAACAGGGCCGGCGCAGCGTCGAGGCCGTGGTCCTGACGGCGGCCATCGCGGGCACGCTGCTCACCGGCTTCCTGCCGTTCGGCGTGAACGGCGCCGGCCCCGTGGAGCGGCTGGTCAGGTACAACCTGGTGCTGACCGTGCTCGCCAATCTGGTGGTGGTGCTCGTGGCGCTGGTGAAGGGGAAGTACGTCATGGCCGTCTTCGGCGTCCTGCTGCCGCCGGTGGCACTGGTCGGCGCCCTGCGGTTGGCGCGTCCCGACTCGCTCTGGGCACGGTGGCTCTACAAGCGGTGGCCGAAGGTGCGGGCACGGGCGGAGCGGCGGGCCGAGCGCCACGACGCGCGGTGGAACAGCGTGGGCCGCCGCATGAGCAACATCCTCGCCGGCCCCCCCAACGACGAACGCTGAGGGGGCACCCCGGCGCGGAGCGCCGGAGCTGGACGGTCGGTCAGTCCGTCGTGGTCGGCAGCTCCGCCGCCAACGCCGCCGCCGCGCGGATCAGGGGGAGGGCGAGCAGCGCGCCGGTGCCCTCGCCGACCGTCACGCCCTGGTCGAGCAGCGGCTCCATGGCCATCCGGTCCAACGCCTTGGCCTGCCCCGGCTCGCCGCTCGCCTGGCCGGCCAGCCACCAGTCCGGCGCCCGGAAGGCGATCCGCTGGCCGACCAGCGCGCACGCCGCCGAGACGACGCCGTCGAGCACCACCGGCGTGCGCCGGACCGCGCACTGCAGCAGGAAGCCCGTCATCGCGGTCAGGTCGGCCCCGCCGACCGCGCCGAGGAGCCGCAGTTGGTCGCCGAGCACCGGCCTGGCCCGCCGCAGGCCGTCCCGGACGGCCGCGCACTTCCGCATCCACGTCAGGTCGTCGATGTGCCGCCCGCCCCTGCCGGTCACCACCGAGGCGTCCGTGCCGCACATCGCGGCGATCAGCACGCCGGCCGCGGTCGTGCCGCCCACCGAGACGTCGCCGAGCACCAGCAGGTCGGTGCCCGAGTCGGCCTCCTCGTCGGCGATGGCCATGCCGGCGCGGAACGCCCGCTCGGTCTCCTCCTCGGTCAGCGTGTCCTCGATGTCGAGCCGCCCCGAGCCGCGCCGCACCCGGTACCGGCTGACCTCCTCCGGCAGTTCGTCCGCCGGGCAGTCCAGCGACAGGTCGACGATCCGCAGCGGCACGCCCGCCTGACGGGCCAGCACGGCGGCCGGGCTGGTGCCGTTCAGCGCGTCCCGCACCAGGGCGGTGGCGCCGCCGGCCGGGCGGGCCGAGACGCCGAGCGAGGCCACCCCGTGGTCGCCCGCGAACAGCAGCGCCCTGGGCCGCTCGACGGGGGTCACCGGCACCCGGCCCTGGGCGGCGGCCAGCCAGGCGCCGATCTCGTCGAGCCGGCCGAGTGCCTTGGGCGGTACGCCGATCCGGGCCCGCCGCTCCTCGGCCTGCCGCCGGAGCCTGGCACTCGGCCGCTCGATGTGATCGCCGAAGTCATCGAGGTTCACGCCGCCGAGGTTCACACCGCCGTCACTCATGGCACACGAGGGTAGCGCTCCGGTCTCCGCGCCCCCGCGCGTGGCTCAGCCGCGCAGCGCCAGCGCACAACCGGCCGTCATCAGCAGCACCTGTTCGCACTCGGCGGCCACCGCCGCGTTGAGCCGGCCGAGTTCGTCGCGGAAGCGGCGGCCGGCCGGGGTGGCCGGCACCACGCCGGCGCCGACCTCGTTGCTCACCAGCACCACCCGCCGCCGCGTCGACCTGACCGCCGCGACCAGCGCCGCCGTGCGCTCCGCGAGGGCGGCCCGCCAGCCCCGGCCCTCCCAGGCGCCCACGTCGTCCATGGCCGCCGTCAGCCACAGCGCGAGGCAGTCGACCAACAGCGGTGGCGCGTCCGGCAGTTGGAGCAGCGGCAGCAGGTCGGTGGTCTCCACCGTGGTCCAGCCGGCCGGCCGCCGCTCCCGGTGCTCCGCCACCCGGGCCCGCCACTCGGCGTCATCGGATCGCTCCCCGCCGGTGGCCGCGTAGACGACGTCGGGGAACGTCGCGAGGCGCCGCTCGGCCTCCGCCGACTTGCCGGACCGCGCGCCGCCCAACACCAGGGTGCGGCGCGGGGGTTCCGGCACCTCCCGGAAGTCGCCCACCAGCAGCGTGCCGCCGTCCGGCACCGCACGCGCGCCGGCCGCGGCGAGCCGCCTGCGCGACTCGTCGCCCGGCGGCACGTCGTGGTCCAGGTGCACCGCGACCACGTCGGTGGTCAGCGCCACCGCGCCGGCGGCGCGCAGCCTGGCCAGCGCCTCGGGCCGGCCCGCCACGTCCAGCAGGCACAGGTCGTAGGGGGCGGTGTCGGCCAGTCCGGCGGGCGCGCCGCCCGGCGGCAGGTAGAGCAGCCGGCCGCCGTCGGGGCCCGTCACCGCGTACCCGGTGCCCGGGGTGTCCATGGCGACGGCCGTGACCCGGTGGCCGCTGAGCAGCGTCAGCTCCCGGCCGTCCGGCAGCCGGACCGGGCCCGGCAGACCGGGCGGGAACTCGAGCGCCGGGCCGTCGTGCGGGTGGGTCAGCAGCACCTGCCGCACCCCGCCGAGCGACCGCCCGGCCCGGGCCGCGGCCAGCGCGACGCCCGGCGTCAGGTCGAGCAGCAGCACCCCGTCGACGAGGAGCGAGGCGGCCGTTCTGACGTCCTCGCCGAGCGCGCGGGCGCAGTTCGCGCACGGGCAGCCGGGACGGGGGAGGCCGGCGGGGGCACCGGTGCCGAGCAGGGTGACGTCCATGGCCTGATCCTCTCGGATCGGTCCGGCTCGTCGGCTGATGTGCTCACATGTGCCCCGCGGGACGGGTCGGTGATCTAGTCTGCGGTCAGGAAGTCGCGGCCGGGTGGTGCATCAGGAGGCGGACATGGCGTGGGAGTGGCGTTTCGAGAAGGCGGACGGCACCACGACGGAGCCCTCCCAGGACCCGGGCGACTTCGGGACCCAGGGCGACGCCGAGTCGTGGATCGGGGAGATCTGGGGCGAGCTCCTCGACGAGGGCGTCGACCAGGTGACCCTCCTGGAGGACGGCCGCGAGGTCTACGGGCCGATGAGCCTGCACTCGGCGCTCGACGAGTGACGCGCCCCGGTGGACTCACACCGGGCGCCCGAGCCCCTCGTCGATGCGGGTGCGCAGGGAGCTCAGCGCCTGCCTGAGCTCCGCCGGTTCGATGTCCGTGATGTCCGCGTCGAACGTCAGGAGCAGTCCCGCGATCCCCGCCCATGACCACGCGCCGAGTGTGAGTCGGCAGCTGGAGTCGGTGTGGTGCTCGACCGTCGATCCTCCGGGGGCGAACCGGGTGACGACGTGCGCGGGCAGCGCGAGGAGCGCCGATCCGCGGCAGGGCCAGTCCGCCGGGGTGTCGCCGCGGTCGTGCGTGCTCGTGACGAAGGCGACCGGATCGCCGTGCGGGACCTGGCGGCGATCGAAGTTTCTCCCAGTGGGCGGGCCCGGTTCGAGGTGGTCGATGCGCATCGCGCGCCATCGGTCCGCCGCCGGTTCGAACGCGACGAGGTACCACCGTGCCGCCCACACGACGAGGCTGTGCGGCTCCAGCACGAGCGTCGCCGGTTCGTGCCCGCCGGTGTGGACCACGCGAAGGACGTACTGTCGCCTGATCGCGCCACCGATGACCCGGACGATCTCGGCGTCGATGGGCGCCGCGGGGAACTCCCAGTAGTTGCGCGCCGCGGAGACGGTGAACGCTTCGGCGTGGACACGGCTGCGGGCAGGCATCGCCTGGTGCAGCGTGGCCAGGGCGCGGGCCGAGTTCTCGCGGATGCCGGAAAGGACCGCGGGCACGGTCTGGAGCGCGACGGCCGCCGCCACGGCCTGGTCCTCGTCGAAGACGACCGGCGGCAACCGGGTGGCGCGACCGAGCCGGTAACCTCCGCCCACCCCGCGCACGGCCTCGATCTCGTACCCGAGCTCTCTGAGCGTGTCGATGTCCCGTCGCACGGTCCGCACGGACGCCCCGAGCCTGGTGGCGAGCTCCTCGGCGGTCAGGGTCATACCGATCCCGAAGATCGACAGCAGCTTGAGCGTCCGCGCGGAGGTGGCAGCCATCGCTCAACCTTCCCATGAAGCGGTCACTCGACGGCAACTATAGGTGCCACGGTGGCCGGCATGACCGTTTCACAAGGCCTTCGTGAGGACGCGGGCGCGCCCGCCGCTTCCTCGGCACCCGTCTCCGGCACGGGCGCGGGCGCGACGCTCCTGGTGGTGCTCTTCGGCTCCTTCATGGACCTTCTCGACGCGACGATCGTCACCGTCGCGGCCCCGGCGATAGCCCGGGACCTGGGCGCCGGCGACGCCCAGATCCAGTGGATGATCGCCGCCTACGTCCTCGCCCTGGGCTCGGGCCTGATCACCGGCGGGCGGCTCGGTGACCAGTACGGCCGCAAGCGCCTGTTCATGATCGGGCTGGCCGGGTTCACGGCCACCTCCGCCCTCTGCGCGCTGGCCGCCGACCCGGCCACGCTCATCGGCACGCGCGCCGCGCAGGGACTTGCCGGGGGAATCATGGTCCCGCAGGTGTTCGGGATCATCCGGGCCTCGTTCCCTCCGGACGCGCGCGCCAAGGCGTTCGGCGCCTACGGGGCGGTCCAGGGCCTCGCGTCGGTCGCCGGCCCGCTGCTGGGCGGGCTGCTCGTCGACGCCGACCTGTTCGGCCTGGGATGGCGCACGATCTTCTGGGTCAACGTGCCCGTCTCGATCCTGGCGCTCGTCATCGGCGCGAAGGTCCTGCCGGAGTCCCGCGCCACCTCGACCGCGCGTCTGGACCTGCTGGGCGCCCTGCTCGCCGCCTCGGGCGTCCTGCTCCTGCTCCTGCCGATCGTCCAGGCGGAGTCCTGGGGATGGTCCTGGGGCAGTTACGCCCTCCTCGCCGCCGGGATCGTGGTGCTGGCGCTGTTCCTCGCCCACGAGCGCCGCCTCGTCGGACGCGGGGAAGAACCCGTCTTCGATCCGTCCCTGCTCGGAATCCGCGCCTTCACGATCGGCCTGGGCGCGTCGGTGCTCTTCTTCGGCGGCATCGGGTCGTTCTTCCTCACCCTGTCGGTGTACCTCCAGAACGGCACCGATCGCACCGCGTGGGAGACCGGACTGGTGATCCTGCCCTACGCGCTCGGCTCGATCATCACCTCGGGACTCGGCGTCGCTCTCGCCGCCAAGGCCGGCAGAGCCCTGCTGATCGCCGGTTCGCTCACCATCGCGGCGTCTCAGCTCGTGCTCCTGGCCGTCATCGCGGACGGCGAAGAGCCCGGATACCGGTACCTCGCCCTCGCCCTGTTCATCGGCGGCCTCGGGCTCGGTCTCGCCGCCCCCATCCTCGTGAACGTGGTCCTCGCGGGCGTCCCCGTGCGCAACGCGGGTGCCGCGGGCGGCGTGCTCTCCACCGCCAACCAGATCGGCGGCGCCATCGGCATCGCCGGCCTCGGCACGGTCTTCTTCTCCGCCGTCACCGGATCGACGACCGGCACACCGGGACTGGCCGACCACGCCCACGCGCTCAGCATCGTCCTCGTCGTCTCCGCGGTGCTCTACGTCGTGGCGGGACTCGTGATGCTCGCGCTCCCGAAGCCGGCGAACGACGCGCTCAGGCCTCGCCCAGCGTGACGTCGGTCAACTGCCGCTCGCCGTCCCGCGCGTAGCGCACCCGCACCGTGTCGTCCGGCCGGTGCGAGGCCAGCGCCTCGGTGAGCGACACCACGTCGGTGACCGGCTCGGTGCCCAGCTTCACCAGCACGTCGCCCGGGCGCAGCCCGGCCCGGTCGGCGGGGCCGCCCTCGGTGACGTCGACGATCGCGGCGCCGGCCGGCTCGAAGCCGTCGCCGAGCACGGTGCGCACCGAGACGCCCAGCGCGGCACGGCCCGAGTCCACCACCCGGCCGTGCTCGATCATCTGGTCGGCCAGCGAGGTCACGGTGGAGGCGGGGATCGCGAAGCCGATGCCGGGCGCCTGGCCGCCGCCGAGCCCCGGGTCCCTGGCGGCGAGCGTGGGGATGCCGACGACGTCGCCCGAGAGGTCGACCAGCGCGCCCCCGCTGTTGCCCGGGTTGATGGCGGCCGAGGTCTGCACCATGTTGCCCAGCGTCGCCTGGCCCTCGCCCTCGCTGACCGAGCGGCCGACCGCCGAGACGATGCCCTGGGTGACGCTCGACGAGAGGCCGAGCGGGTTCCCCATCGCGAGCACGATCTGGCCGACCTCCACGCGCGAGGAGTCGCCGAACTCGGCGGCCCGCAGCCCGTCGGGCGGGTCGGTCAGGGCGATCACCGCCAGGTCCTGCGGCGGGTAGGAGGACACCAGACGGGCGCTGAGCGGCGTCTGGCTGGTGGCGAGCAGCACCTCGAAGTCCCGGCCCTCGCCGACCACGTGCGCGTTGGTGACGATGTGGCCCGAGTCGTCGTACAGCACGCCGGAGCCCAGGCCGTCCTCCGTGGTGATCTGCACGACGGACGGCAGCACGTCGCGCACCACGTCCTGGTAGGCGGCCTCCAGGTCACCCGGGATGGCGTGCGGCACGGGGGGATCCTCCGCGGCCGACGAGCCGCCGGTGCAGCCGCCGGACAGCAGCAGCGCGACCGCGCAGCCGGCGGCCGTCCACGTGCTGGCTCGGGGGTCCCGGCGGTCCCGGGAGTCGGTGCGCCCTCTCACAACGGCAGTGTGGCCGCCGCCCGCGTCCTCCGCGAGCGGCGGCCGCCGTTCGAGTGTCGCCGGTCGCGGCGCTAGCGGCGGGGCTCCTCGCCGCGCTTGATCTGGGGCCTGGGCAGCCGCATCCGGCGCATCTGCATGGTGCGCATCAGCGCGTAGGCCGTGGTGCCGCGGAGGTTCTCGCCGGGGAAGCGGGCCCGCAGCTGCTTCTTCAGCCGGCGCGACATCAGCACCGAGTCGAACACGATCATCACGATGACCGCCAGCCACATCAGCAGCGCGATGTTCCGCGCGGTCAGCGACGGCAGCATGCTCAGCACCAGGATCAGGACCGCGATGGGCAGGAAGAACTCCGCCACGTGCCACTTGGTGTCCACGAAGTCCCGCACGAACCGCCGCACGGGGCCGCGGTCCCGGGCCGGCAGGTGCCGCTCGTCACCCGAGAGCAGGGCCTCGCGCTGCTTGTTCATCGCGGTCCTGCGCTGCTCCCTGGCCCGCCGCGCCGCGTCCCTGCGGTTGGTCGGCGGCTTGACGACGGCGCGCCGCAGCGCCTCGGCCTCGCTGCGCTTGGGCGTGGGCCGCCCCTTGGGCGCCTGCGGGTCGCGGCCACGGTCTTCCCGCTCGGCTTCTGCGGAGCGGGCCTGGTCTTCTTTCGAACGGCTTCGGAACACGACTCCAAGCCTACGGTCTCGTCCGGCGGGACGACCCCGGCCGCCAGGCACGATCACGCAACGGACGCTTCGGGACGCGTCGGACCCGGGCCGTGGGGTGTACGCGGGCGCCCCGCGTAATCGTCCTGAGGTAGGAGCCATTCGCGGCCGAGCGGTGCGCTAATGGAGAGGTGACCCGTAGGGTAGTAGGGGATCAACAGGTTGGTCACAGGTTCGAGCCCGGCATGAAGGGGGCGCGCGAGGCCCATGAGCGGTGTGATGAAGCGGATGGGGATGCTCTTCCGCGCGAAAGCCAACAAGGCCCTTGACCGGGCCGAGGATCCGCGGGAGACGCTCGACTACTCGTACCAGAAGCAGCTCGAGCTGCTCCAGAAGGTGCGGCGCGGCGTCGCGGACGTGGCCACCTCGCGCAAGCGGCTCGAGCTCCAGCTGAACCAGCTCAACGGCCAGTCGGGCAAGCTGGAGGAGCAGGGTAGGAAGGCGCTGGCGCTGGGTCGGGAGGACCTGGCCCGCGAGGCGCTGACCAGGCGCTCCGGGCTCCAGCAGCAGATCGCCGACCTCCAGCAGCAGCACGAGACGCTGCAGAACGAGGAGAACAAGCTCACCCTGGCGGCCCAGCGCCTCCAGGCCAAGGTGGACGCGTTCCGCACCCGCAAGGAGACGATCAAGGCCACCTACACGGCGGCCCAGGCGCAGACCAGGATCGGCGAGGCGTTCTCCGGCATCTCCGAGGAGATGGGCGACGTCGGCCTCGCGATCCAGCGCGCCGAGGACAAGACCGCCCAGCTCCAGGCCCGCGCCGGCGCCATCGACGAGCTGCTGGCCTCCGGCGCCCTGGACGACGCGACCGGCACCTCCAAGGACGACCTCACGGCCGAGCTCGACCGGATCTCCGGCAACGCGGACGTCGAGTTCGAGCTGGAGCGGATGAAGGCCGAGCTCGCCGGCGGCAGCTCCGCCGGGCGTCAGGCCATCGAGGGCGGCTCGGGGGCCGAGGAGCGCCAGGAGGAGGAGCAGCGCTCCCCGCGGTTCGACAAGCAGTGACCGCCGACCGGCGGTGACCACCCCCTACGAGACGGCCGGAGGGCAACATGATCGTGCGGATCATGGGGGAGGGGCAGGTGCGGCTGGACGACAGCCACTTCCCCGAGTTGAACAAGCTCGACGACGAGTTGCTCGCCGAGGTCGAGTCCGGTGACCTCGACGGCTTCCGGCGCACCCTCGGAGCCCTGCTCGCGGCCGTCAGGACGCTCGGCACCCCCCTGCCGGACGACGCGCTGGAGCCGTCCGAGCTGATCCTGCCCGCACCCGACGCGACCATCGACGAGGTGCGGGCCATGCTCACCGAAGACGGCCTGATCCCCGACTGAGCCAGTTCGCCGTCGTGAATCCCGAGCAAGGCGCCCAGGCCAAGCAGTGGCTGCGGGTGCACCCCATGGCGCTCGACGCGCTGATCGCCGCCGCGGTGTTCGTGGTGGTGCTGATCGCGTCCGTGACCATGTCCTCCGCCGGCGGCACGCCGGGCTTCGGCAAGCGCGAGCTGCCGGCCCACACCGTGGTGCTGACGTTCCTGGCCTGCGCGGCGCTGGTCGCCAGGCGCCGCGCCCCCCTGACGGTGCTGGCGCTGGTCAGCGCGGTCAGCGTGGTCGAGCTGCTGCTCGGCACGCAGTCCCACCCGCCGAGCGAGCGGCACGCCTCGCTGGCCATGACGGTGGTGATCGCGGTCTTCACGGTCGCGATGCGCACCGACCGGCACACCACCTTCCGGGTCGCCGCGGTCACCGTCGCCGCCTTCATCCCGGTGACCATGACGCTGGGCGCCCAGCCCTGGTACGCCTCGGAGAACCTGGGCATCGTCGCGTGGCTCGGCCTCGCGGCCACGCTCGGCGAGGCGGTGCGCACCCGGCGCGCCATCGTGGACGCCATCAGGGAGCGGGCCGAGCGCGCCGAGCGCACCCGCGAGGAGGAGGCCAGGCGGCGGGTGGCCGAGGAGCGGCTGCGGATCGCCCGCGAGCTGCACGACGTGGTCGCCCACCACATCGCCCTGGTCAACGTGCAGGCCGGGGTCGCGGCGCACGTCATGGACACCCGGCCCGACCAGGCCAAGGAGGCGCTGGGCCACATCAGGCAGGCCAGCCGGCGGGCCCTCGGCGAGCTGCAGAGCACGGTCGGGCTGCTGCGCCAGCAGGGCGAGCCGATCGCGCCCACCGAGCCGGCCAGGGGCCTGGCCGTGCTGGACGAGCTGGTCGACGGCTTCACCAGGGCCGGCATGTCGGTGGCCGTGCACGCCCCGGCCGCCGAGGCGTCGCTGCCGTCCGCCGTCGACCTGGCCGCCTACCGGGTGGTTCAGGAGGCGCTGACCAACGTGCACAAGCACGCCGGGCCCGAGTCGAGCGCCCGGGTGCGCATCGTGCGCCGCGGGGTGGCCGTCGACCCGGTCCTCGACATCCTCGTCGAGGACGACGGACCCGTGCCCGTGCCCGAGCGCGTCGGCGCCGCCCCGACCGCCGCGCTCGGCGGCTCCACCGGCAGCGGCCACGGCCTCACCGGGATGCGGGAGCGGGCCGTGGCGCTGGGCGGCACCTGCGAGACCGGGCCGCGGGACGACGGCGGCTTCCGGGTCCGGGTCACGCTGCCGCTGAGCCCGCCCAGGGCGGAGACCGAGGACGGGGAGCCGGGCGAACCGGTGGCCCGCACCGGCGGCTGGTGCGGGTGAGCCCGCGTGAGTGGTGAGCTGAGCGGGGTGGTGCTGTGATCAGGGTGGTGCTGGCGGACGACCAGGCGCTGCTGCGGAGCGCGTTCCGGGTGCTGGTCGACTCGGACCCGGGGATGAGCGTCACCGGCGAGGCGTCGGACGGCGCGGAGGCGCTGCGGGTGATCCGCGAGGGCGGCGCCGACGTGGTGCTGATGGACATCAGGATGCCCGGCATGGACGGCCTGGCCGCCACGCGTGCCATCAGCGCCGATCCGGCGCTGGCCGCGGTCCGGGTGGTGATCCTGACCACCTTCGAGTCCGACGACTACGTGGTGCAGGCGCTGCGGGCGGGCGCCTCCGGGTTCCTCGGCAAGGGCGCGGAGCCGGCGGAGCTGCTGAGCGCCATCCGGCTGGCCGCCGCCGGCGAGTCGCTGCTGTCGCCCACCGCCACCCGGGGCCTGATCGCCCGCTTCCTCGCCCAGTCCGACGGGAGCGAGCCGCTGGACGACAGCGTGCTCGACGTGCTCACGGCCAGGGAGCGGGAGGTGCTGGTCGAGGTGGCCGGCGGCCTGTCCAACGACGAGATCGCGGCGCGGCTCACGGTCAGCCCGCTGACGGTGAAGACGCACATCAACCGGCTGCTGACCAAGCTCTCGGCCCGCGACCGCGCCCAGCTCGTGGTCACCGCCTACGAGACGGGCCTGGTGCGGCCACGCTCCGGCTGAGCCGCCGGGTCCGTCCTCGGCCGTCTCACAGGAAGGCGGCCGACGGGATGTACGGGGCCGGCGGGCGCATCCCGCGCAGGCACAGGTAGCCGCCGGGGGCCAGTTCGAGCCCGGCCGCGAGCCCCACGTCCACCGCCCACTCCTGCTCCGCCGTCAGCCGCGGCACGGTGGCCGTCGCCCCCGGCGGCCGGCTCAGCAGCGCCGAGGCCAGCAGCCGCACCGCGATCCGCCGTGAGGTGGCGGCCAGCAGCTCGACGGTGCCGTCGTCGTCCAGGTAGCAGTAGCCGCTGCCGCCGAGGTCGTCCGCCACCACCACCCGGCAGTGCAGCAGCAGCTCCCGGTGGTCGGGGCCGTGCGCGCCGCCGCGCAGCCGGCGGTCCACCGAGTTCATCAGGTCGATCTGCGCCGGGCCGCCCTCGATCGCGGGGCCGTCCGGCGCGGCCAGCCGCGACGCGTCCACCGTGCCGCTCAGCCGCATCACCGGGTGCAGCGTGAACCCGGCGGCCCGGTGCACCCGGGCCGCCAGCGGGTCGCCCGAGCCGCAGATCATCCCGCGCAGCGTGCCCCTGGCGTGCGTCATGGCCCGCCGCAGCAGCGCGGTGCCCACGCCCTTGCCGCGCGCCCGCGGGTCCACGACCAGCAGCGAGAGCCCCCACAGGCCCTCGCGCCGGCTGGCCAGCGCCGCGCCGACCGGCCGCCCCGCGACGTCCTCGGCCAGCCAGCAGCCGCCGGGGTCGGTGCCCGCCAGGTGCCTGGCCCTGCGGTGGAAGCGCGCGGTGCGGGGCGGGGGCCAGTCCTCCTCGGCCTCGCCCCGCGCCGCGAGCACCACCTGCCGCACGGCCTCGGCGTCGGCGCGGGTGTCACGTACCTGACGCAGCAGCATGACCCCATGGTGGCGCGGCGGCGCGGGTCCTGTCCCGCCGCGCGTGGCTTCGCGCCCGGCAGGGGCTACGGCAGCGCCAGCATGCGCTCCAGCGCCACCTTGGCGAAGTGCTCGGTCTCCGGGTCCACCTCGATCCGGTTGACCACCCGGCCGTCGGCCAGCGACTCCAGGGCCCACACCAGGTGCGGCAGGTCGATCCGGTTCATGGTGGAGCAGAAGCAGACCGTCCGGTCCAGGAAGACAATCTCCTTGCCCTCCGGCGCGTACCGGTCGGCGAGCCGCCGCACCAGGTTGAGCTCGGTGCCCACGGCCCACTTGCTGCCGGCCGGGGCAGCGTCCAGCATCCTGATGATGTGCTCGGTCGAGCCCACGTGGTCGGCCGCCGCCACCACCTCGTGCTTGCACTCCGGGTGCACCAGCACCTGGACGCCGGGTATCCGGGCCCTGACCTCCTCGACCGAGTCCAGCGAGAACCGGCCGTGCACCGAGCAGTGCCCGCGCCACAGGATCATCCTGGCCCGGCGCAGCTGGTCGGCCGTGAGACCGCCGTTCGGCCGGTGCGGGTTGTAGACCACGCAGTCGTCGAGCGACATGCCGAGGTCGCGGACCGCGGTGTTGCGCCCCAGGTGCTGGTCGGGCAGGAAGAGCACCTTGCCCGCCCCCTCGGGCCGCTGCCCGAACGCCCACTCCAGGGCGCGGCGGGCGTTGGACGAGGTGCAGACGGTGCCGCCGTGCCGGCCGGTGAACGCCTTGATGTCGGCCGAGGAGTTCATGTACGTCACCGGCACGGTGTCGGCGGCGACGCCCGCCTCGGTGAGCACGTCCCACGCCTCGGCGACCTGCTCCCCGGTCGCCATGTCGGCCATCGAACAGCCGGCGGCCAGGTCGGGCAGCACGACCGACTGCGCGTCCGAGGTGAGGATGTCGGCCGACTCGGCCATGAAGTGCACGCCGCAGAAGACGATGTACTCGGCCTCCGGCCGGGCGGCCGCGTCCCTGGCCAGCTTGAACGAGTCGCCGGTGACGTCGGCGAACTGGATGACCTCGTCGCGCTGGTAGTGGTGGCCGAGCACGAAGACGCGGTCGCCGAGCCGGGCCTTGGCGGCCCGCGCCCGCTCCACCAGGTCGGGGTCGGACGGCGCCGGCAGGTCCCCTGGACAGTCGACGCCACGCTCGCTGGCCGCGTCGGCGTTCCGGCCGAGCAGCAGGAGGGCGAGGGGAGTGGGCTCGACTCCCAGCGTCTGGGCGGTGTTCATGGCACGCACCCTTCCTTTATCGTCGTATTGACGCGATGGATCATAACTCCTTCGCGTCAGTTTGACGACACCGATAGCGTCACTGTGACGCGTTCCGCGTCGCGGCGGGGTGTGCGAGCATGAGTGGAAGAGAAAAGGCGCATGGGCGCACCGAAGCCGGAATAGATCGGAGCGGGCGTCTGTTGCAGCACGCTGCCAGAGCATTCCGTACTACCCGGGAGATACGCAGATGTCCGTAACGGAAAAGACCGTCGACAACGGCATTCTCGTTTCCGACGCGGCCGTGGCGAAGGTCAGGAGCCTGCTCGAGCAGGAGGGGCGCGACGACCTCGCGCTCCGCGTGGCGGTCCAGCCCGGCGGGTGCTCCGGTCTGCGCTACCAGCTCTTCTTCGACGAGCGCTCGCTGGACGGCGACGTCGTCAAGGACTTCGACGGCGTGAAGGTCGTCACGGACCGCATGAGCGCGCCCTACCTGGGCGGTGCGTCGATCGACTTCGTCGACACCATCGAGAAGCAGGGCTTCACGATCGACAACCCCAACGCCACGGGCTCCTGCGCCTGCGGCGACTCCTTCAGCTGACGGACCGGCCTGGCGGCCTGAGCGCCCCGAAAGGGCTGCTCGGGTTGCCGGCACGCGGTGGTTGAGACGGCCGACAGGGGCCTGACCGGCGGCTATGCCGCCTGGTCAGGCCCCTTCGCCATGCGGACTCCGCCTGGCGGCGGGAGCGGACTCCGCCTGGCGGCGGGAGCGCCCCGAAGGGGCGACCACGCCGCCGCCGGCGGTGGCGTTCGGGACGGCCGGCAAGGGCCTGGTCGGGCGGCTGCGCCGCCTGGTCAGGCCCTTCGCCGTGCCGGCGGGCCGGGGATGGGCCGGCGCCTCTGCGGCCACGCCGCCGGGCGGGGCGCGAGGCCGGCCTGCGCTGTGCGCCGGGAGCGGGCACGGCGTCCGGGGGAGCCGGTACGGCGTCGGGCCGGAGTGCGCACGCGTTCACCGGGGCCCGGTGGCCGTGATGCCCGGCTGGCGGCTGGGTCGCCGGGCGCGCCGGCGGAGCCGGAGAAGGGGGGCGCTCTCGCGCTCACCGTTCCGGGCCCAGCGGGCCGGCCGGCCCGCTGGGCCCGGAACGGTGAG
>NZ_JAVREM010000076.1:0-28961 GCF_031845425.1 Streptomyces millisiae
TCAGATCGTCATCGATCTTCACGTACAGTGCCGTGATGAGGGTGTTCAGGTCGGTCGACACAACCGGATCTTGAACACCCTCACCTCGTTCATGCACCCCACCAGCCGTTAGGACTTACTCATCTAGGCCGCGCCCAGGAGTCTCACAGCCAGTCGTGCTCCCGCGCGTACCGCGCCGCCTCGTGCCGGGTGCGGGTCCCGGTCTTCTGCATGGCCCGGGAGAGGTAGTTGCGCACCGTGCCCTCCGCCAGGTGGAGCCGGGCGGCGATGTCGGCGACCGCGTACCCGTCGCGGGTCACCCGCAGCACGTCGAGCTCCCGGTCGGTGAGCGGGCAGTCGTCGACGAGGGCCAGCACGGAGACCTCCGGGTCGATCCACCGCCCGCCCTGGTGCAGGGCCGTGACGACCGACGCGATGTGGGCCGGCTCCGCCGACTTGCTGACGAAGCCCTGGACCCCGAGCTTCAGGGCCCTGCGGAGCACCCCCGGCCTGGCGTGCCGGGTCAGCATCAGGATCACCTGCTCGGGCAGCGCGCGCCGGATCGACGAGACGGCGCCGAGTCCGTCCACGCCGGGCATCTCCAGGTCGACGACGAGCACGTCGGGCCGGTGCCGCAGGGTGGCCTCGACGGCCGCCGCGCCGTCCGCCGCCTCGGCCAGCACGGTGATCTCCCCCTCCATGGGCAGCAACGCCGCCAACGCCTTACGGAGCAGGGCCTCGTCGTCCGCGAGCACCACGGTGGTCATCGGTCGTCCTTCCGAGTCGCCGGCCGGACGACGCCGGAGCGCGGGCGCGGGAGCTCGGCGGCCGTCTCGAACCGCCCGTCCCGCTGTTCCACCCGCAGCCGGCCGCCGTCCCCCGCCACCCGGTCCCCGAGCGCCGCGAGGCCCCTGAGCTCGGGGGTCGGCCCGTCCGGCGCGCCGTCGTTGACGATGGTGATGCCCCGCTCCGCGAGGGTGATCCGCACCCGCTCGGCCCGCGAGTGCCGCAGGATGTTGGTCGTCGTCTCGCGGAGCACCTGGCCGAGCAGCTCGCCGGCCCGGGGGTCGGCCTCGGCCTCCCGGTCGACGCGCACCCGGATGCCGGCGGCCTCGAAGAGGTTCTTCGCGTTCTCCAGCTCTGCGGAGAGGTTGAGCCGCCGCTGCGCGTGGGCGAGTTCCCTGGTCTGGGCGATGGTCTCGCCCAGCAGGGCACGCACCTCCCGCAACTCCCGCCGCGCGCCCGCCGGGTCGTCGTCCATCAGCCGGTCGGCCAGCGCGACCTTCAGCTTCACCACGTGCAGCGTGTGGCCCTGGATGTCGTGCAGGTCGCCGGCGAACCGCACCCGCTCCCGCATGACGGCCAGCTCCGCCTCGCGCTCCCGCGACTGCTGGATGAGCTGGTAGAACCGCTGGTTGGCGACGTTGAGGCCGGTCGCCATGACGACGACGCCGGTGGGGACGAGCAGGTAGCCGACCAGGGCGCCGGCGTCGTCCCCCGAGACCAGCGGCCGCGCCGCGCCCACCGCGGCGACGAAGCCGATCAGCGCCAGGGTCGCCGCCCGCCGGTGGCGCGGGAGTTGGGGGATGACCAGGGGGCCCACGATCATGATTCCGTAGGCGGCCGAGTCGCTGCCGGCCACCAGCACCCCGTACGGCCACGCCGCCGCGGTGACCACCAGGCAGGGGAGCGCGACCCGGGCCAGGTCGCCGGCCGTCCACCGCTCGACGGCGAGCAAGCCCGCCGCCGCGCTCAGCGTCAGCACGGCGGCGTCCCACCAGGTGCGGGCTTCGACGGCCACCAGCAGCGCGCCGACGGCGGCGAGCGGCGGCAGCAGCATGGCGAGGTTGAGCCGCCGCAGCCCGCCCCGCGTCGCCGCGTTGTGGTCGAGCATGGTGTGCGCCGCCGGCCAGTCGTGGGTCACGCCTCGGAGTATTCCGCCGGGCTCCGGCGCGGCACCAGTGACGCCACGTCATCTCCCGACCTGACGGACGTCACCCACGGACGGTGACACGGCGCCACTGCCGGACGGGCGTCGCGGCGGGTGGGATCGAGGCATGAACGAGACACCGGTCATCGACGTCGAACGGCTCAACCTCCACTACGGCGACTTCCACGCCGTCAAGGACCTGTCCTTCCAGGTGCGGCGCGGGGAGCTCTACGCGCTGCTCGGCACGAACGGGGCGGGCAAGACCTCGACCCTGGAGGTCGTCGAGGGCCACCGCGCCGCCACCTCGGGCACCGTGCGGGTCCTCGGGCACAGCCCGCGGGACCGGCGGGCGGTGCGGCCCCGGATGGGCATCATGCTCCAGGAGAGCGGGTTCTCACCCGACCTGACGGTCCGGGAGTCGGTCCGGCTGATCGGGAGGCTCACCGGGCGCGTCGACGAGGTCGACCGTGTGCTCGGCGTCGTCGACCTCACCCGCAGGGCCGGCACCAGGGTGTCCCAGCTCTCCGGTGGCGAGAAGCGACGCCTGGACTTCGCCACCGCCGTCTACGGCACGCCGGACCTCCTCTTCCTCGACGAGCCCACCACGGGTCTCGACATCCAGTCCCGGGACGCCCTGTGGCAGGCCGTGGACCGGCTGCGCGAGGACGGGGCCACGGTGGTGCTCACCACGCACTACCTGGAGGAGGCGCAGCAGCGCGCCGACCGCATCGGGCTCATGCACCGGGGCGCCTTCCACCAGGAGGGCACCGTCTTCGAGCTGACGCGGACGCTGCCGGCCACCATCCGCTTCGCCCTGCCGGTGCTCGCGGCGGCGCTGCCGCTGCCGGCCACCCGCGAGGGCGACGGCACCTTCCTCGTCCAGACCTTCCAGCTCCAGAAGGACCTGCACACGCTGCTCGGCTGGGCGCACGACAACGGTCTGGAGCTGCGGGAACTCCAGGCCGGGCCGACCCGGCTCGACGACGTCTTCCGCGCCCTCACCGACGCGTAGCCCGCCCACCCCCAAGACAAGGACTCCCCTCCCATGCTCTCCATCGCGCTCAGCGAGCTGGTCCAGATCCTCCGGAACCGGCTGGTCCTGGTCACCAGCCTCATCATGCCGACGGCGGTCGCCGCGTACTTCGTCTACCAGCACGAGGTCTTCGCCGAGCTGGGCAGCCTCGGCTACATCGCGGCGGTGATCTCGTTCACCGTCGGCGCCTTCGGGCTCTACACCACCGCGGTGACCACGCTCGCCGCCCGCCGGCAGAACCTGTTCCTCAAGCGGCTGCGCTCCACCGCGGCCGGCGACGCCGACATCCTCACCGGGCTGCTGCTCCCGGTCACCGTCATCGCGCTGGTCCAGGTGACCACGATCCTCGCCGTGCTGGCGGCGGTCTCCGGCCGGCCGGCCAACGTGCCGCTGCTGGTCGCGGCGGTCCTCGCGATCGTGGCCATGATGCTCGGCCTCGGCCTGGCCACGGCGGGGCTGACGAACTCCCCCGAGCACGCCCAGGTCACCACGTTGCCCGTCAGCCTCGGCGTCATCGCCGTGGCCAGCTGGGTGGGGATCTCGGGCACCGCGGAGCTCGCCCCGCTCAAGCGGCTGCTGCCCGGCGGCTCGGCCACCGAGCTGATCCTCGACGCCTGGGACGGCGGCGTCCCCGTCGGTGACTCGCTGGTCCTCCTGGTGCCCACGCTGAGCTGGGTGGTCGTCGCCGTCGCGCTGGCCTCCCGGCTCTTCCGCTGGGAACCGCGGAGTTGACGACCCCCCGGTCGGTAACCTGTATAGTCACTCCACACACGTTACCGATCTTCGGAGGGGCGGTCCGTGGAGTTCCCCCTGCACGACTACGTGGCGGGCGCGCGGGTGGCGACCGACCTGGTCACCACCTCGCCCACCGTGCGCGGCCCGGCCGGCGACGGCCTGCCGAGCCCCGAGGCGCTGGCCGCGTTCCTCGCCGACCACGACCTCCGGCTCGACGCCCCGCCGCCGACCGCCACCGACCTCTTCCAGGTGCAGCTGCTGCGCCGCGAGGCGCGCGGCATCATCGAGACCGAGACCGCCGACCAGGCCGTCGCCGGCTGCGCCGTGCTGATGCGGCGCGCCGCGCTCGGCCCCGTGCTGCGGCGGGACGCGGCGGCCGGCGTCGACGGCCGGTGGCGCTGGCACGTGCCGACCGCGCCGGGCGCCCCGCTCGCCGACGAGCTGGCGGCGTTCCTCGCGGCCGGCCTCGCCGGCGTCGTCCGCGCCCTCGGCCACGGCCGGTTCCGCGACTGCGCCGCACCGGGCTGCCGGGGCGTGTTCGCCGACACCAGCCGCACCGGGCGGCGCCGATTCTGCCGGCCCGAGCTGTGCGGCAACCGCGTCAAGGTCGCCAACCACCGCGCCCGGCAGGCCGTCCGATGACCCCGCTGCTCCTCCCGGACGGGGCCGCCGTGCGCGCCCGCGGCCTCCGCAAGCCGTGGCCGGAAGGCCCCGCCCCCGACTACGGCCTCTACCTCGGCACCGCCCGCCTCCGCCGCCGCCACGACGCGCGCCTCGACTGGCCGCACGAGTGGCTCGACTGGCCCGACTTCCTCCTCCCCCGCGACCCGGCACTCGCCGGCCGCCTGATCCGCGACCTGCACGCCCGCGCCCTCGCCGGCGAGACGGTCGAGGTCGCCTGCGACGGCGGCGTCGGCCGCACCGGCACCGTCCTCTCCTGCCTCGCCGTCCTGGCCGGCCTCCCCCCGACCGAGGCCGTCGCCTGGGTCCGCGCACACCACCACCCACGCGCCGTCGAAACCCCCTGGCAGCGCCGCTGGATCACCCGCTTCGCGGGCTGAAACCGGCTCGGCACGGCGCCGGTCGGATCGCTACCGTCTCCGCATGTCCCACCGAAGCCGTGTCTACGCCCTGCTCATCGACACCCCCGAGGCCGCGGCGGCGGCCAGCTTCTGGTCCGCCGCGCTCGGCGCCCCCGCCGAACCCGACCCGGACCACCCCCAGTTCACCGTGTTGCGGGACGCCATTCCCGGCATCGTCACCGCCACGCAGCGGACCGGCGACGACGCGCCGCGCTTCCACATCGACATCGAGACCGACGACCTCCAGGCCGAGACGGACCGCCTGCTGGCCCTGGGCGCGGAGCGCGTCACCACCTGGCTCGACTGCCAGGTGCTGCGCGCACCCGGCGGCCACCTGCTGTGCGTCCTGCCCGTGCACAGCGCTCCGGAGGTCTTCGAGGCCGGGGCCAACACGTGGCCCTGACGCGCGTTCTCGGGCGTGACTCACCATACGTACGTATCGTTGGACACGGCGGCTGCGCGCAATGGGCGCGCTGGGGAGGAGCGGCACGATGACCGTCGTCATGACCGACAGGATCCAGATGGCCGACACCGACGACATGAGCTCGGACGAGCTGTTCGAGCTGCTGGAGCGGGCGATCCCCGAAGGCCTCAAGGCCGAGATCGTCGGAGGGGGCATCTTCGTGTCGCCGCAGCGGAACACCCACTGGTTCATCACCATGAAGTTGATCACAGCGTTGATCAAACGCTTCGGGGAGGATGTCCTGGCGACATCTGATGTCCGCGTCGACTTCCCCGGCGACCGGAACGCCTTCTGCCCGGACGTGGTCAAGTTCTCCGCCGACGCCGCGGAGGACGAACGTGGCCGTTTCCGCTACAAGGACGTGGAGTTCGTCGCAGAGGTCATCTCCCGTGGCACGGCCCAAAACGACTACGGCAAGAAGCGCGAGGCGTACGCCGCAGCCGGTGTTCCCGTCTACCTGATCGTCGATCCCTACACCAGGAAGTGCCTCGTGTTGACGGAGCCGGAAGGCGACAGGTACCGCGAGGAGGTCACGGTGAAGTTCGGCGACCCCGTCGACCTCTCGGGCACGATCGTCGACATGGTCATCCCCACCGACAAGTTCCCCCACGACTGACCCGCGCCGGTTTGCCGGATCGGCAACGGGTCAGGGACGCGTCGCCCCTCCGGTCGCATGATTCCCGCAGGCGCGCCGGAGAGGGCCCGCGCGCCGTGTGTGATCGGGAGGAACCATGTCGCAGACACCCGCCGCCGAGTTCCGGCACCGGTTCGTGGCGTCGCCCGCCGGGCGGACGCACCTGGTGGAGTCGGGTGAGGGGCCGCTCGTGCTGCTGGTGCACGGGTTTCCGGAGTCCTGGTACTCGTGGCGCCACCAGCTGACCGCGCTGGCCGCCGCCGGATACCGGGCGGTGGCGGTCGACGTCCGGGGGTACGGGCGGTCGTCGCGGCCGGCGGCGGTGGAGGCGTACCGGATGCTCGATCTGGTGGCGGACGCCGTGGCCGTCGTGCACGGTCTCGGCGAGTCCGACGCGGTGGTCGTCGGGCACGACTGGGGTGCGAACATCGCCGCGACGTCCGCGCTGCTGCGGCCGGACGTGTTCCGCGCGGTCGGGATGCTCAGCGTGCCGTACGCGCCGCCCGGCGGCCCGCGGCCGAGCGAGGTCTTCGCGGCCATGGGGGGCGACGAGGAGTTCTACGTCTCCTACTTCCAGCGGCCGGGGCGGGCCGAGGCGGAGATCGAGCCCGACGTGCGCGGCTGGCTGGCCGGCCTCTACGCCGCGCTGTCCGCCGACACCATGCCGGCGCCGGGCGCGCCCGACCCGCACTTCGTCGGCCGGGGCGGGCGGATGCGGGACCGGTTCCCGGCCGGTCGGCTGCCGGCCTGGCTCGGCGAGCGCGACCTCGACGTCTTCGCCGGCGAGTTCGAGCGCACCGGGCTGAGCGGGGCGCTGGCCCGCTACCGGAACATGGACCGGGACTGGGAGGACCTGGCCGACCACGCGGGCGCGCCCGTCACCCAGCCCTCGCTGTTCGTCGGCGGCGGCCTGGACGCCTCCACGACGTGGATGGGCGAGGCGATCGCCGCCTTCCCGACCACCCTCCCCGGTCTGGTCGGCTCGCACATCCTGGAGGGCTGCGGCCACTGGGTGCAGCAGGAGCGACCGGCGGAGGTCAACCGGCTGCTGGTGGAGTGGCTGGACGCCCTGCCGGGCTGAGGGGCGCGTCGGTACAGTTCCGCGCATGGCCGATCACATCACGGTGTCGACGACGACGGACAGCAGGGCGGCCGCCGAGGCGCTGGCCCGCTCGGCGGTGGAGGCGCGGCTGGCGGCGTGCGCGCAGGTCGACGGGCCGATCACCAGCGTGTACCGGTGGGAGGGCGCGGTGCGGACGGACCAGGAGTGGCGGGTGCTGTACAAGCTGCCGGCCGCCGGCTACGCGGCGCTGGAGGCCCATGTCAGGGCCGCCCACACCTACGACGTGCCCGAGATCGTCGCGGCGGAGATCACGGCGGGCAGCGCGGCCTACCTGACCTGGGTGGACGAGGAGACCGTCACCCCAGGGTGAGCAGGACGATCGCGGCGGTGGCGCCGAACAGGCCGGTGGACTGGGTTCTGGTGGCCCGCTCGCCGAGCAGGACGAAGCCGAGGACGGTGGGGATCGCCGGGTAGAGGGAGGCCAGCACGACGGCGACGGCCAGCATCTGTTGTCGGGTCGCCCAGAGGTAGAGGATGAGGCCGCAGGCCGCGCCGGCCCCGATGAGAGCCGCCTGAGCTAGGGCCTGTCTTCCGGATCCTCGCGGGCTCGCGACGACTGGCATCCCGCCTGGCTGCGTTGCCGAATCGCGCGAGTACGGCCAAGTACGAGCTGCGATCCGGCGCCTTGCCAGCCGGGCGCCATCCGCCGCTCGCTGATCCACGAAGATCCGGAAGACAGGCCCTGGCGGCCGGGCCGGGATCCGGAAGTGGCGGGCGTGCCGCGCGGCGCTCGGCAGCAGGATCAGGACGGCGGCCACCCGGCCGGCGGCCACGGCCCACACGCCGCTCGCCGGGTCGGCCTGGGCCAGTCCGAGGTACTGCACCGCGACCCCGAGGCTGGCGACCAGGCCGTCGACGGAGGCCCGCCCCTCGGGCCCGCGCGGCTCGCCGTCGCCGCCGGCGACGAGCCACAGCGCGGGCACGGTGAGGACGATGCCGAGCCAGGCCAGCGGCGTCGGTCGGTCGCCGAGGAGGCAGACGCCGCACAGCACGGAGAGCGCGACGCCGGTGACGGCGCTCACCGGCACCACGACGCTCATGGCGCCACGGCTGAGGCCCCGGTTGAGGAAGTGCATGGCGATGCCGCTGCCGACGCCGGAGAGCGCGCCCCAGGCCAGGTCGGCCGAGGAGACGGCGTCGGCGGGCACGAGCAGGGCGGCGAGCAGCGCGAGCGCGAGGCCGCCGAGCTGCCCGACGAAGGTGACGACGGCGAAGTGCACGCGGCGGGACAGCAGCCCGCCGGCGAAGTCGACGACGCCGTGGCAGACGGCGGAGGCCAGCGCGAGAACAGCACCCATTCGACGAGGCTGCCTGGAGCGGGCCGCGTCATGGCCCTCCGACACCCGGGGCCGGGTGTCGGAGGGCCCGGGGCCTCAGGACCTAGGCGGAGAGGCCGGCCTTGAGGGCGGCGGCGACGCGGACGACGCGCTGGGCCTGGTGGCGGGCGGCGTCGCGGGTGGTGTCGTTGATCGGGTTGTTGCCCTGGGCGTCGACGTGCGAGGTGCCGTAGGGGTTGCCGTCGGCGAACTTGACGGCGTCGGTGTAGCCGGGGGAGACGATCAGGCCGCCGAAGTGGTGGATGGAGTTGTAGAGGGCGAGCAGGGTCGACTCCTGGCCGCCGTGCTGGGTGGCGGTGGTGACAAAGCCGCTGTAGACCTTGTCGGCCAGCCGGCCCTGGGCCCACAGGCCGCCGAGGGTGTCCAGGAACTGCTTGAGCTGGGAGGCGACGTTGCCGAAGCGGGTCGGGGTGCCGAAGACGACGGCGTCGGCCCACTCGACGTCGTCCGGGGTGGCCTCGGCTATGTCGGCGCTGGCGGCGGCGTGCGCGGCCCACGCCTCGTTGGCGGCGATGGCCTCGGCGGGGGCGAGCTCGGCGACCCGGCGGACGCGCACCTCGGCGCCGGCCTTCTCGGCGGCGTCGGCGATCTCCCTGGCGATCTCGGCGCTGAAGCCGGTGGAGGAGTAGTAGATGACAGCGAGCTTGACCGGGGTGGACATGGCGTGGCTCCCGTGACTGGTGATGGATCCGCAACTTGTCGTTGAAGATTAAACCACGCGGGAAACGGCCCCGGGTCACCGGGTCACCAGGTCACCGGCAGCTCGTGGACGCCGTAGACGGACCCGTCGTGCTTGAACGGCAGCCGGTCGACGTCCGCCGCGAGCCGCAGGGTGGGGACGCGGCGGTAGAGCGTGCCGTAGACGACCTGGAGCTCCAGGCGCGCCAGCGGCTGCCCCAGGCACTGGTGGACGCCGAAGCCGAACGCCGTGTGGCGGCGCGGGTCGCGCCGCACGTCGAGCTGGTCGGGCTCGGGGAAGGCGTCGGGGTCCCGGTTGCCGATGTCGTTGGGCAGGACGACGCCCTCGCCGGCGCGGATCACCCGGCCGGCGATCTCGATGTCGGCGAGCGCGCGCCGGCGCAGCCCGCTGTGCGTGATGGTGAGGAAGCGCAGCAGCTCCTCGACGGCCGAGGCGACCGCCGCCGGGTCCTCGGCGTCCCGGACGAGGGCGAGCTGGTCGGGGTGCTGGAGGAGGAGCGCGGTGCCGAGCGCGATCATGTTGGCGGTCGTCTCGTGGCCCGCGACCAGCAGCAGCACGCCCATCTCGGCCGCCTCCGCGACGGAGAGCTCGCCCGCCCCGATCCGGGCGACGAGCCCGGACAGCAGGTCGTCGGCCGGGTCCCCGAGCTTCCTGGTCACGAGCTCGCGCAGGTAGTCGGTGAGCCTGGCGAGGGCGGCGGCGCGCTCCTCGGGGGTCGTGGTCCTGGTGATCAGGATCCCGCTGTTCTCCTGGAAGAAGGGGTGGTCGGCGTAGGGCACCCCCAGCAGCTCGCAGATCACCAGCGACGGCACCGGCAGCGCGAACGCCGTCACCAGGTCGGCCGGCCGGGGACCGGCGAGCAGCTCGTCGATCCGGTCGTCCACGATCCGCCGCACGGCGGGCCGCAGCGCCTCCACCCGGCGGACGGTGAAGGCGCCGGTGACCATGCGGCGCAGCCGGGCGTGCTCGGGGTCGTCCTTGGTGATGAAGCTGAGCCCGCCCCCGGAGCTGGGGACGGTCTTCGGGAAGCCGGGGCTGGTCACGTCGGAGCTGAGACGGGGGTCGGCCAGCAGCGCCCGCTGCTCGGCGTGGGTCGTCACCAGCCAGGGGGTGCTGCCGTCCCAGAGCCGCACGCGGGTCAGCGGGGCCGTCTCGCGGCTGGCCCGCAGGCCGGGCGGCGGGTCGAAGGGGCAGCTTTCGGCCCTGGCCATGGGGAACGGGGGGATCTCGGCCGTGTCCTCGGCCACGGGTTCGAGCGCGCTGGTCATGGTGGCGTCCTCGCCTCCTCTTCCTTCGGCCCCCGTGGTCCTGGTCGGACGGTCACGGCTCCACGTCGGAGCCCTCCGCGACGGTGATGGCCGTGGCCGGGCAGACGGCGGCGGCCTCGCGCACCGCGGCGTGCAGCGCGGGCCCGGGGCGGGGGTCGAGCAGCAGCACGATCCCGTCCTCCTCACGCTGGTCGAACACCTCGGGCGCCTGGAGCACGCACTGGCCCGAGCCGCAGCACCTGTCCGCGTCCACGCTCACCCGCACGGCGACCCTCCTCGCCCCTCGTCCCGGCGACAGCCCCACCAGCGAATCGAGCGCCGCGCGGTCACGTCAAGCGAGCGGCTGGACACTGACCGATAGGGAACGCCCGTGGGCCGATTGCGATCCGTTTCGCGACCCGCACGGTGGGCAACTTCTCCGGCCGCCGAACTCTCACACCTCGTATCCGACCGATGGACGGACCGTGGCCGGGGAGGGGGCCCCGTGTGACCTCGGCGATGAGACGGCCGTCACGTCCGATGCCGGGTCGTAGACGTTCGGCGCACCCAAACCGCCCGCAATGAGGCTCAACAGGCGATTCGCCCGACTTCTGCACGGTTTGCCTTCGTAGGTCACACCTTTGCCCTCGGGCCCGAGCACTTTCCATGCTGGGCGACGTTGCCGCGCACCAGACCGGCAGCCGATCCCCATCCCGCTTCGAAAGGTTGTTCCATGCCCGCCATCACGACGACCGCCACCGCGACCGCGCTGCGCCGCCGCCCGGCGCGGGTGGCCTGCCTCGCGGCCGCCTCGGCGGCCGTGGCTGTCTCCCTGACGCTGCCGGCCCACGCCTCCGAGCGCCCGGCCGAGGCCACCGCCTCGACCCAGGAGGTCACCCAGCAGGTCAACGAGTCGACGACGAGGACCGCCGTCGAGAAGGCCACCGACAACGGCGACAAGCAGGCCGACAAGCAGGCCGAGGACCCGGGTCGCGGCGCCGAGTTCGACGACGACGGCAAGCTGATACCCATCGCGCACGACGAGCAGCCGGACCCGGTGCCCGCCAGCCGCGAGGAGATCGACAAGTGGATCAAGGAAGCCCTGAAGGTCATGGACGAGAACGACATTCCGGGCAGCTACGACGGCATCTACAGCAACCTGATGCGCGAGTCCTCCGGTGACCCGTACACGATCAACATGTGGGACACCAACGCCCACAAGAACATCCCGTCCAAGGGCCTGCTCCAGGTCATCGACCCGACCTTCGAGCAGTACCACGTGGACGGCACCAAGAAGGACATCTACGACCCGGTGGCCAACATCGTCGCGGCCTGTAACTACGCCGCCGACAAGTACGGCTCGATGGACAACGTGAACAGCGCCTACTGATCGGGGTAGCCACCGCCACCCCGTGACCCGACGCCCCGCCGGCCCCCGCCGGCGGGGCGTCGGCGTGCGCGCACCCGCTTGACCTTGTCGTAGCGACAGGGTTTCCACTGGGGTCATGCGGATCGGAGAGCTCGCCGACCTCGTCGGCACCACCCCACGCGCCGTGCGCCACTACCACCGCGTCGGCCTGCTGCCCGAGCCCACGCGGCACCCCAACGGCTACCGCCACTACACGCTGCGCGACGCCATCACGCTCGCCCGCGTCCGGCGCCTGCGCGACCTGGGACTCAGCCTCGACGAGATCCGGGACGTGCTGGCCGAGGACGCCGGCAAGGACCTGGTGGAGGTGCTGACCGAGCTGGACGCCGACCTGGCACGCCAGGAGGCCGACATCCGGCGCCGGCGCGCCCACCTGGCGTGGCTGCTGCGGCAGGCCGATGAGACCGGCGGGCTCGGCGCCGAGGCGCCGGTCTCCTTCGAGCTGACCGCGCTCTTCGAGGACATGGCCCGCGTCAGCACGGGCCTCGAAGGGCCGGAGCCGGCCTGGGCCGCCAAGGAGCGGGCCCTGCTCGCGCTGCTGGAGACCGGCCCCCCGGGCGGCGCCCACCGCTGGCTCGACGGGCTGCTGGCCACGCTGACCACCGACCCCGAGGCCGTCACCCGGGCCTACGCCGTCTACGCCATGTTCGACGAGCTCGCGGACGCGGCCGTGGACGACCCCCGGGTGGAGCTGACGGCCCGCGCCGTCGTCGACGGCCTGCCCGAGGAGGCGCGCGAGGCGCTGTCCACCCCCGGCGCGCTGTCCGAGGAGAACACGGCCGGCGGCTTCGCCGACGCCTTCTTCGCCGAGTTCACGCCCGCGCAGGCCGCCGCGATCCACCGCGCCATGGAACTGCTGCGGGAGCCGGCGCCATGACCGCCGCCCGGGCCGCCCTGCGGCTCGCCCGCCACGAGCTGCTCCTCACCACCAGCACACTGCGCTGGGCCACCCGACGCGGGCCGCACGGCGTGCGCGCCGGCGAGGACCTGCCGGTGCCGTACGCGGCGGGCCAGCACGCCGTCACGCTCTGCTTCCTCTTCGCCTCCGTGGTGGAGACGGTGGTGCTCGCCCTGCTGATCCCCTGGCCCCTGGTCCACCTGATCGCCCTGGTCCTCGGCGTCTGGGGGTGCTGGTTCGTGATCGCGCTGCACGCGTCGCTGGCGGTCCGCCCGCACGTCATCGGCGCCGACGGCTCGCTCAGACTCCGCTACGGCGCGCTCCTCGACATCCGGATCCCCGCCGAGCGGATCGCGTCGGCCCGAGTCGAACGCCGCTACCCCGCGACCAGCCCGGGCGCCGTCGACGAGCGGGGCCACGCCGACCTCGCGGTGGCCGGCCAGACCACGGTCACCGTGGAGCTGACCGAGCCGATCGCCTTCACCCGCGTCCTCGGCGCCACGGCCACGGCCCGCGCCTTCCGCTGCTACGCCGAGGACCCCGGGTCCGCCGTCGCGGCCCTGCGGGCCCGCGCCCGCCTCGACCCGGCCTAGCGTTTTTGCCCCAGAGGCAAGACGCCTTGCCCCTCGGGTAAGGCTCTGGCTCAATCGGTGCCATGGACCCCGTTCCCCCGGGGGCGGCCGGTGAGCCGTCACTCGTCGCCGCGCGGCTGCGCGCGCTGCGCCGTCGCGCGGGGCTGACGCTCGAAGCGGCGGCCGGCCGCGTCGGGCTCTCCCCCGCGCACCTCTCCCGCCTGGAGACCGGGCGGCGCCAGCCCTCGCTGCCGGTGCTGCTCGGCCTGGCCAGGACCTACGGTACGACCGTCTCCGGGCTGCTCGGCGAGGCGGTGCCGGACCCGGACCCGGTGGTCAGGGCGGGCGAGGCGGAGGCCCGCCGCTCGGGCGGCTGGACCTACTGGGAGGCCGGCGCCCCGGGCCGCGCGATGCAGGCGCTGCGGGTGCGGGTGCCGCACGGCGACGGGCAGGACGAGCTGGTCCGCGTGCACCCCGGCGAGGAGTGGCTGCACGTGCTGCGCGGCCGGCTGCGGCTGCGGCTCGGCGACGCCGAGCACCTGCTCGGCGAGGGCGACAGCGCCCACTTCGACTCCCTCACCCCGCACCGCCTCGGCGCCGTCACCGCCTCCGGGGTCGAGCTGCTCTTCGTCCACACCCTGCTGCGGAGCGCCGGCACCGAGCTGTGCCTGGGCGCCATCCGCCGCTGAGCCACGAAGGAGACCCGTGACGCCCCGCTCCCCCGACCGCGAGGAACGGATCCCCAGAAGCCTGTGGATCCGCCTCCTCGCCTACGGCCTGGTCGGCCACCTCTTCGCCGCCTTCCTGATCTTCCTCTTCTCGCTCGGCGCCTGACCGCGACGCGGCCACCGGCCTCCGCTACTGATCCGCCGGCGTGGTCGCGGCCCGCTGGGACTCGCTGCGCAGCACGCAGAACTCGTTGCCCTCGATGTCGGCGAGCACCACCCAGCCCGTGCCGTCCGGATTGCGGCGGTCGGCGACCAGCGTGGCGCCGAGGGCGAGCAGGCGCTCCGTCTCGGCCTCGCGGGTGGTGTCGGGGCGCAGGCACAGGTGGATCCGGTTCTTGACGGTCTTCGGCTCCGGCACCTGGTTGAAGTGGAGGATGGCCCCCGTCGGCAACAGGACCTGCGTCTCCTCGTCGCCTGGACGGTCCTCAGGGTGCTGGGGAGCGCCCGTCACCTCGCTCCAGAAGCGGGCCAGCGCATAGGCGTCGGCGCAGTCGATCGCCACGTTCTCCACGAAAGATGCCATGCCGGCCAGCCTGCCTGACCGGCGGCGACGTCGCCACCGCATTGCGCCGCGCCCGGCGGGGCACCAGAACTCCCGACGCCCCGGGCGCTGTTCACCGGGGCGTCGACCGGACGTTCTCGGAAGCCGGCGGTCCGATAACCGACGCTTCCTAGGGTCCGGTCTGTTTTGCGCCGCTCACCGGACAAGGAGGCACTCCCCATGCCACGCGTCAGAACGATCCTGCTCGCCGCCGTCACCCTGGCCGCCACGGCCGTCGCCGGCCCCGCCCTCGCCGCGTCCCCCGGCGAGGTCCGGCCGGACGCCGGCGAGCTGCCGACGCACATCAACGGCGGCGCCTGGCCGACCAGTCACGTGCAGGGCGTCACCGTCGACACCGAAGGCGGCTTCGTCTACTGGTCGTTCACGCAGATGCTGGTGAAGACCGACCTGGCGGGCAACGTGATCGGCACGGTCGAGGGGCTCACCGGGCACCTCGGCGACATCGACCTCAACCCGGAGGACGGCCGGGTCTACGGCTCGCTCGAGTACAAGGCGGAGGAGGCGTTCTACATCGCCGTCTTCGACGTCGACGCCATCGACCGGGTCGGCATGAACGCGGAGACGGACGGCGTGATGACGGCCGTCCACCTGGAGGAGGTCGTCGACGACTTCACCGCCGACATGGACGGCGACGGCGTCTTCGACGGCGACACCGCGAACACCGCCGACCACCGCTACGGGTGCAGCGGCATCGACGGCGTCTCCTTCGGCCCGTCGTTCGGCTCGCGCGGCGACGACCGGGGCGGCGACCGGGGCGGCGACCGGGGCGGGCGGCAGCGGCTGATGGTCGCCTACGGGGTGTACGCGAACACCGGGCGCACCGACAACGACCACCAGGTGATCCTGGAGTACGACGTGCGGAACTGGGCCCGCTACGAGCGGCCGCTGTCGCAGAGCGACCCGCACCGCAGCGGCCCGCCCCGCCCGAACGGCAAGTACTTCGTCCGCACCGGCAACACCACCTACGGGGTGCAGAACCTCCAGTACGACCCGTACACCGGGAACTGGATGATGGCGGTCTACACCGGCACCAAGGAGGAGTTCCCCAACTACTCCTTCTTCGTGGTCGACGGCGACGTGCCGCCGCGCCGGGGCGAGATAACCGGCCAACCGCAGCGCGAGCGCGGCCAGTTGCTCAGCCTGGTGCGCGACGGCCGGCACGACCCGGCGACCGGCGTGTACGGCTGGGACTTCCACGGCAACTACGGCCTCGAGGCCCTGGGCGACGGCTACTACTACGCCG
The DNA here is from genome assembly GCF_031845425.1 of Streptomyces millisiae. Taxonomy (NCBI): domain Bacteria; kingdom Bacillati; phylum Actinomycetota; class Actinomycetes; order Kitasatosporales; family Streptomycetaceae; genus Streptomyces; species Streptomyces millisiae. The sequence continues at coordinate 15,696 of NZ_JAVREM010000076.1, forward strand.
CCGAGGGCCGCGCGGTCACCGTGGACGGCCAGCGCCGGCAGCTCGGCGAGGTCTACCTCTACCGCTGGACCGGCGCCTCCCCGACGCCCTTCGAGCGGGTCACGGACTGAGGGCGCCGGGCGGCACGCGATCCGGGGTCACTCCTCCTCAAGACCCCAGCTGTGCACCTTCCGGGGATGGATGCGGATCACCTCCGGGCTGAAGTGCGAGCCGAGGCCGTGCGGGCCGACGAGCAGCTCGGCGGTGCCCCGGATCTCGACGAACCGCACCTTCCAGGGGTCGACGCTGACGACGTCGTCGACGACGAGCGAGAGCCGGGGGTTGGCCTGGAGGTTGCGCCACTTCTTGGTGGCGCCCATCCGCAGGCCGCCGACGAGGATCGTGTCGTCGTCCTGGAGGAAGAAGCCGACCGGGTTGTTCTGGGGCTGGCCACCGGGGTCGACGGTGGCCAGCCTGGCCAGCCGCTGGGTGCCGAGGTACGCGCGCTGCGCGTCGGTGAAGTGTGTCATGTGCGCATCCTTTCCCCCGAGGTCGTCGCCGGTGGGCGACGCGCGCCCGACCGGTCACCCGGCCGGGCGCCACGCGGCGGGGTCAGGCCGGGAACGGACGCGGCGGCGCCAGCTCCGCGGTCACCGGGACGCCGGGCACCCGGCGGTTGCTCACCACGGCCAGCTCGTAGTCGTGCCGGGCGCCGCGCTGCCACTGCCCGCCGGCGAGCGGCACGGTCGCCACGTTCGGCACCGGTCCCGCCGGCCAGTCGAGCGGCCCCGCGATGGTGTCGAGACGCGCCCGGCCGATCGCCTCGGCCACCGCCGCCGGGTCCCCGGGGTCCGCGGCGGTGGCCAGCGCGTGCGCCGCGACCTCGAACAGCGCGTGGGCCAGGCCGAGCGGCTGGAGCCACTGCCGCCCGGTGTCCCGCTCGTACGCCTCGGCCAACTCGGCCGCGGTCATGCCGTCGAGCGACGACCGGTAGGGGTGTCCCGGCGTCCAGTAGACGAGGGTCGCCACGTCCGCCTGGGCCGGCCGGGCACCGCCGCTGGTGACCGACGGCGGGTAGGCGAGCCACCGCGAGCAGGTGATCAGCCGGGGCTGGTACCCGTGTTCGGCGGCGAGCTCGCGGAAGTGCCCCAGGTCGCGGGCGGTCGCGGCGCTCGTCACGACCTCGGCGCCCGCCGCGGCGAACACCTTCACGTGCTCGGACAGGTCGTCCGCCGGCTCCTGGTAGCCGCCCGGGTCCACCAGACGGTGCCCGCGCGCGGCGGCGACCGGCGCGAAGCCGCGCGCCCGGTGCCGCGACCAGCCGCCCTGCGGACCCGAGTTCCACAGGCAGCCCACCGACTGGCATGGGCCACCGGCCAGTTCCCACAGGTCGGCGAAGGTCTCCGCGATCGCGTCGAGACCCCAGCAGAAGTGGTACGTCCAGCGGAACGGCGTCCCGTCCTCAGCCCCGCGCCCGTAGTAGTAGGCCTGCCAGGGGAAGGCGCTCGACACGCACGGCACCCCCGACTCCTCGCAGACGTCGGCGACCGCCGGCAGCACCTCGGTGCCGGCCAGGGTGAGGACCAGCACCGCCCCCTCGTCCCGCACCAGCTCCCGCACCGCCCGCCGGGCGCCCTCCGCCGACGACCGGCTGTCCCGGCTCACCAGCCGCAGCGACCCGCCCAACCTCGGCGCGAGCCACGACATCGCGAACGCCAGCGGGTCCCCCAGGGCCGCCAGCCGCCCGGACCGCGCCACCACGACCCCCACGGTCGCCACCGATCCCCGCATCCCGCACCGCCTCCCGCTCGCGCCGACCGACAGCCGGCTAACGGCGCGCCACGGCCGGCGGGTGCGACGGCCCACCCGTGTGGGTGACCGGCCGCCCGGACAACGACGCTCACCGCTCGCCCTCGCTCGTCAACCGGCATGAGAACCAGACACACTTCACGCCCAGACAGCGCGGCGCCGTCTCCCACCCGAACTGCGGGCACATCTCCCGCAGCAGCCACAAGCCCCGCCCCGACTCGGCGTCCCATGCCGGCTCTCCCATGACGGGTGGCACGGCTGAGCTGTCGAAGAGCTGGATGTAGACCTGCTCCCCAAGCCGAACGACTCGGAGGCGGCACCGCCGATCGGGAACGTGCTTGACCACGTTCGAGAGCAACTCCGAGATGCCGAACGCGGCCAGCTCGACGGCTCTCTGGTCCGCCCGCCAACTCTGGAGGACGTCCGCCACGACGTGACGCCAGATCGTGATCTCGTCGACCCGTGCGGTGAGTGACCAACTACGGGCGTCCTTGGGGGTTCGCTCAGTGACTCGCATAGGCATCTCCACGGCGATCGCACTCCGAGAGCTGGGGATGACGACTGCAAGCCCGATGGTCCGGAAGCGCCGTCTGGGCCAGGAGCTCAAGCGGCTTCGCGAGACGGCCAACCTCAAGGGAGCCGAAGCGTCGAAGAGTCTGGGCTGGTCGGCCTCGAAGCTGTCTCGCATCGAAGCCGGCCGGTCCGCACCGACGCCGGCCGACGTGACCCGGCTTCTTGACCTCTACGGCGTGGATGATCTGGATCAGCGCGAGAAGCTGGAGAAGCTGACGCGTGAGGCTCGGAAGAAGGGATGGTGGCAGCTCTACAGCGACATCCCGTACTCCACCTACATCGGCTTGGAGGCAGAGGCCGAGGCGATCCTCACCTACGAGACCGTGGTGCCGGGCCTGTTTCAGACCAGCAGGTACGCCGAAGCGATCAACCGGGCCACCGGCCCCGGCCTCAGCGACGAGGCGCTGGAGCAGAGGCATGACGTGCGGATGCAACGTCAGCAGCTTCTTGAGCAAGCCCAGCCAGTGGAAGTCCGAGCCGTGCTCGACGAGTCGGCCCTCTGCCGCCAGGTCGGTGGGCGAGAGGTCATGCACGAGCAGCTCGCGCACCTGCTTGAACTGGCCGCTCGCCCGAACGTACTCCTACAAGTAATCCCCTTCACCCATGGCGCCCATCCGGGGACACTGGTAGGACCGTTCGTTATTCTGCGGTTCGCACATCCAGAAGATCCGGATGTCGTGTACGTCGAAGCCAACACCGACCCCTATGTCAGCGACTCGCAGCGTTACGAGGTGTTGTTCGACAACCTCCGAGCCAACGCCGTGAGCGCCCCTCAGACGCTGGCAATGATCAAGAACAGGATGAAGGAGCTATGAACAGCGAAGGGGGCGTGGCCCTCGACCTCGCCCAGGCCGGATGGCGCAAGCCCCGAAGGAGCCAGGCCAACGGGAACTGCGTCGAGGTCGCTGACGGCTTCCCCGGCATCGTCCCAGTGCGGGACAGCAAGAACCCCGACGCCGCACTCGTCCTGCCCATGGAAACCTGGAACGCGTTCGTGGCACACCTCAAGGACTAGGGACCCCGAACATCCGCCACCATGGGTGCGGTTCCTCCAGGAACGCCTGAGCGGGCATCGCCTATTGGAGAACGAGAGGTGCGTCCCAGGCCGCGCCCGGTGGAGCGGGCAGCAGTCCGTGGTGATCCGCGAGGGCGAGGGTGGCACCAGCGGTGCCGGTGAGGTAGCCGGCGGTTCTCGACTCAGCGGCAAGGAGGAGTCGGGCCGTGCGTAGCGCGGCATGTCGGGCGAGTTCGGCGTGACCGGTCCGATGGGCGGCCTGGAGGACGCCGGCGCTGCCGTGGCACAGGCCTGGGCCGGTGCTGTCCCAGGAGTCAGCGGAGCGGCGGGCGAGGACGTCCATGGCCGCGTGGGCGGTGTGGTGGAGCTCGTCGTCGTCCAGCGCCCGGGCCGCATGGATGAGCGCGGTGGCGATGCCCGGGGTGCCGTAGCACCAGGCGTCGCGGCGCCCCGGCGACGGGGCCAGGCCAGCCGTGTTGGGGACATTGCGGAGGGCTTCGCCGCTGATATTGGGCGGCCACGCGGGGCCGGGAGTGGACCAGCGCAGGAGCCAGGCGGCTGCGGAACGGATCGCCGTTCGCTGTCCCGGGACGGTGTGACCAGCGCGGGTGGCGAGGGAGAGCAGCGCGAGAGGGCCGGCGATGCCGTGGGCCATGCCGGTGGTGGCCGCTCCGGAGGCCGGGAGCGTGCCAGGGACGGGCAGTACGTGTTCTTCGGCGGGAAGCCACCAACCGGGCAGGTCAGCAGGGGTGTTGATCATGTCGGTGAGGGTGGTGAGCGCGGCGTCCAGTCCTTGCTGGGCGACGCTGTCACGGGTCCGGATGGCGGTCAGGAGGATGCGGCCGATGCCGGCGAGGCCCTTGATGACGTCGTAGACACCCCATGGCGTTCCGAGGTGCCCGGCGGCGCGGCGGCGTTGTTGGTGGCGCGCCAGGCCCTGGGCGCGGGCGGCAAGCCACGCGGTGGCGTGGTCGAGGGCTCGTCGGGTGGGTGTGGAGGGAAGGTAGGCGCTGCCGATGATCAACGAGGCGGCGAGGGCTCCGGGGCCGCGGTAGATGCCGTCGGGCGGCGAGTTGGTCAGCAGTGGGGCCGCAGCCTCCCAGTGACGCTCGGCCGCGCGGGCGAGGGTGTGGTCGGTTGTGGAGAGGGTGGCGAGCAGCAGGGCGGTGCCGGGCAGGCCGTCGTTCAGGGTTCCCGCGACCGATCGGGAGAGGTGGGCGGCGTATTGGGTGGGATCGATGGTGGCCCGGATGGCCTGTTCGATGGCCACGGTGGGGTCAGCCACGGGTGTGCAGCAGGTCGGTGGCCAGGGAGCGGGCAAGCCGTTCGTGGTCGGCGCGCATGCCGAGGAGCCGGTTGGCGTGCAGGTGGATCACATCCGACGCGCACAGTCGGGCGATGTCCGGGGTGAAGAGCGTCGCGCGGTAGTTGGTCAGTGCCTGGTGGCGGGCGTCCCAGGTTGCGGCGAGACCAGGTGGGAGGGTGTAGGAGCGGGCTGCGGGGCGCAGTTGGTCTCGGATGCGGCGTTCGGCCGGCGGGAGAGGGGCGGGGCGGGCGGCATCGGGGGCGTCGAGGGCTTGGGCGATGGTCGCCGCCGAGTGAGCGGCGATGATCAGCCGTTCGGCTTCCGGTGGCGGCCCGTGGCGGAGGGTGGTCAGGACGAGGGCGCTGTCGGCGGCGAAAACCTCTTCGGCTGCGGCGATCGCACCGGGGCCGCCGTAGCGCTGGGTTTCGCGGACATAGGGCTCGAAGCGGAGAACGCCGTTGCTCAGCCACTGCTGGGCGAGATCGGCCGCCCACACGGCGAGGTCACCGGAGATGCGGGCACGGGTTTCCGGGTCGTCGGTGTAGTAACGCAGGCGTAGGTGTGGGCCCAGGTCGGGAGTCTCGTAGCGCAGCCAGAACATCCGCACGGCCTCCGACGTGTCGGGGAGGCTGGCCAGGGCCGCGTCCTGATGGCGGGCGGGGATGGCGATGGCGGCCGACAACCACGCGCTGTTCCCGGGAGTCTCGGAGTCCTTGGCAAGCCTCCGGGCCGCGGCGCGCGGCTCGACGGATGGGACGGGCAGGGTGGTGAGGCGGTGCAGCGGGATGACGAGTTCCAGGGGGTGGCGCCCCTGGGGCCCCTGCACGGCCAGGTCCTGCGGGCCGTATCCGATGGCTTCGGTCAGCGCCCGGGTACCGCGCACCACGCTGCGCCGCAGGATCTCGGCCTGGACCGGGTCGCGCGGGTTGAGGGGGAGGTGCCGGTCGGACTCCTCGGCCACGACGAGCTGAGGCAGCGGCGGGCGGGCTTCGGCCAACCACTGGGTGAACCGCCTCTGCCAGGTGGCTTTCCGGGTGGCGGCTGCCGTGAGTTCGTCGGGAAGGAGCCAACGCTGCGGGGCGAGCACCGTCGTGCGGTAGCTGACGCGTGGGGTGTATGGCATGACGTCGCCCGAGCCCCAGGACCAGGTGTGCCAGGGGCGTTCGTCGGCATGGCCGAGCAGGTGAAGCAGCCGGGCGGCGGGCGGCAGAAGGTCGCGGCTGATGCGACTGAACAGCACCGGCACCACTGGCCTGTTCAGGGCGTGCGACCACAGGATCAGGCGCCGGCCGCTCAACGTGATCGCCAGGTCGTGCGGGAGGAGGTCGCCCTTCCGGGGCGGTGTGCCGATCGGGATGCGATAGGGAGCGAAACGGGTCTCGACAGCGAGGGTGGCGGCCCGGTGGGTCAGGGGCCGACACACGATTTCCGCGGCCACCGCCTCGTCGTGGTCCTTGACGGAGGGGGCGAGCTCGGGGAGCCACCGGGCGAACCGGCCGGCGGCCGAGCCTGCTTCCTGAGCGGCGTGCTGGCCGATCATCAGCTGGAAGGAGCCGTCACGGCACGGTAGGACGCGCACGTGGATCTCGGCGGTACGGGGCGGCAGGCCCTCGCTGGTTCGCAGCCGGTCGATGTCGGCGTCGGTCAGTTCCACCTCGTCGCGGCCATGGACGAGAGCCTCTCCCAGCAGCGCGGCGAGCAGCCTTGTGCGACGTTCATCAGGCTCGGCGGTAGCGGCGATGGCGTCCTCCCGCGCTGGGGGACCGATGCCTGCGGCCGGGTCGATCGCCTCGAGTAGCGGCACCAGGCGGTGCCGGCCGTAGACATCGGCGAACTTCCGGGTCCACGCGCGCAGAGGGCCGGCGCGGTGGCTGATCCGCCACAAGACCGTCGCGGCGGCAGCGGCCTCCTCACCCACCCGCGCCGGCAGCCGCAACTCGGCGTCGACGAGGGTGTCGACGACGAGCGGGCGCTCCACACGGTGGAGACTGTCGGCCAGTTCGCGCGCCGAACTCAACGACTTCAGCCGACGTTCGACGCCCGGCGGCAGATGATCAGCCGCACGCAGCGACTGTCGTAGCCGCACCAAGGCCACACGTTCCGGAATCGCCTCGGGCAGGCGGTCCACGAGATGCCCAAGCGGGTCATCGCGAAGGTCCTCGGGCAGCAGGTCGGTCAGCAGGATGCCGGTACGCACCATCTCCGCCACAGCGCCCCGCGCGGCCTCGACGCTGGCGCCGGGGTAGCGCTCGAGGACGGCGGCGAGAACGTCACTGCCACGGGCGCCGCCGGCACACAGGCGGATCAGCCAGCCCGACAGCTCGGCGGCGCGGATACTACCGAGCTGCCCGACCTTGGGGCCGGGGTGTTCGGTCTCGAACCGGTCGCCGCGGCGCACCACCAGGTTGCTCGCCGTCAGCATCACCGCCTCCACCACGCCCGGTTCACCGATCAGGCGGTCCCCGAGGCTCCACAGGAACTGTGGGGCGGGATGGGTGACCGCGCGGTGGGCCTCGCCCAACCCAAGCCGGCCCGGCTCTTCGCCCTCGATCCGGGCCGCGGCCACGCCGCACCACACGCTGTGCGGCACGGTGCGCGAGCGGGCCCGGATCGCGTACGCGGCGCGCGACGCCGCTGCCTTCGGCCCGTCACTGACCGTCTCATCCAAGGCGCGGGACGCCAGAAAGATGCCCTCGGCCGCCACACCGTCGGCCTCATCCTGCCGCGCGGGGTGGAAGGGCAGAAGTGGGACGCGGGCCAGTGCCATCGGCCCAGGGGCGAAGAGCAGGCGGCCCGCCATGCGATGTCCCTCCCTGTCACCGGTATCCCACGAGAAGCCGGCTGCCCGACAACGCCCTGCCTTCCTGGCCCGCGCGCCGCCGGACGAGGACCAGCGGCGCTGCTCCTGAGGCTAGGGGCCGTCGGGCAACAGGCACCCGCTCGTGGGGCCCTGCGGCGCGGAGGGACCGCACCCATCGCCCGTGGTGTCGCCGTCGTCGTTGTCGTCCCCATCGGTGTCCGTGGCAGCCCGGATCTCCGACAGATCGGTGTTGACGGGATCCAGCCGGAACACTTCCAGGAGATCACTCATGTCGGCCTTCCTCCTCAGCGTTGAAGGGAATGTCCCGGTCCTCGGACGGGCCGGGAAGCACCAGGGGGTTGTCAGGGCCAGGTGAGCACCATGCGAGGACCGGGCCGCCGCAGCACCCGCCCGACTGTCGGCTCCTCGGTCGAGCCCTCGGGGAACACTACGAGCGATGGGCCCGGGCCGCCGCGCTGGTCGCGGTCCCACACCCGCAGCTGGCTGACGAACTCCTCGGCCAAGGCCGCGTGGGGGCCGTGCCAGGCGACGCCGTACTCGAAGTGCGTGCCGTCCGCGTTCGCCGGGCGCATCGTCAGGTAGGCCAGGGACTCGCGGCTCCAGGTGGCGGGGCTACCTCCGGGCAGCACGGGCAACCCGGGGGGCGACGCCGCTCCCGTGTGGATCCGCCCAAGCGCATCGAGCATCGTGGCCAGCCACAGGTCGAGCACCGGGCGGGTGCCTTCGGTGGCGCCGACCCGCACGCCACTCCACAACTCGCGGCGCTCGCTGTTCCATGCGGCGGTCAACGCCGCGTCATCAGGCGGCGGGCCGCCATCCCACCGCAGCCGCACACCGTCCGCCAAGACCGCGCTGGCCATGGGGCTGGCGACGCCTTCCCCGCGCATCCGCACGAAGCCGCACTGCTCCCAGCCATCGCCACGCCAGTGGCCCTCCTCACGGGTGAAGGTCAACAGCCGAGACAGCCCGCGAAGCCTCAGCGGAACCACCAGCCGCCCGTCGTCGGCAAGCTGATCCAGCCAGGCCGGCTCCACGCGCGTGGCCTGCACGGTGACGATCAGACGATCGAATGGAGCGCCCTCGGGAACGCCGAACCGGCCGTCCCCCGTCACCAACCGAACATCCCGCACCCCGGCGTCCGCCAGGCAGCCGGCGGCACGCGCGATGACCTCAGCATCGATGTCCTGGCTGGTCACCGCCCCCTCGGGCCTCACCATATGGCGCAGCAGGGCAGCGTTGTAGCCGCCGGACCCCACTTCCAGCACCCGATCACCGGGGCGGGGCGCCAAGCGCTCCAGCATCGTGGCCACCAGCCACGGCGCGGAGACCGAACTCACCGGCTTCCCGTCGGCGCCTCGCTTCGTGAACACGCTGTCGTTCCGGTAAGCGTCCTCGAGTCCCACTCCCGGAAGGAACCGGTGCCGTGGAACGGCGAGGAAGGCCGCCGCGACCCGCTCACTCACGATCTGGCCGCTGCCCCGCAGTTCTTCGACCAGAGCAGCATTCCGGTCAACGGCAACAGTCTCCACCAGTAACCCAACACCTCTCGCTCCGAAGAACTCAGTGTCACAGCTTCGTGGCTCAGAGTCGAGAGAGGCGATGACTCCCAGCCGTGAAGGCCGCGCGATCCCTCACGGCTGAGCGGGTCCAAAGGTGGTGTTGGCGCGGGACTCTCCTTCGTGTCCCCGGCCCGGTGGCCGGCGCCGGGGACACGGCGCGGTGGGCCGTCAGGTGGTGGCGCAGCTGAGCCCGCTCGGCGTGGCCGAGGAGGACCCGGAGACGGTGAAGCCGAAGGTGAGGGTGGCGCCGGCGGCGACGGCGCCGTTCCAGGCCGTGTTGCGGACCGTGACCGAGCCGCTGGTGCCGGTCCCCTGGCCGTTCCACAGGTTGGTGATGGACTGCCCGGCGGCGAGCGTCAGGCCGACGCTCCAACCGCCCAGCGTGCTGGTCGTGTTGTTGGTGACCGTCACCTCGCCCTGGTAGCCGCCCGACCAGCTGTTGACCGTGCGGTAGGTGGCCGTGCAGGCGTCGCCCGGGCCGCCGGGGTCGCCCGTCCCGCCGGCGTCACCGCCGCCCGCGCCCTCCGAGGTCCCGGTGGACGTCCCGCCGCTGGTCGTTCCGCTCGTCGTCCCGGTGCTGGTGCCGCCCGTCCCGCCGGTGTCCGGAAGGGTCGGCGTCTGCCAGTTCCGCCAGGTGGCGAGGTTGCCCGCCTTCGCCGGCGAGATCCGGAACACCCCGGGCGCCGTGCCCGTGTTCAGCAGGAACCGCTGGATGCTCTGCTGCAGCGGCGCCCGCCACTCCGACCTGACCGCGCAGTGGTTGCCGTCCTGGACGTCGGACCAGTAGCTGATGTTGGCCGTCGCGCCCAGCGCCCGGTAGACCTCGGCCGCGCCGAGCGCCGCCACGCTCCCCGACCTGGCGCCCAGCCAGTCGATGTGCGGGTTCTCCATCACGAGGAGGCCGCGCGGCGCCACCATGCCCAGGATCTCGTGGGTGTCCACCGGCAGCGTCGCCGGGTTGCCCGTGAAGGAGCCGAACGCGTCGCCCAGCCACGGCTGTTCGGAGTAGGCGCTGCTCAGCGGCTGGGAGCCGCTCTCGCCCGGGACCCCCCGGAAGATCGGCGCCCCCGCCGTGCCCGACTCGATCGGCATGGTGAGGCCGATCCGCTGGTCGAACGCGCCGGCCACCAGCGCGCCCTTGCCGAACCGCGAACAGCCGGTGACGCCCGTGGCATCGGCGCGCAGCACGGAGCCGCCGGACTGCTCGACGACGTCGATGATCCGGCTCACCCCCCAGGACCAGGCCATCAGCAGCCCGGTGCCGCTCGACGAGCCGTAGAGGCTGTAGAAGGCGCCCTGCTTGTTGTTGCGCGGCGTGCCCTCCCGGCCCACCGTGTAGGGGTCGAAGCTGATGACGGCGGCGCCCGACGACCTGATGGTGGCGGTGTCGGCGCCGAGGCCGCCGAAGACGATGACGGCGGGGAACGGGCCGTTGCCGCTGGGCAGTTGCACGCCGGCCGAGAAGCTGGCGGTGCGGCCCTGGTGGGACACGTTCACCGTGATGTTGGTCGCCGAGACCGTGCCGGTGACGCTGTCCGGCCGGGCGGGCTTGTCGCCGTAGACGTACCGCTCGGCCAGCTCCCTGATCTCCGCCCGCCGGCACCGCCAGTCGGACCTGCTGGTGACGCGGGTGCCGTCGATCCTGGTGAACGGGTCGGGGAGCAGGGAGTTGGCGGTCGGGGTGCCGGGGTTCGGCACGGCGCAGTTCGCGCCGTCGTCCTCGTCCACGGCGGCGACGGCGACGCTCGCGACCGGGTCGGCCGGGCGGGCGCCGGCGGCGCCGGACTGCGGCACGAGGGCGACGGTCAGCAGGCTCGCGACGGCGCCGAGGAGCGCCACCGACCAGGGCCGGGGCCGGTGTCGGGGGATGCGCATGGGGACCTCCTTGGGGAAGGCACGCTGCACGCTTGACGGTTGGGGGGAGTGCGTGCGCCCGGGTGCGCCCGGTGCCGGCCGAGCGGGTGCGTCCTGAGGGGGCGCGAGGCGCCGGAACCAGAGCCATGGGAGCGCTCCCAGGGTAGGAGTGGGCCCCGACCCTGACAACAGTCGAACGGGGTTCGACCGAGGTTGGCCGTATCCCGTCCCCGCCCGGGCGGGTCACGGGGTGAGGACGACCTTGCCGTGGACCGTGCCGGACTCGGCGAGCCGCAGCGCGTCGGCGACGCGGCTCAGCGGCAGTTGGGCGGCGATCTGGGCGGTGATGTCGCCGCGCCGCAGGGCGTCGAAGACCTCGGTGAGGTCGGCGCGCAGCCGGGCCCGGAAGCGGTCCCTGGCGAGGGCCCGGCCGGCCCAGAGGTTGCAGAAGTGGGCGCGGCGGCGGTTGGGCAGGGCGTTCCACAGCCAGACGCGGCCGAGCAGCTTCAGCACGGGCCACTGCTTGGACCCGGTGTCGTCCCTGGTGGCGGCGGTGCCGTAGGAGACGAGCGTGCCGCCGGGGGCGAGGAGCCGCCAGGAGTCGACGATGCCGCGGCCGCCGACGTGGTCGAAGACGGCGTGCACCCCGTCCGGGGCGAGTTCGCGGACGCGCGCGGCGACGTCCTCGGTGCGGTGGTCGACGGGGGTGACGCCGCGCGCCCGCAGCGCGTCGTGGTGGCGGGCGGCGGCGGTGCCGATGACGCGGGCGCCGGCGGCGTGGGCGAGTTGGACCAGGACGGAGCCGACGCCGCCGTTGGCGCCGAGCACCAGGACGGTCTGCCCGGCGCGGACCCGGGCCTCGCGGTGCAGCAGCTGCCAGGCGGTGACGCCGTTGACCACCAGGGTCTCCGCCTCGGCCGCGCCGATCCCGTCCGGCACCGGGACGACGTCCGCGGCGTCGACGAGGACGTGGCTGGCCCAGCCGCCGACCTTGAGCAGCGCGGCCACCCGGGTGCCGACCAGACCCGGGCCGACGCCCGCGCCGGCCGCCACCACGGTGCCGACCAGGTCGTAGCCGGGCACGAAGGGGAAGGCCGGCTGATCGTAGTAGCGGCCGCGGCGCATCTGCTGCTCGGCGAAGGAGACGCCGGTCGCCTCCATCGCGACCAGCACCTGCCCGGGCCCGGCGGTGGGGACGGCGCCGCGCCTGATCCGCAGCCCTTCCGGCTCCACGGTGCCCGGCAGCACCACCTCGACGAGTTCCTCGGCGTTCATGATGTCCTCCACCACACTCTCCGCTAGGCGCTTTCGTGTTCGTTAGAAGTTCTAACTCACACGTTGAGTGAGTGTCAATAGGGATCGTGATAGCCTCTAACTCACCTGGGGGGCGGGCGGACCACCACAGCGGAGGGCGAGGGACCGATGGCGGAGACGGACACGCGGACCCCCCGCGAGCGCTACCGCGCCCAGGTGCGCGCGGAGGTGAAGGAGCACGCGTGGGAGCAGATCGCCACGGCGGGCGCCTCGGCGCTCTCGCTCAACGCGATCGCCAAGCGGATGGGCCTGAGCGGCCCGGCCCTCTACCGGTACTTCGCCAATCGGGACGAGCTGATCACCGAGCTCATCAGGGACGCGTACCGGAGCCTCGCCGACGTCGTCCGGGCGACCGCCGCGGCCGGCTCGGGCGCCGATCCCGCCGCGTTCGCCCACGCCCTGCGCGACTGGGCCCTGGCCGACCCCCACCGGTACCTGCTGATCTACGGCACGCCGGTCCCCGGCTACCACGCGCCGGACGACGTCACCGCGATCGCCTCCGAGATCATGGCCACCCTCCTCGACGCCTGCGCCGCGCTCCCGGACGACCGACCGGCCCCGCCCGCCGCGCCGGCCGCGCCGGTCACCCGGTTCGAGGAACACATCGAGCGGCACCGCGGCTGGGCCGCCGACCACCCCGCCCCGCCCGCCGCCCTGCGCCGCGCCCTGGCCTTCTGGACCCGGCTGCACGGCGTGCTCTCGCTCGAACTCGCCGGCCACTTCACGGGGATGCGGTTCGACCCGGCGCTGCTCTTCGAGGCCGAGGTGGCCGACCTCACCCGGTGAGGAGCCAGGCACCGCTCCCCCGCCGCGTCAACCGTCGCGACAGCGCTGATCGTCGCGGGATCGTCCACGCCGCGCGCTGCATCGTCCCATCCCCCGCTCATACGCTGCTCCCGGTACCACCTCTGAGCGCTTCGCGGCGTGCCGGGACACGCCGGACCGCGTCGCCCGATCGGATTGTCCTGGGGTGGGAGGGGGATCTTCCGGGCGTCGCCGGGCCAGGTTCGTATCGCCGTTGCCGGAGAGCGATACG
>NZ_JAVREM010000077.1:0-27489 GCF_031845425.1 Streptomyces millisiae
TTGGCGGGTGGCCTCGCGCGGCGGGGGCCGCGTGGCCCGGCGGCGTCGCCGCCGCGGGCCCGCGGCCCTGGTGGGCCGTGCACCGCGCGCAGCGCGGTTCGGCCCGCCCACCCCGCGCGAAGCGCGCAAGAGGGCGGGTGGGTGGGGGCGATCCCCGGCGCGGAGCGCCGGGCACCGGCCCCGCCGGGCCGTCGCGGACTCGGCCGTCAGGCCGCCCGCGCGGAGCGCCGTGGCGCGTGCCGGCCCGGCCGCCAGGCCGCCCCGCGCGTGGGTTCTGGTTTGCGCTCGGCCGCTGTGCGAAATTCGACGATCGGGACCGCGGCACCGCTCTGCCCGCGGTCGAGTCCGAGCGAGCGCAAGCGAAAGGACGTACTCGTGTCAGTCACGCTCTCCGCCCCCCTCAAGGCGTTGCTGGACGAAAAGGTCTTCGTCACCATCGCGACCATCCAGCCCGACGGCAGTCCGCAGCTCTCCCCGGTCTGGGTCAAGCGGGACGGCGACGACCTGTTGATCTCGACCACCCGTGGCCGGCGCAAGGAGCTGAACATCCGGCGCGAGCCGCGCGTCACCGTGCTGGTGCAGCCCGCCGACCAGCCCTACAGCTACGCCGAGATCCGCGGCGCCGCGACCCTGACGGAGGAGGGTGGCAACGCGTTGATCGACGAGCTGTCGCTGAAGTACACGGGCAAGCCGTACGCCGAGTTCAACCCGGCCTCCGCCCAGGACGCCCCCCGCGTCGTCGTCCGGATCACGGCCCGCAAGATCGTCGGCCAGGGGCTCGACTGAGACCGCGGGGAACCCGCCGGGAACGCTTCCCCGCGCCCGCTCCCCACAGGCGCGGGGGAGCCCCTTCGCCCACTACTCTTGACGCGTGACCCTACGCCTGTATGACACCAGCACCCGGCTGATCCGTGACTTCACCCCGCTCCAGCAGGGCTGCGTCTCGATCTACCTGTGTGGTGCCACCGTGCAGGCGCCCCCGCACATCGGCCACGTCAGGTCCGGGGTCAGCTTCGACATCATGCGCCGCTGGTTCGAGTACCGCGGTTTCGACGTGACCTTCGTCCGCAACGTCACGGACATCGACGACAAGATCATCTCCAAGAGCGCGGAGCTCAACCGCCCCTGGTGGGCCATTGGTTACGAGAACGAGCGGGCGTTCAACGACGCCTACGACGCGCTCGGCTGCCTGCCGCCGACCTACGAGCCGCGCGCCACGGGCCATGTGCCCGAGATGATCGAGATGATGCGCGCGCTGATCGACCGCGGCCACGCCTATCCGGCCGACGGCAACGTCTACTTCGACGTGCGCAGCTTCCCCGGCTACCTCCAGCTCTCCAACCAGGATCTCGACCACCTGCTCCAGCCGTCGGGCGAGGGCGAGACCGGCAAGCGGGACCCGCGCGACTTCGCCATGTGGAAGGCGGCCAAGCCGGGCGAACCCAGCTGGGAGACGCCCTGGGGCCGCGGTCGTCCCGGCTGGCACCTGGAGTGCTCGGCGATGGCGTACAAGTACCTCGGCCGCGAGTTCGACATCCACGGCGGCGGCATCGACCTCGTCTTCCCGCACCACGAGAACGAGATCGCCCAGTCCCGCGCCTTCGGCGGCGAGTTCGCCCGCTACTGGGCGCACAACGCGTGGGTCACGCTGGCCGGCGAGAAGATGAGCAAGTCCCTGGGGAACTCGGTGCTGGTCTCCGAGATGACCAGGCGCTGGCGCCCCGTCGTGCTGCGCTACTACCTGGGCAGCCCGCACTACCGTTCCACGATCGAGTACAGCGAGGAGGCGCTGGCCGAGGCGGAGGCCGCGTTCGGCCGGATCGAGGGCTTCCTGCACCGGGCCGTCGAGCGCACCGGGGAGGTCTCGCCGGCGGCCGCCGTGCCGGAGGACTTCGCCGCCGCGATGGACGAGGACTTCGGCGTGCCGCAGGCCCTGGCGGCCGTGCACACCACCGTCCGGCAGGGCAACGCGGCGCTGGCCGAGGGCGACAAGGAGTCGGTGATCGCGCTCGTCGGCCAGGTGCGGGCGATGCTCGGCGTGCTGGGCCTCGACCCGCTCGACCCCCGGTGGAGCGGCGGCGCGCAGGGCCGTGGCAAGGAGCTGGCCGGCGTCGTCGACCGGCTCGTCGGGCTCGTCCTCGCCCAGCGCGAGGCGGCACGCCAACGCAAGGACTACGGCACGGCCGACGCCATCAGGGACGAGCTCGGCGCCGCCGGCCTGGTCATCGAGGACACCCCCAACGGACCGCGCTGGGAGCTCGGTTGACCATCCGGTCGGCCGCGTGACACCCCCAGCCACACGAGAGTCAGAAGAAGCAGAAGATGCCAGGCAACAGCCAGCGCCCCAACCGCCGCACCAGCAACAAGAAGGGCATGCAGGTCGGCAGCGGCGGCCAGCGTCGCAAGGCCCTCAAGGGCAAGGGGCCGACGCCGCCCGCCGAGATGCGCACCGGCCACGCCAAGAAGCGCGCCGCCGACGCGCGGGCCCGGCGGGACGCCACCCGCCCGGCCGCCCGGCGCGGCGGCGCCAAGGGGGCGGCCGAGATGGTCGTCGGCCGCAACCCGGTGGTCGAGGCGCTGCGCGCCGGCGTGCCCGCCAAGACGCTGTACGTGCAGCAGTTCCTGGAGAACGACGACCGCGTCACCGAGGCCATCAAGCTGGCCATGGAGCGCGGTTCGGTCAACCTGCTGGAGGCGTCCAAGGCCGAGCTCGACCGGCTCACCGGAGCGCTCCACCACCAGGGCGTCGTGCTCCAGATCCCGCCCTACGAGTACGCGCACCCCGACGACCTGCTCGGGGCCGCGCACGACGAGGGCCGGCCGCCGCTGATCGTCGCGCTCGACGGCGTCACCGACCCGCGCAACCTGGGTGCCGTGGTGCGCTCGGTCGCCGCCTTCGGCGGGCACGGCGTGGTGGTGCCCGAGCGCAGGGCCGCCGGGATGACGGCGGGCGCGTGGAAGACCTCGGCCGGCACCGCGGCGCGCACGCCGGTCGCGCGCGCCACCAATCTGACGCGCGCGCTCCAGGCGTACCAGAAGGCCGGTCTCACGGTGGTCGGCCTGGCCGCCGACGGCGAGGCCGAGCTGGCGGACGTGGCCGCGCTCGACGGGCCGCTGGTCGTCGTCGTGGGCAGCGAGGGCAAGGGGCTGTCGCGGCTGGTCGGCGAGACCTGCGACGTCCGGGTGCGGATCCCGATGCCGGGTGGCGCCGAGTCGTTGAACGCGGGCGTGGCGGCCGGCATCGTGCTCTACGAGGCGGCCCGCCGCCGGGCATGACGCCCCGGTCCACCCGGAGTTGACGGGTCGCGGACAGACTTTCTGGGTCAAGGCAGTGTCTTAAGCCGTGTCACTCAGTTAGATGAGTGTGGACACCAGAACACCCCGCGGCCTCTCGATGGACGAGCCGGTGCTGAGCATGGTCAAGGTGCCGTGCGACCCCGCACAGGTCATCGTGAACCACGCCAGTTTCCGGGTGCGGCTCGCCACCCCGCCCCCGGTGCGCATCAGGCTCGGCGACACGGCCTCGCTGCCCCGGGTGCCGGCCGCGGCGGGCGGCCGCCGCCGGCCCCTCGTCTGGTCGGGCCGCAGCGCCCCCGGGGACCCGGGAGCCAGCGGCCTGCTGCAGGCGGTGCGGGAGGCCGGCCACGGCGACATCGCCACCCAGGTGCTCCCGCGCGTCACCCCCGTCGTGGCGCCGCGCGGCCCCCGGCCGCCGGAGCGGCCGGGGCGCACCGCGCCGCCGCCCACCGAGGTGCTGCCGGTCGTCGAGGACCTGCCGCCCGCCGACCGGCGGCGCCCGACGGACGGCCGGCAGGCGTACCAGCCGGGCCACCGCGCCAGCCGGCTCAGCCTCGGCCTGGTGCTGCTCCCGCTGCGGGTGCTGCTCGGCTTCGTCGCCATCTACGCCGGCATGGGCAAGCTCACCGACCCCGTCTACTTCGACGGCGGGCTGCGCGGCTCGCTCTACGCCTGGCTCGACTCGCTGGAGCCGTGGGCACTGGCCGCGCCCCTGCACAGCTGGGCGCTGGCCCACCCGGTCGGGGCCGGGCTCACCGTCGCCTTCGTGCAGATCATCGTGGGCGTGCTCACCGTCTTCGGCCTCTGGCAGCGCTTCGCGGCGGCCCTCGGGGCGCTGCTCTCGCTCGCCCTGCTGCTCACCGTCAGCTGGCAGAACGGGCCGGCCTACGACACCCCGGACGCCATCCTGTTCGCCGCCTGGACGCCGTTGATCATCGCCGGCGCCCCGGTTCACTCGCTCGACTTCCGGCTGGCCACCGAGGCGTGGCGCACCCTGGGGCCGCGCGCCCCGCTGGCCGAGCTGCGGCGCCGGGTGCTGCGCCGGGGCGCGATGCTGGCCACGCTGCTGGTGGGCCTGGCGCTGCTGATCGGCTCGATGCTGGGCAGCGCGGTGCGGTCCGCTCAGTTCGCCACCGTGCCGGAGCCGGGCGAGCCGCCGCGCAACCACCTGCCGGGCCAGCGGCTGCCGGAGGACGAGGCGGAGGCCGGCGAGGAGGCGGAGTCCTCGGCCGGCCCGACGGAGGGTTCCGGCGCGGCCGAGGGCGACGAGTCGCCGGCGGAGGGCGAGCCGGGCGACGAGGCGTCCAGCGGCCCGAGCGCCGGGGCCTCGGCGGGCGCCGAGAGCACCGGCCCCGGCGCGGAGGAGCAGGCCCCGCCGACCGAGCAGACCGTGCCGGTGCCGCAGCAGTCCGCCCCGCCGCAGCAGTACTCCCCCCCGGAGGACTCCGCGCCGGCCGCTCCCGCGCCCGACGCCGGCGACTCGGGGGGCGGCGAGCCCGCGCAGCAGGATCCCCCCGCGGAGACCGGGGGTGAGCGGAGCAGCCTCGGCCCCATCGGCGGGCTGCTCGGTTAGGTGACGTCGGAGGAGTACTCGGCTAGGTAGGGTGTGACCGGCCTCACGGGAATCCGTGACCGTGGCCGGACAACACCCGGAGTGGACCATACGATGCACGCCCGCGTGCGGGCCGGCGATCCCGAGGCGTTCCGCGAGCTGTTCAGGGCACACGCGGGCCTCGTCTACGGATACGCGGCCCGCGCGACGGGCGATCCGAGCCTCGCCGAGGACGTCGTCTCGCTGACGTTCCTCGAAGCCTGGCGCCTGCGCGGCCGGCTGCGCGACGAGGGGGAGACGCCGCGCCCCTGGCTGATGGGGATCGCGGTGAACGTCCTGCGCAACGCGACCAGGGCGAAGCGCCGGCACGAGCGGGCCATGGCGCGGCTCCCGGCGCCGGCCGTCGTGCCCGACTTCGCCGACGAACTGGTCGGCCGGGCGGCGGACGCGGAGCGGCTGGCGGCGGCCAAGCGGGCGCTGGCCGCGCTGTCCGGCGGCGAGCGGCAGGCGTTCATGCTGCACGTCTGGTCGGGGCTGAGCTACGAGGAGACCGCCCGGGCGCTCGGTGTCCGGGTGGGCACCGTGCGTTCCCGCCTCTTCCGGGCCCGGGTCCGGCTGCGTCGGCTGACCGACGCGGAACTCGGCGGGGAACCCGTCGCCAGCGGCGGACAACCACCGTACGACCGCCGGCGATGGGCGGTTCGGTCGAGCGAGGAGACCACCCGATGACACGCCAGGAACCGCCCAGCCGCGAGGAGTTGGCCAACCTGCTCCCGTCGCCCGGTGAGCCCGGTCTCCCGCCCGGCCGCCGGCTCGCGTTGGAGGAGCATCTGATGAGCGAGATAACGGGATCCCATGAGCAGCGGCCGCTCTGGCGGCGGCGCCTGGTGGTGGTCGCGGCCCCGCTGGCGACGGCGGCGCTGGTCGTCGGCGCCGCCACGGTCGTCGGCACCGGCGACGGCGGGAGCGCCGTGCAGCCCGCCGCGACGTCGGGGGCTCTGAACCGCCTCGCCCAGGTGGCCGCGGCGGCGCCGGAGGTGGAGGTCGCGGCCGACCAGTTCGTCTACACGGCCCGGGAGGTGACCGTCGACTTCGGGGGCGCGCCGACCAACGGGCAGAACGTGATCCACGACGTCGACCACGGTCCCTACGAGACCGAGCAGTGGGTCTCCCCGGACGGCGGGAGTGGCTGGTACTGGGACTCGGACGCGGCCCCGGACGGAGTGCCGATCATGGTTCCGCCGGACCTGGACGACGTGGACGTGGAGAGCCTGCCAGACCCTGAGTACGACATGGAGACCGGCGAGGGCACGACGGACGACCTCGTTGAACCCCCTCCGCAGGGGAGGCACTACGAGGGCTACTACCCCTTCGGTGTCGGCGGCGACGAGCCCGCCGACCTGCGCTCTCCGTCCTGGGACTACGTCCAGTCGTTGCCCGTTGACCCCGACGTCCTGCTGGAGAAGATCTACGAGGAGAACGGCTCGGCCGACAGCGAGGACCAGGCCGACCAGTCGGCGTTCGAGACGATCGGCGGACTGTTCGAGCAGACGCCGCTGCCGCCGGACGTCGCGGCCGCGGGGTTCCGGGCGTTCGGCGAGATCCCCGGCGTGACCGTGGGCACCGGGACGGACGCCGTCGACCGGGAGGGCATCGTCCTCAGCCGGTTCTCGGCGGACCTGGGGTACCGGGTGGACCTGGTCTTCGACGAGGAGTCGGCCCGGTACCTGGGCACCCGCGTCGAGCAGGTCGAGGAGAGCGAGGTGAAGCCGACCGGCGTCGTCCTCGACTCCGCCGTGACCGAGCGGGCCGTGGTGGACGAGGAACGGCAGGTACCGGGCGCCTGAGGGGCCGCGGTACCTGCGCGGCCTAGCGGACCGCCAGTTCCCGCGCCGCCTCCGTGAGGTCCTTCACGGTGTCGATGGCTCGCCAGTACGCGCCCTGGGGGAGGGTGAAGCCGGCGAGGCGGCGTTCGCGGGCGAGGCGGGGGAAGGTCAGCCGCTCGTGGTCGCCGCGGTCCGGCAGCAGGGTGGTGAACTCGGGGCCGAAGACGTAGACGCCGGCGTTGATCAGGTAGGGGGAGGGCGGGGACTCGATGAAGTCGAGGACCTGCCCGAACTCGTTGGTCTCCACGGCGCCCCACGGCATCCGGGGGCGGGCCAGCGCCAGCGTCGCGGTGGCGCCGCGCTCGGCGTGGAAGGCGGCCATCTCGCGCAGCGAGAAGCGGGTCCAGATGTCGCTGTTGGTGGCGAACCACGGCTCGTCGGGACGGGGGAGCGCGGGGGCGGCGTACTTGAGGCCGCCGCCGCGGCCGAGCGGCTCCGGCTCCACCACGGTGGTGACCTTGACCGGCAGGTCGGTGGTGTCCAGCCACTCCTGGAGCACCTCGGCCAGGTGCCCGCTGGAGATGACCACGTCCGTGACGCCCTCCTCGGCCAGCCAGGCGAGCTGGTGGCCGATGATCGGGGTGCCGGTGCCCGGGATCTCCACCATGGTCTTGGGGCGGTCGTCGGTGTACGGGCGGAGCCGCGAGCCCTTGCCGCCGGCCAGGATCATCGCCTGGGTGGGCAGCGGGGTGCCGGCTGGTACGTGGACGTGGTTCATGCGGGCAGCCTATGCGGTCGGCCGGAAACGCGGGCGGGCGACGGCTATTGCGCGTCGCCCGCCCGCGTTTCCGCTCGGCCGGCCCGCTCAGCCGGCCGCCGCGACGCCCGCCGCGAAGGAGGTGTCGCAGACGGGGCGGGAGTGCTGCTGCGCGCGCCGCGTCGATCCGTACTTGTCGACCGCGGCCTCGCCGAGCGTCCTGGCGATCTCCGCGCAGTGCGGGGCGAGGGACGGGTCGCGCGTGACGGCCTCCTGGAGGGCGGTGAGCGCGGCGCTCGGGTCCTCCTGGCGGAGCGTCAGCAGCAGCCGGTCGGTGAGCGCCGCCTCGGGTGCCTGCGGCTGGTGCTCCGCGGCTGCCGTCAGCACCTGGTCGTCCGAGGGCGCGACCCAGGCCACGCGTGAGACGGCGAGTGTCCCGGACAGCACCAGGATGACCGGGAGGGCGATGGCGAGCGTTCTGCCGATGTGACGGAGTGCCTGATTCACTGGTGGTCTTCCTCGCGAAACGAAGCTGATGAACGTGAGCTGGTTCAAACGCGTGAGGGCGTGTAGATCGTAGCGAGGAGTAGTGTTTTGGTGACATTTCGCCACTCTCACGGGTGACGGGGTTCAGTGGATTTCGAATCCCGCGTCGACCTGCGTTGACGCGCAAAGGGCCGTGTTTCCGCAACGTGTGCGGAAACACGGCCCTCACGGGACCTCGGGGCGACCGTCAGTCGCTGAGCCGCTCGCCGGAGCCGGCGGCGAAGACGTGGGTCTCGCCCGGCTTGGGAACGACGTTGATCTTCTCGCCCTTGTGCGGCACGTCGCGGCTGTCGACGCGGATGACCAGGTCCTTGGTCTCGCCGCCGATGTCGGCCGAGCCGTAGACGTAGGCGTCGGCGCCGGTCTCCTCGACCACGTTCACCGTGACCGCGAGGCCCGCCTCGGCCTTCTCGTCCGCCTTCGCGAGGGCCGCGCCCTCGGCCGAGCCCTCGCCGTTGATGACGGCGAAGTGCTCGGGGCGGCAGCCGACCACCACGTGGGTGTCGCCCTTGCTCTGCGCCTCGTTCAGCGCGGCGCGCTCGACCGGCACCACGCTGTTGCCGAACCGGACGCCGCCGTCGGTGATCGGGACCTCGACCAGGTTCATGGCCGGGGAGCCGATGAAGCCGGCGACGAAGAGGTTGGCGGGCTTGTCGTACATGTTGCGCGGGGAGTCGATCTGCTGGAGCAGGCCGTCCTTCAGCACCGCCACCCGGTCGCCCATGGTCATGGCCTCGACCTGGTCGTGGGTCACGTAGACCGTGGTGACCCCGAGCCGGCGCTGCAGGCCGGCGATCTGGGTGCGGGTCTGGACGCGGAGCTTGGCGTCCAGGTTGGACAGCGGCTCGTCCATCAGGAAGACCTGGGGCTCACGGACGATGGCGCGACCCATCGCGACACGCTGCCGCTGACCACCGGAGAGGGCCTTCGGCTTGCGGTCCAGGTACTCGGTGAGGTCGAGGATCTTGGCGGCCTCCTCGACCTTCTTGCGGATGTCCGTCTTGTTGACGCCGGCGATCTTGAGCGCGAAGCCCATGTTCTGCGCGACGGTCATGTGCGGGTAGAGGGCGTAGTTCTGGAACACCATGGCGATGTCCCGGTCCTTCGGGGGGAGGTGGGTGACGTCGCGGTCACCGATGTGGATCGACCCTCCGTTGACGTCCTCGAGCCCGGCGAGCATGCGCAGCGAGGTGGACTTGCCACAACCGGAGGGGCCGACGAGGACGAGGAACTCACCGTCCGCGATCTCGATGTCCAGCTGGTCGACAGCGGGCTTGTCGCCGCCCGGGTAGATACGGGTGGCCTTGTCGTACGTGACGGTTGCCATGTCCTCTTGTCTCCTTCTACCGGCAGGAACGTGCCGGACGATCCGAGTAGGAAGGTGTTACGCCCATATGTAAATGGACGACTGCCGGAAACCTAACTCGAAACAACGCGTTCTGTCAGTACCCGGGAACCAGAGAAACGGATGTCAACACAGCTGCGCACACTCGTCGCCCTGGGTGACCACCGAGCCCCTCGGTCTCGCGGTCCCGGATCCGGGCCCCGTGTAGGCTGGTCGCGCCCGCAAGGGCCGTGCCGCCTTAGCTCAGTTGGCCAGAGCAGCTGTCTTGTAAACAGCAGGTCGTCGGTTCGAGTCCGACAGGCGGCTCTCAGCGACCCGGCTACTCGTGTCCCGGGTGGCAGCGCTCGCCGGCGGCGCAGTGGAAGCCGCGGCCCTCGCAGTGCCAGCAGCGGTGCGGCGCGGCCACCCCCTGGCCGCGGCCGTCGCCGGAGACGTACAGCGTCTCCCTGACCTCGATCCGCGAGCCGGTGCACGCCTGGCACTGCCGGTGCGGTCCCGGGCACTCGTCCACCGCTTCATCCATCGGACCCTCCGCACGTGCGCGCACCGCTCCCGCACCGAACGTTACCGGCCGGGTGCGCTCGCCGTGCGGGGAATCCGGCGGACGGGCCGGCCCCGGGCCGGAGCGGACAGAGGGCCCGGGGCCGGCGCGCGGGGCACCCCACGAGCCCGCGCGCTCCCGGGTCACGGGCATGGGGAGCGCCCGGGGCCCGGGGAGGGGTGCCCAGACGATACGCCCGGTGTGGCCGGAAAGCGCCGGTCGTGCAGCGATCGTTCGCGGTCCGGTGCGTTGGCCCCGCCCGGCGTCGGGGCGGCGGGGTGTCAGGGGGCTTCCGCCGTGCCGGTCACGTCGGTCGTGTCGGTCTCGTCGGCGAGGCGGCGGAGGGCGCGGGCGAGGGCGGCGGCCTCGGCCGGTTCCCAGGTGGCGGTGAGGCGGGCGAAGACCTCCTCCTGGAAGGCGTGGGCGGCGGTGAGGACGTCGGCGCCGGCGGGGGTGAGGGCCAGGGTGGCGCGGCGGGCGTCGTGCGCCGAAGGGGTGCGGGTGAGGTGGCCGTGGTCGACGGCCGCGCCGACCATGCGGCTGGCGCCCGAGCGGTCGAGGCCGAGCTGGTGGGCGACGTCGGTGACGGACACCTCGCCGCGGCGGGCGGCGGCGTCGACCGCCTCCAGCACCAGGATGTCCTGGACCAGCGGCGTGTCCCCGGTCCCCGGCCCGGCGGAGGCCGTCGCCCAGCGGCGGGACCAGAAGCGGACGAGCCGGAAGAGGGCGGGGCCGGCGTCGGCGAGGTCGGCGCGGGACGGGTCCCGTGGGTCGGCGGCGGGTTCGGTGCGGGTCATCGGTCGCTCCGGATCGGGAGTTGTGTGCGATTCGCAAGCAGTCTAACGTGTGCGAAATGCACACGTCTACTCGGCCTGCCTTCGCGGCCCTACTGCTCGGCATGCTCATGGCCCAGCTCGACACCACCGTCGTCGTCGCGGCGCTGCCGCGCGTCGTCGCCGACCTGGAATCCGGTGGGGCGGTCGCCGGCGTCACCGCCGGCTACCTGCTCGCCGTCACCGTCGCCACGCCCGTGCTCGGGCGGCTCGGCGACCTGCTCGGCCAACGGGTCGTCCTCCGGGGCGCGCTGGCGCTCTTCGCCGCCGGCTCGCTGGCCTGCGCGCTGGCGCCGACCATGCCCGCGCTGATCGCCGCCCGGGTGGTCCAGGGGCTCGGCGGCGGCGGTCTCGTGGTCACCGCGGTCAGCGCCCTCGCCCGGATGTTCGACCGCGAGGAGCTGGTGCGCCGTCAGTCCTACCTGACCGGCGTCTTCGCGCTCTCCGCGCTCGCCGGGCCGCCGTTGGGCGGGCTGCTGGCGGCCGGCCCCGGCTGGCGCTGGATCTTCCTGCTCAACCTGCCGCTGTGCGCGGTGGCCGCGCGGCTCGCCTCGGCCGGCCTGCCGGGCAGGCTGCCGGCGCCGGAGGGCGACTCGGCCCGGTCGTTCGACGTGGCCGGCGCGGTGCTGGTGGCCGTGGTGGGCTCCGGCGTGGTCGCCCTCGGGGCGGTCGAGTCGCTGGCGCGCGGCGGGCCGGCGGCCGGCGGCGTGCTCGCGCTGGTGGCCGGGTGCGCGGCGGCGTTCGTGCTGGTCGAGCGGCGCGCCGCCGCGCCGTTGATACCGCCCGCGCTCTTCCGCGACCGCGGCGTGGCGCGGAGCATCGCCGCGACCGGCCTCGCGGGCACGGCGCTCTTCGGCTCGTTCACCTTCGTGCCGCTGGCCGTGGCGGCGGGGACCGGCCTGGGCGTCGGCGAGACCGGCCTGCTCCTGCTGGCGTTGACCGGCGGGCAGTTGGTGGCCACGGCCGCGTTCTCGGTGCTCGCCAGGCGCCGTCCCCCACTGCCCCGTTGGGGGCGGCTCGCGCTGGTCACGGGAACCGTCGGCCTGCTGGGGCTCGCCGCCCTGCCGGCGCTCGACGGCGCGCCCCGCCCGCTGGCGGTCGGCCTCGCCGGCTCGTCGATGGCACTGGTCGGCGCCGCCCTCGGGCTCTCGCTCCAGGCGTACACGCTGCTCGCCCAGGGGCGGGCCAGGCCGGAGTCGATCGGCGCGACCATGGGGACGCTCACCTTCGCCCGCCAGCTCGGCGGCTCGCTGGGCACCGCGGGCTTCGGCTTCCTCGTGCTCGTCGCGCCGAGCGAGCACGCCGGGCTGGGGCTGGCCCTCGGCGCGGCCGCCGGCTGCCTGGTGGCGGCACTGTTCGTGGCGCCCCGGGCGGCGGACGACCCGGCCGGCGCCGGGAGTAGAGTTGCGGCGGATCGGTGAGACCTTCCCTGGTGCGCGGGAGGGTCTTTTTCACGCGCGGACGGTGTTGACCGGGCGCGGGGCGCGACCGTAGAAAGGTCACGCAAAACGCGCACGTCTCAACAGGATCGAACAGGGGACAGCACTGATGCGTGACGGGACCTTCCTCCACTTCCGATCCGCGGGGACGAGCCTGGCGCTCGACTGCACCGGCACGGGGCTGCCCCGGGTGGTGCACTGGGGCGAGGACCTCGGGGAGCTCTCGCCCAGCACGCTCGCGGCCGTGGTGCGGGCCGGGCGGCCGCAGATAGCCACCAACAACGTCGACGTCGTGGTGCCGCTGGCCGTGCTGCCCGAGCACTCGGCCGGCTGGCAGGGGACCCCGGGGCTCACCGGCCACCGGGCCGGCGCCGACTTCTCCACGGCCTTCTCCGTCACCTCGCTCGAACAGGACGGGCAGTCCGTGGAGGTGACCGCCGAGGACGTGGTGGCCGGCCTCGAACTGCGCCTGGAGATCGAGCTCACCGACTCGGGACTCGTGCGGCAGCGCGCCACCGTCACCAACCAGGCGGAGGCCGACGCCGCGCCGTTCTCGCTCGCCGGGGTGCTGCTGACCCTGCCGGTGCCCGAGCGTGCCACCGAGCTCCTCGACATGACGGGCCGTCACCTGCGGGAGCGCAGCCCGCAGCGGCACGCGTTCACCATCGGCACCCACCTGCGTGAGAACCGCAGGGGCCGCACCGGCACGGACGCCGTCACCGTGCACGTCGCGGGCGAGCCCGGCTTCAGCTTCCGCTCCGGCGAGGTGTGGGGGCTGCACGTGGCCTGGAGCGGCAACCACCGTTCGTTGGCCGAGCGCACCATCAACGGCGTCGGGCTGCTCGGCGGCGGCGAGCTGCTGCTGGCCGGCGAGGTGGTGCTCGGCGCCGGCGACTCGTACACCTCGCCCTGGGTGTACGGCAGCCACGGGCGCGGTCTCGACGAGCTCGCCGGGCGGTTCCACGGCTACCTGCGCGGCCGCGCCGGGCACCCGCGCTCGCCGCGGCCCGTCACGCTCAACGTGTGGGAGGCCGTCTACTTCGACCACGAGCTGGGCAAGCTGAAGCGGCTCGCCGACCTCGCCGCCGAGGTCGGCACGGAGCGGTTCGTGCTCGACGACGGCTGGTTCCGGGGCCGGCGCGACGACCACGCGGGGCTCGGCGACTGGTACGTGGACGAGACGGTCTGGCCGGACGGGCTGCACCCGCTGGTCGAGCACGTCCGCGGCCTTGGCATGGAGTTCGGTCTCTGGGTGGAGCCGGAGATGGTGAACCCCAACTCGGACCTGGCCCGCGAGCACCCCGAGTGGATCCTGGCCACCGGCGACCGGATGCCGCCCGAGTCGCGCCACCAGCAGGTGCTCGACCTCGGGCACCCGGCGGCGTACGCGTACATCCTGGAGCGGCTCGACGCGATCGTCTCCGAGTACGCGCTGACCTATCTGAAGTGGGACCACAACCGGGACCTGGTGGAGGCCGGGCACAGCCCCACCGGGCGGGCCGGGGTGCGGGCCCAGACGCTCGCCGTCTACCGGCTCCTCGACGAACTGCGGTCGCGCCACCCGAGGTTGGAGATCGAGTCCTGCTCCTCCGGCGGCGGCAGGATCGACCTGGAGATCCTGGAGCGCACCGACCGGGTGTGGACCAGCGACTGCATCGACGCCCTGGAGCGGCAGCAGATCCAGCGCTGGACCGGGCTGCTGCTGCCGCCCGAGCTGCTCGGCTGCCACGTGGGCGCGCACGCGGCGCACACCACGGGACGGACGCACACCCTGGGCTTCCGGGCCGGCACCGCGCTGTTCGGCCACTTCGGCATGGAGTGGGACCTCACCCAGGCCAGCGAGGCCGACCGGGCGGCGCTGGCCGAGTGGATCGCGCTCTACAAGGAGCTGCGGCCGCTGCTGCACGGCGGCACGGTGGTGCGCGGCGACCACCCGGACCCGGCGCTGTGGGTGCACGGCGTGGTGGCCGAGGACCGGTCGCGGGCGGTGTACGCGCTGGCGCAGGTGGCGACGAGCGTGCAGTCGCCGCCCGGGCGGGTCGCGCTGCCCGGCCTCGACCCGGCGGCCGAGTACCGGGTCACGCCGCTGGCGCCGGGCGACGAGGTGCGCGGCCCGGCCATGGACAGCCTGGCGTGGTGGACGGACGGCGGGGTGACGCTGCCGGGGCGGGTGCTCGGCTCGATCGGTGTGCGGGCGCCTTCGCAGCACCCCGAGCGGCTGGTGCTGCTGTCGGTGGAGAAGGTCGACCAGCGGGGCGCGGAGAGCGTGACGGGGGGCTGACACCCGGCGTGGGGCGTCGTGGATGATAGGGCGACCATACGATCGCCTTTTCTCCTTGGGGGATATATGTCCGACCAGCAGCCGTACTCGTGGGGGCCTCCCGGGAGCGGGCCGCAGGGTCAGCCGGGCCAGCCGGGTCAGCCGGGTCAGCCGGCTCCCGGCCAGCCGGGCCAGCCCGGGTACGGGTTCCCGCCGCCCGGCCAGCCCGGTCCCTACCAGCAGCAGCCCGGCGGCTACCCGCCGCCGCCCAACGCCCCGTACGGCGCCTACCCGCCGGACGCCCAGGCGCCCTACGGCCGCGACCCGATGGGCCGCCCGTACTCCGGCAAGTCCAAGATCGTCGCGGGCGTGCTCCAGCTCCTGCTGGGCGGCGTCGGCGCGGGCCGCTGGTACACCGGCCACTACGGCCAGGCCGTGGCCATGCTCCTCACCTGCGGCGGCCTCGGCATCTGGGCGCTGATCGACGGCATCATGCTGCTGGTCAAGAGCGACTGGACCGACGCCGAGGGCCGGATCCTCAAGCCCTGACCATGCGGGCGATCATCCGCCGGGAGGCCGCCGCCCCGCTCGCCGTGCTGGCGGGCGGGCTCGTCGGCGCCGGCTACGTGTGGGCCGCCGACCCCCACCGGGGCGGCGGCCTGCCACTGCCCCGCTGCCCGGTCAACTGGGCCACCGGGCTGCTCTGCCCGGCCTGCGGCGGCACCCGGATGGCCTACGACCTGCTCCACGGCGACCTCACCGGCGCCCTCCACGACAACGCGGCGCTGCTGCTGCTCGGCGTCCCGCTGGCCGGCTGGCTGCTCGGCCGCTGGCTGGTCGAGGGGATGCGCGGCCGGCGCTACCGGCCCCGCTTCGGGCCGGCCGGGGTGGTCGCCGTGCTCGGCGTCGCCGCGCTCTGGGTCCTGGCCCGCAACCTCTTCGACCTCACCGCGCTCTCCGACCTCGCCGCCGCCCTCGGCTGATCCGCCGGACGCCCCGTCCGCCGGGTGCGAAGCCGCGTCCGGCGATGAAATGGGCCCATGGGAGTGCCCGCTCGGCTCATGGTCCTGCTCACCGCCGTCGCCGGCGGGGTCGACGCCGCCGCCTTCATCGAGCTCGACGAGGTCTTCGTCGCCAACCAGACCGGCAACGGCGTGCTGCTCGCCATCGGCATCGCGGACTCGATGCTGCCCGGCCACGCGACCGAGGGCGTCCTCGGTCCGGCCGCCTCCCTGCTCGGCTTCTGCGTGGGCGGCGTCGCCACGGCCTGGGCCTCCCGCCTCCTGCCGCACTGGGCGCTGCTCGGCTTCGAGGCCGGGCTGCTCGTGCTGGCCGCCGCCCTCGCCTGGGCGCCGCCCGCGCTGTGCGCCGGGGTCCTGGCGTCCGCGATGGGCGCGCAGAGCGTCTACGCGGTGCGGGCCGGCGTGCCGGGCGTGACCACGACGGTCGTCACCGGCACGCTGGCCGCGCTCTTCGTCCGGGCCACCGGAGGCACCAGGGAGCGGCAGAGCGCGCCGCTGCTGGCGCTCGTGTGGCTGGCCTACTTCGCCGGCGCGCTCGGCGGCGCGGCGGTGGTGCTGGCCTAGCGTCCCGGCGTCCCGGGGCCCGGCAGCGGCCTCACGGGGAGACCAGGACCACCTTGCCGGTCGTCGCCCTGGTCTCGAGCGCCCGGTGGGCGCGCGCGGCCTCGGCCAGCGGGAAGCGCTGGACCAGCGGGACGAGGACACCGGAGGCCGCCTGGGCGAACGACTCCTCCTCCAGCAGGCGCATGTTCTCCTGGCCGCCGATCCGCGCGAAGAGGGTGGGGCCGAGCGCCGTCACCGAGGTGATGCCGAGCGCGGCCTGCTCCTCCGGGCTCGGCGCCACATGTCCCGCGGCGTCCGTGCCCGTGGCCGCGTAGCCGTAGCAGACGTGGGTGCCGCCGGGGGCGAGCAGGGCGAGCGCGGCGTGGCCGCGGTCGCCGCCGACGCCCTCGAAGAGGTGCTTGACGGGGCGGTCGCCGAGGGCGGCGCGGATCTCGTCCGCCCAGCCAGGCGCGTCGTAGTCGACGGCCAGGTCGGCGCCGAGGTCCTTCACCACGGCCACCTTGGCGGGGCCGCCCGCCGCGCCGACGACGGTGGCGCCCCGGTGCCGGGCGTACTGGACGAGCAGCGAGCCGATGCCACCGGCGGCCGCCAGCACCAGCACGGTGTCGCCGGCCGCGATCTCGGTGAAGCGCAGCACGCCCATGGTCATCCGACCGGTGCCGAGCAGCGCCACGGCCCGGTCGAACGGCAGCCCGTCGGGGAGCGCGTGCAGCTTCTCCTCGCCGGTGACGGCCTGGGTGCCGTAGCCGCCGGGAACCATCCCGAGGTGCGCCGCGACCCGCCGGCCGAGCCAGGCGGCGTCCACCCCCTCGCCGACCGCGTCCACCGTGCCGGCGACCTCGCGCCCCGGGACGGTGGGCAGCTCGGGCACCGGGAAGTGCGGCGCGTCGGGGACCGGGCCCTGCCGCAGCACGGTGTCGACGAGATGGACGCCGGACGCGGCGACGGCGATCCTGACCTGACCGGGGCCGGGCGTGAGGTCCGGCACCTCCTCGTACACCAGGTTCTCGGCCGGACCGAAGGCGTGCAGGCGGACGGCGTGCATGGGCTCCCCCGTGGTGGTGTGGTGGCGGGTGACGCCCCAAGCGTGCGACCTCAAGGGCCCTTGAGGTCAACCGCCGCCCGGACCGCTGTCAGTGCTCCACGGCAGGATGGCCGGCATGCCGAAACCCCAGAAGGCCGTCCGGCCCCCGGCCCTACCGAACTTCCGGCTGCCCGAGCTGCGCCCCTTCGTGGAGCCCGGCGGCCTCCAGCCCGAGGGCGACTACGACGCGCTGGAGTTCGCCGACCTCGACCTGACCGGCGCCGAGGCCCAGTCGGCGACGTTCCTGGAGTGCGCGCTGCGGCGCTGCGTGCTGAACGAGGCGAACCTGCGGCACGCGCGGCTGCTGGACGGCGTGCTCGACACGCCGCACGGGGTGGGCACGATGCTGGCGGACGCGCAGCTGCGCGACCTGGAGATCAATGACGCCCGGCTGGGCGGCGTCCAGCTCAGCGGCGCCACGCTGACCAGGGTGCGGATCAGCGGCGGCAAGATCGACTACCTGAACCTGCGCCAGGCGCGGCTGGTGGACGTGGCCTTCGAGGGCTGTGTCCTGGTGGAGCCGGACTTCGGCGGCGCCAGTCTTGAGCGGGTCTCCTTCGAGGGCTGCGAGGTGCGCGGCGCGGACCTCACGGCCGCCGAGCTCCGCGACGTCGACCTGCGCGGCACCACCCTCCTCGACCTCACCCGCGGCGTCGACCGCCTCCGCGGCGCGGTCATCACCCCGTCCCAACTGCTCGACCTGGCCCCGCGGCTGGCCGCCGAGCTGGGGGTGCGGGTGGAGGCGTAGCACGGCCCGTCGACGCGGTTGATCGCACTTTCGGGTGGTAGGACCCGACGTGGCTGGCCGTGGCGTGGCCTACCCTGACAGTGTCGCTGCGTAACGAAGGAGGTCGCCGTGGTGATGACGATGCCCGAGCACGAGACGTACACGGCAGCCGATGAGGCCATGGCCGCATCGGCGGAAACGGCCTTTGAGGCGTTCACCGCGGCGGCCCCGCTGGGCTGGCGCGTGGAACTGATCGACGAGGAAATCTACGTGACACCCCCAGCCAATGGTGACCACGAGTCGATTCTGGCCGAGATCGTGCGAGAGACGACTATTCATGCCAAGGACCAGGCGCTTCGCATGTTCACGGGTGTCGGGCTACGCCTGTGGGGCAAGGACCCCGGCGGTCGGGTCATTCCCGACCTGGTCGTCGCGCCGAAGGACAGCTTCCGCACGTTCGACGAGTACCACGATCCGGGCCCGGTGGTCCTGGTCGCGGAGATCACGTCGAAGTCGACCGGGGACAAGGACCGGAGCGTGAAGCTGGACGCCTACGCCAGGGCCCGGATCCCGCACTACCTGCTGGTGGACCGCGAGGCGGAGACGGCGACGCTGCACAGCGAGCCGGCCAGGAACAAGTACTCCCGGCAGGTGTCGGTGGCGTTCAGCGAGAAGCTCTTCCTGCCCGAGCCGCTCGGTTTCGAGCTCGACACCGCGCTCTTCTGAACGCGCCGACGGCGCCCCGCCCTTCCCGGCCGGGGCGCCGTCGCGTGACTCTCGGTTCGATCAGACGTTGACGCCGAAGTCCTGGGCGATGCCGGCGAGGCCGGAGGCGTAGCCCTGGCCGACGGCGCGGAACTTCCACTCGGCGCCGTTGCGGTAGAGCTCGCCGAAGATCATGGCGGTCTCGGTCGAGGCGTCCTCGGTCAGGTCGTAGCGGGCGATCTCCGCGCCGCCGGCCTGGTTGAGCACGCGGATGAACGCGTTCCGCACCTGGCCGAAGTTCTGACCGCGGTTGTCCGCGTCGTGGATGGAGACCGGGAAGACGATCTTGTCGACCTCCGGCGGCAGCCCGGCGAGCGCCACGTTGATCT
The DNA here is from genome assembly GCF_031845425.1 of Streptomyces millisiae. Lineage (NCBI taxonomy): Bacteria > Bacillati > Actinomycetota > Actinomycetes > Kitasatosporales > Streptomycetaceae > Streptomyces > Streptomyces millisiae. Next base: position 18,888 of record NZ_JAVREM010000077.1, read on the forward strand.
GCTCGTCGTCACCCTCGCCCTGGCCGGTCAGGTTGTCACCGGTGTGCTGGATGGTGCCGTCGGGCGTGGTGAGGTTGTTGTAGAAGATGAAGTGCTGGTCCGAAACGATCTTGCCGCTCGCGTTGATCGCCAGGGCGCTCGCGTCCAGGTCGAAGTCGGCGCCGGTGGTGGTGCGGACGTCCCACCCCAGGCCGACCGTCACGGCGGTCAGGCCAGGAGCCTCCTTGCTCAGCGAGACGTTGCCGCCCTTGGACAGGCTCACACCCATGTTGAGATCCCCAATTTCCATTCGGTTCGGACAGAAGGTGCGTCCGGATCGCGTTTTGCGATGACGTTACTCTTACTGACCCCAACGGTGTCGGGGGGCGCCCGGTTCCACAGTGGGAGCAAAAAACCCGTATGTGCGAAGCGCCCCGGCGCGGGACCATGGAGGCATGCCGGGGCCGTATCGCATACGTGGTGCCGTCAGCCTGCCCGAGTCGGAGCTGCGCTGGCGCTTCTCGCGTTCCTCGGGTCCCGGCGGCCAGCACGTCAACACCACGGACAGCCAGGTGGAGTTGCGCTTCGACCTGGCCGCCACCGAGGCCCTGCCCGCCGTCTGGAAGGAGCGGGCGCTGGCGCGCCTGGCCGGCCGGCTCACGGCGGACGGCGTCCTGGTGGTGCGGGCCAGCGAGCACCGTTCGCAGTGGCGCAACCGTGAGGCCGCGGCGCTGCGGCTGGCCGGCCTGCTGGCGGAGGCGTCCGCGCCGCCGCCTCCCGAGCGCCGGGCGCGGCGGGTGCCGCGCGGCGTCGTCGAGCGCCGGCTGCGGGACAAGCGGCACCGGTCCGACGTGAAGCGCGGCCGGGGCCGCGACAAGGGCTGGGACTGACGGGGGCTACCGGAGGCCCCGGTAGCGGGCCCGGTAGTAGAGCAGGGGGCCGCCCTCCACGGCCGGCAGGTCGGCGGTGAGCACGCGGGCCACCAGCAGCGTGTGGTCGCCGGCCGTGACCCGCTGTTCGGTGCGGCACTCGACGGTGGCCAGCGCCGCCTTCAGCAGCGGCGCCCCGGTCCGCTCGCCCAGCACGTGCGGCACCTCCTGGAAGAGCAGCCGGTCGCTGAGCCGGCCCTTCATCGCGAACCTGCCGGCCGTGGCGCGCTGCTCCTCGGCCAGCAGCGAGGCGGCCCACAGCGGCTGCCGCTCCAGCACCTCGTCCATCCGCGAGCCGGTGCGCACGCTGGCCAGCACCAGCGGCGGGTCGAGGGAGACGGACATGAACGCCGTGGCGGTCATGCCGGCCGGCGCGCCGCGCGGGCCGTCCTCCTCGTCGTGCGCCGTCAGCAGCACGACGCCGGCCGCCAGCCGGGCCATCGCGCCGCGGAACTCCTCCTCGCTCACCCCTTCAGGATGCGGGACTGGCGGGCCGGAGGGGCCCTGGGCCTGTGGGGCGCTGGAGGATGATGACGGGGACACGCGGAAACGCTAACGGCCCCCGACGAGGACGCGCATCGGGCCCGGGAACCACCCGGCTCCCCATGACGTCCTACGTCCCGCGACCGAGCACTTTCGCAGTGTGACATGAGTCACAGTAGGCGACTAATCGCTGACCCTGTGTACCTAGCAGGCAGCTCCCTGTGATTCAGTGGCCTGTGTATCTGCACGTGCATTTCGCGCATCCGGGGGAGTGATGGAAACGGAGACGGAGCCCTATGTGCGCCTCGCCTCTCTGCGGGAGTTGCACCAGGTAGTCGCTCAGCTGAACACCGCCCGAAGCATGGCAGACACCCTCCAGACCATCGCCGACGGCGCCGTCGCGGCCCTCGGCTTCGAACTCGCGACCGTCAACCTCGTCAGAGAGGACGGCAACCTGCTCGTCGCCGCCGTCGCCGGCAACGACTCCGCGGAGGCCGCCATGGCCGGCCGCACCGGCTCCCGCGCGTCCTGGGAGCGCCGCCTCAACATGGGGGAGCGCTGGGGCGAGCTCCGCTTCATCCCCTACACCGAGGGCTGGGTCCTCGACCACGACGACGTCCCGCAGTGGCACACCACCGGGCCCGCGCCCCGCTACCCCGACGAGTGGCACCCCATGGACCGGCTGTTCGCCCCCATGTACGCCTCCGACGGCGAGCTGCTCGCCGTCCTGGAGGTCGACCGCCCGCGCGACGGCAAACGCCCGGGCCCCTGGGGCTGCGAGGCGCTCCAGCTCTACGCCTCCCAGGCCGCCATCGCCATCAGCAACGCCCGGCTGCGCGGCAACATGCAGCGCGCCCTGGTCCGGCTCGAACGCGACCAGCAGGCGCTGCGCGCCAGCGAGGAGAGCTTCCGGCAGGCGTTCGAGTACGCGCCGAGCGGCATGGCGATCGCCGAGGTCGGCGGCGACGGCCAGGGCCGGCTGATCCGGGTCAACGACGCGCTGTGCCGGCTGCTCGGCCGGCCGGCCGCGATGCTGCAGCGCTACAGCTTCGCCGACCTCGTCCACCCCGAGGACACCGGCGTGCTGCTGCGCACCGCCGCCGAGGGCGGCCGCGCCGAGCTGCGCCTCCAGCGTCGCGACGGCTCCTACGTCTGGGTCTCGCTGCGGAACTCGGTGGTGGCGGACGTCACGGCCGGGCCGCAGGTGCAGCTCACCCACGTCGAGGACATCGAGGAGCGCAAGCGGCACGAGCTGGCCCTGGCCCACCGTGCCAGCCACGACTCGCTCACCGGGCTGCCCAACAGCGCCGAGCTGCGGGCCAGGCTCGGCGGCCGGATCTGCGACCGGGGCGCGGCCGAGCCCACCGACGCCTTCGGCGGCCTCGGCACCCCGCCGGGGCGGCCCTACGACCACCACGAGCACGTGCTGGTCCCCGAGGCGCCGGGCGGCGACGGCAAGGGGCTCGCGGTGCTCTTCTGCGACCTGGACGGCTTCAAGTCCATCAACGACCGGTTCGGCCACGTCTGCGGCGACGCGGTGCTGGTCGAGGTGGCCCGTCGGCTCGAGGCCGGGGTCCGGGACAACGACACCGTGGCCCGGCTCGGCGGCGACGAGTTCGTGGTCCTCGCCGAGGGCCTCGGTCCCGCCGACGCCTCGGACCTCGCCGTCCGGCTGCGCAACGGCATCATCCCGCCCATCCGCTGGGAGAACCGCCAGGTGCGGGTCGGCGCCAGCTTCGGCATCGGCTGGGCGGCCTGCGGGATGACCACCGAGGAGATCCTGGAATCGGCCGACCAGCGCATGTATGTCGAGAAACGCTCCCGCTCCCAGGGCCGACGCCGTGCGGGCTAGTTTCTCCGGGTCTGTACTGTCACTCGAACGCGGTAGGCTCGCGCCCGAACACCAGCGGTACCTAAGGAGCGGCAGTCGATGAGTGCGGGGAACACCGGCGGCGGAACGCCCGGCGAGGGCGATGACCCGTTCGCCTATCTCTATCGACCCGAGGACGGGCAGCCGCAGGCGCCGTCCGGGCCCCGCCAGCCCTCGTACAACCAGGTCAGACCGGTCGGCCAGCGCACCTACGGCGGCCAGCAGGGCCAGGGGCAGGGGCAGCGCGGCGGATACGGCTACCCGCAGCCGGACACGCGCTACGCGGCCCCCGAGACCCGCCCCGGCGGCGTGCCGCCGGTGGGCCACGGCGGGCACGGTCGCCGTCAGGCCCCCGAGCCCCGGCGCAACGGGCTGTTGATCGGCGCCATCGCGGTGGTGCTCGCCGTGGTGCTGGGCGTCGGCGCGGCCATCATGTTCAGCGGTGACGGCGACGAGAACCAGGCCGACGGCACGGAGACCACCGCCCCGCCGGACGACTCGTCCAACGACGACGGCGAGGGCGGCGCCGACGACGAGCCGAGTGACGAGCCCACCGACGAGGACGCCGCCGGCGAGCTGCCGGTGGCCGAGCTGGCGTCGCTCCAGTTCGGCGGCGGCGCGGGCCTGCAGACCGGGGTGGCCAACGCGCGCTCCGACGACGGCAGCTACATCACCGTGACGCCCAACTCCACCATCACCTGGACCTTCGACCTCCAGGGCGACCCCGGCCAGTACTACTTCTACACGGGCTACTCGACGGTCAGCGACGGTCAGTCGATGTCGTTCTCCGTCAACGGCACGGCGCGGGAGGACGGCGTCGACCTGAAGGACTGGGCGACGGGCAGCGACGAGTGGGCGGACAGCTGGGTGTCGACGTTCAACCTGGTCGACCTCCAGGAGGGGCAGAACACCATCCAGCTGAGCTGCACCTCGTCCTGCGACGTGCTCATCGACCAGTTCCTGATCTCGGAGGAGCAGCTGTAGGCCCCGGCCGGCCGAGCGCCTCGATCAGTCGCTCGGCCGCCTCCCGCATGGCCGTACGGCCGGCGGCCAGGTAGGGGCGTGGGTCGACGGCCGTCGGGGCCAGGGCCAGCTCGGCGCGGACCGCGCTGGTCAGCGCCACGTTGAGGGCCGTGCCGATGTTGATCTTGGTCATGCCGGCCGCCACCGCCCGCCGCAGCTCCGGGTCCGGCACCCCCGAGGAGCCGTGCAGCACCAGCGGCACCCCGGTGGCGGCGGCGAGCCGGGCGATCAGGTCGTGGTCGAGTTCCGCCGTGCGGCGGGTCATCGCGTGCGTGCTGCCCACCGCCACCGCGAGCGCGTCCACGCCGGTCGCCGCCACATAGGCCGCCGCCTCGGCCGGATCCGTGCGCGCCCCCGGCGCGTGCGCGTCGACGGGCTCCCCGGGCTTGCCGCCGATCCGGCCGAGCTCCGACTCCACGAGCAGCCCGTGCGCGTGCCCGAACCGCACCGCCTCGGCGGTCGCCTTCACGTTCTCGTCGTAGGGCAGCCGCGCGGCGTCGAACATCACGGAACCGAAGCCGGCGGCCGGCGCGGCCCGCAGTAACTCCCGGTCCGTCACATGGTCCAGGTGCAGCGCGAGGCGGGCGGGCGAGGCCGCGGCCAGCTCGGTGAGCGCGGCGGCCAGCGGCGCGAGCCGGCCGCCGTGGTGGGCCACCGCGTTCTGTGAGACCTGTAACACCACCGGCGAGCCGGTCGACTCGGCCGCGGCCACCACCGCCTGCGCGTGCTCCAGGGTGATCACGTTGAACGCCGGCAGCGCCCGCCCCGTCGCGAAGGCGCCCGACAGCAGCTCGGCGCACGGCGTCACGGGCACGGCCGCACCACCCACTCGCCCCGCCGCATCACGCCGACCAGGGCGAAGTCCGCGTCGAACACCACCAGGTCCGCGTCCTTGCCCTCCTCGATCGAGCCGATCCGGTGGTCGAGGCCGAGCAGCCTGGCCGGGTTGACGGACAGCGCCCGCACGGCGTCGGGCACCGAGACGCCGTTCACCGTCACCGCGCGCCGGAACGCGACGTCGAGGGTGAGCGTGGAGCCGGCGATCGCCCCGACGTCCCGCAGCCTGGCGACGCCGTCGACCACCTCCACGGTCAACGGGCCCAGCGGATAGGTGCCGTCCCCCATGCCGGCCGCGCCCATCGCGTCGGTGATCAGCGCCACCCGGTCAGGGCCGGCCGCCGCACGGGCGAGCCGCAGCGCCGCCGGGTGCAGGTGGACGCCGTCGTCGATGAGCTCCACCGTGACCCGCTCGTCCTCGAGCAGCGCGGCCACCGGCCCCGGTGCCCGGTGGGCGAGCGGCGGCATCGCGTTGAACAGGTGGGTGGCCACCGTGGCGCCCGCGTCGACGGCCCACCTGGTCGTCTCGTAGTCGGCGTCGGTGTGGCCGACGGCGGCGATCACCCCGGCGTCCCGCAGCAGCCGCACCGAGTCGAGCCCGCCGGGGAGCTCGGGCGCGAGCGTCACCATGCGGGCCGTGCCGCGGGCGGCGTCGAGCAGCTTCCGCACGTCGGACGGGTCCGGGTCGCGCAGCAGCGCGGGCTGGTGGGCGCCGCAGCGGTTGCGGGCGATGAAGGGCCCCTCGAAGTGCACGCCGGCGAGTTCGCCCTGCTCGACCAGGTCGGCCAGCGCCGCGGCCTGGTCGGCGAGGTCGCCGAGCTCGCCGGTGACCGTCGAGGCGACCATCGTGGTGGTGCCGTGCGCCCGGTGGGTCTCGACCACGCGCAGCGCCTCCTCGGCGCTACCGGCGGAGAACGAGGCGCCGCCGCCGCCGTGCACGTGCAGGTCGACGAAGCCAGGCAGCACCCAGTGCCCGGTCAGGTCGAACACCTCGGCCGACTCGGCCTCGTCCCGCAGGCCGGCCGCGATCCTGCCGCCCTCGACGGTGACCCGGCCGGCCTCGACCACGCCGCTCGGCCGCACCACGGTCGCCCCGGCGAGCACCGTGCGCGTGGCGTTGGTGGGCGCGCTCATGACGGCACCACCGCCAGCGCGCGGTCCCAGGCGAGCAGCCCGGCGCCCAGGCAGCCGGCGGCGTCGCCGAGGCCGGCCGGCACGATCTCGGGCAGCTGGTGGAGGACGACGGCGCGGGCCGCGAGGGCCGCGCGCAGCGGGGTGAGCAGCGTCTCGCCGGCCTCGGCCAGCCCGCCACCGACGATCAGGGTGCGCGGGTCGAGAAGGCTGATGGCGGCCAGCAGCCCGTCGGCGAGGGCGTCGACCGCCCGCTCCCAGACGACGGCGGCACGCGGATCGCCGGCCGCCACGGCGCGCGCGGCGTCCGCCGCGTCGAGCCCGGGGGCGCCAGCCGCCGCGGCCCAGGCGCGGCCCACGGCGGCCGCCGACGCGACGACCTCGAGGCAGCCGCGCTGCCCACAGCTACAGGGCGGGCCGCCGGGACGCACCACGACATGGCCGAGCTCCCCGGCCCTGCCGTGCGCGCCGGGCTCCGTCCGACCGTCGATCGAGAGCGCCGCGGCGATGCCGGTGCCGAGCGCGACCAGCAGGAACCGGTCGACGCCGACACCCGCCCCGAGCCGCCCCTCGGCCAGGGCGGCGACCCGCAGGTCGTGCCCGACGGCGACGGGGATCCCGCCGCCCAGGCGCTCACTCAGCAGCCGGCGGAAGGGCACGTCACGCCAGCCGAGATTGGCCGAGTAGACGGCGACGCCGGCCGCCTCGTCCACGATGCCGGGCAGCGCGACGCCGGCGGCGGCCGGCGGGCCGCCGAACCGCTCCTCGCCGATCGCCCGCAACTCGCCGGCGAGGTCCAGGATCGCCGCCACGGCGCCGTCGGGCCCCACGCCCGAGCCGGTCGGCCGACGCGTCTCGAACCGGGGGACGTTGTCGGGGCCGGTCAGCGCGGCCTTCATGGTGGTGCCGCCCACGTCGAGCGCGAGCACGTAGGAGTCGTGGGCTTCTGCGGCGACTTGGCCGGCTCGCCGGCCGTCTTGGGGGAGGCTCACAGGCGCAAGTCTCGCCCCAGACGCCCCGAGAGGTCTAGTCCACTACGCGCTTCGCTGCGGGAGAACGACGGAACGGGTGAGGTGACGCGGCCGGTCGGGATCCAGGCCGCGGGCCGCCGCCACGGCCACCGCGAGCCGCTGGGCGCGGACCAGACCGGCCATCGGGTCGAGCCCGTCCCCCGGCACCAACAGCGCCCCGGTGCGGCGCACTTCGTCCACCAGACCGGGCGGCAGCTCCCCGAGCGACCACACCACCCGGCCCGGCGCGGCAACCGCGATCGGGCCGTGCCGGTACTCCATCGCCGGATACGCCTCCGTCCAGGCGCCGGCCGCCTCGCGCAGCTTCAACGCGGCCTCCAGCGCCAGGCCGTGGCTCCAGCCCTGCCCGAGGAACGTCCACTGCTCGGCCGCCACCACGGCGGCGTCGAGCGGGCGGGCGAGCGCCGACTCCGCGTCGACGGCGGCCTCGGCCAGCGACCGCACGCCGGGCGGCAGCGGCCCGGCCGCCGCCAGCGCGGCGCGCAGGAACGCAAGCGCGGTGGTCGCGAACCGGGTCTGCACCACGGACCGCTCGTCCGCGTAGTCCAGCACGACGACGTGCCGGGCGGCGCGCAGCACGGGCGAGGCCGGGTCGGCGGTGAGCACGAGCACCGGCGCGCCGGGCCGTCGCGCCCGCAACGCCGCCAGCAGGTCGAGGACCTCGGTGGTGGTGCCGGACCTGGTGACGGCCACCACCCGGTCGTAGCCGCGGGCGACGGGGAACGCGGAGGCGGCGAACGCGTCCGTCTCGCCCTGCCCGGCGGCCTCGCGCAGCGCGGCGTACGACTGGGCGACGAACCACGAGGTGCCGCAGCCGGTCACGGCCACGCGCTCGCCGGGGCGCGGCAGCGCGTCGGCGAGACCACCGGCGTACGCGGTGCGCGCGTCGCGCTCGGCGCGCCGCCAGCAGTCCGGCTGGGTCGCTGTCTCCCGCTCGGTGACGGTCGGTTCGGTGACGGACATCGGGACTCCTCACACGCGGCGGCGTTCCCTCGGGTAACGCACTACCCAGGGGCCGAGTGTCCGAGGCCCGGCATAAAATGCCCGGGTGAGGACAGAGGGGGAAGGACGGGACGAGGCCGCCGAGGCCGCCGAAGCACTGTCCGCCCGCGACCGGGCGATCCTCGCCGTCGAGCGCGCCTCCTGGCCGCGCGCCGGCGCGAAGGAGCGGGCCATCAGGGAGCGGCTCGGCATCTCCCCGACCCGCTACTACCAACGGCTGAACGCCCTCCTCGACGATCCCGCGGCGCTGGCGCACGACCCCGTCACCATCAACCGCCTCCGCGCCCGCCGCGCCCGCCAGCGGGCCACTCGCTGAC
>NZ_JAVREM010000078.1:0-27263 GCF_031845425.1 Streptomyces millisiae
CCCCCACCCACCCGCCCTTTCCCGCGCTTCGCACGGGGTGGGCGGGCCTGCCCGCGCTGCGCGCGGTGCACGGCCAGGCGGGGCCGGTCCCGCGGCGGCTACGCCGCCGGGCCACGCGGCCCCCGCCGCGCGAGGCCACCCGCCAAGGGGCGGGTGGGTGGGCGCGGCACGGCCGCAGGCCGACACGGCCGCAGGGCCCGGCTCGTGGCGGCGAAGCCGCCGAGCCGGGCCCTGCGAGCCGGTCGCTCGGGCACAGCGCCCAGCGAACCGGTGGTGAGATTCAGCCCTGGTAGGGGCCGTAGTCGTAGTCCTCCAGCGGAACCGCCTGGCCGGAGCCGGTGCCGAACGGCGAGTAGTCGATGTCGTCGTAGCCGACCGCCGAGTACATCGCCGCCTTCGCCTCCTCCGTCGGCTCGACCCGGATGTTCCGGTAGCGGGACAGGCCCGTGCCGGCCGGGATCAGCTTGCCGATGATCACGTTCTCCTTGAGGCCGATCAGCGAGTCCGACTTGGCGTTGATCGCCGCGTCGGTGAGGACCCGCGTCGTCTCCTGGAAGGACGCCGCCGACAGCCACGACTCGGTGGCCAGCGACGCCTTGGTGATACCCATCAGCTGCGGACGACCGGAGGCCGGGTGGCCGCCCTCGGCCACGACCCGCCGGTTCTCGGACTCGAACTTCGAGCGCTCGACCAGCTCGCCCGGCAGCAGCTCCGCGTCGCCGGACTCGATGATCGTCACCCGGCGCAGCATCTGCCGGACGATGATCTCGATGTGCTTGTCGTGGATGGCCACACCCTGCGAGTTGTAGACCTTCTGGACCTCGCCCACCAGGTAGACCTGGACGGCACGCTGGCCCAGGATCCGCAGCACGTCGTGCGGGTTGGCCGCGCCGACGGTCAGCGGCTGGCCGACGGTGACCTGGTCGCCCTCGCCCACCAGCAGCCTGGCGCGCTTGGAGACCGCGTAGGAGGTCTCGTCCGAGCCGTCGTCCGGGGTGACCACGACCTTCTTGGTCTTCTCGGTCTCCTCGATCCGCACCCGGCCGGCCGACTCGGAGATCGGCGCGACACCCTTCGGGGTCCTGGCCTCGAAGAGCTCGACCACACGCGGCAGACCCTGCGTGATGTCCTCACCGGCGACACCGCCGGTGTGGAAGGTACGCATGGTCAGCTGGGTGCCGGGCTCACCGATCGACTGGGCGGCGATGATGCCGACCGCCTCGCCGATGTCGACCAGCTTGCCGGTGGCCAGCGAGCGGCCGTAGCACATGGCGCAGGTGCCGACGGCGGACTCGCAGGTCAGCACGGAGCGGGTCTTGACCGTCTCCACGCCGTGGTTGACCAGCTCGTCGATGAGCACGTCGCCCAGGTCGGTGCCGGCCGGAGCCAGCACCTTGCCGTCGACGACGATGTCCTCGGCCAGGCAGCGGGCGTAGACGCTGCTCTCGACGTTCTCCGCCTTGCGCAGCACGCCGTCCGCGCCGCGGGACGCGATCGCCAGCTTGAGGCCGCGCTCGGTGCCGCAGTCCTCCTCGCGGATGATGACGTCCTGCGAGACGTCCACCAGACGCCGGGTGAGGTAACCCGAGTCGGCGGTCCGCAGCGCGGTGTCGGCCAGACCCTTACGGGCACCGTGCGTGGAGATGAAGTACTCCAGCACGGACAGACCCTCGCGGAACGAGGCCTTGATCGGCCGCGGGATGGTCTCGTTCTTCGCGTTGGAGACCAGGCCACGCATACCCGCGATCTGACGCATCTGCATCATGTTTCCGCGGGCCCCGGAGTCGACCATCATGAAGATCGGGTTCGTCTTCGGGAAGTTCTCGTTCATCGCGGTGGCGACCTCGTTGGTCGCCTTGGTCCACAGGGCGATGAGCTCCTGCGTCCGCTCGTCCTTGGTGATCAGACCGCGCTCGTACTGCTTCTGGACCTTCTCGTCCTGCGCCTCGTAGTCGGCCACGATCTGCTTCTTGGCCTCGGGCACGACGATGTCCGAGACCGCGACGGTGACACCGGACCTGGTGGCCCAGTAGTAACCGGCGGACTTGAGGTTGTCCAGCGCGGCCGCGACCACGACCTTGGGGTAGCGCTCGGCCAGGTCGTTGACGATCTGGGAGAGCTGCTTCTTGCCCACGGACTGGTCGACGAACGGGTAGTCCTCGGGCAGCAGCTCGTTGAAGAGCGCGCGGCCCAGCGTGGTGCGCAGCCGGAAGCTGTCGCCCGACTGGTACTCCGGCTCACCCTCGGCCGGCTCCGGCGCGACCCAGTCCCGCGGCGGGACGGTGCCCACCGGGAAGCGGATGTCGATCTTCGCCTGGAGCGAGAGCTCGCCGGCGTCGAACGCCATGATCGCCTCGGCGGTCGAGGAGAACGACCGGCCCTCGCCGCGGACCTCCCGCTCCTCCTCGTCGGTGGTGAGGAAGAACAGGCCCAGCACCATGTCCTGGGTGGGCATGGTCACCGGGCGGCCGTCGGCCGGCTTCAGGATGTTGTTCGAGGACAGCATCAGGATGCGGGCCTCGGCCTGCGCCTCGGCGGACAGCGGCAGGTGCACCGCCATCTGGTCGCCGTCGAAGTCCGCGTTGAACGCGGTGCAGACGAGCGGGTGGATCTGGATGGCCTTGCCCTCGACCAGCTGGGGCTCGAAGGCCTGGATGCCGAGGCGGTGCAGGGTCGGGGCGCGGTTCAGCAACACCGGGTGCTCGGCGATGACCTCTTCGAGGACGTCGTACACGACGGTGCGCTGGCGCTCGACCATGCGCTTGGCCGACTTGATGTTCTGCGCGTGGTTGAGGTCCACGAGCCGCTTCATCACGAACGGCTTGAACAGCTCCAGCGCCATCGCCTTGGGCAGGCCGCACTGGTGCAGCTTGAGCTGCGGGCCGACGACGATGACGGAGCGGGCCGAGTAGTCGACGCGCTTGCCGAGCAGGTTCTGCCGGAAGCGACCCTGCTTGCCCTTGAGCATGTCGGACAGCGACTTCAGCGGCCGGTTGCCCGGGCCGGTGACCGGACGACCGCGGCGGCCGTTGTCGAACAGCGCGTCGACGGCCTCCTGGAGCATCCGCTTCTCGTTGTTGACGATGATCTCGGGCGCGCCCAGGTCGAGCAGCCGCTTGAGGCGGTTGTTCCGGTTGATGACCCGGCGGTACAGGTCGTTCAGGTCGGAGGTCGCGAAGCGGCCACCGTCCAGCTGCACCATCGGGCGCAGGTCCGGCGGGATCACCGGGACGCAGTCGAGGACCATGCCCTTGGGGCTGTTGGAGGTCTGCAGGAACGCGGAGACCACCTTGAGCCGCTTGAGGGCGCGGGTCTTCTTCTGGCCCTTGCCGGTGCGGATGATCTCGCGGAGGCGCTCGGCCTCCTCGTCCAGGTCGAAGGTCTCCAGCCGCTTCTGCAGCGCGGCGGCGCCCATCGAGCCGTCGAAGTAGGTGCCGAAGCGGTCCCGCAGCTCGCGGTAGAGCAGCTCGTCGCCCTCCAGGTCCTGGACCTTGAGGTTCTTGAAGCGGTTCCAGACCTCGTCGAGGCGGTCGAGCTCGCGCTGCGCGCGGTCCCGGAGCTGCTTCATCTCGCGCTCCGCGCCCTCGCGCACCTTGCGGCGGGCGTCGGCCTTGGCGCCCTCGGCCTCGAGCTCGGCCAGGTCGGCCTCCTGCTTCTTGGCCCTGGCCTCCAGGTCGGCGTCGCGGCGCTGCTCGATCTGCTGGCGCTCGACGGAGATGTGCGCCTCCAGCGACGGCAGGTCGCGGGTGCGGCGCTCCTCGTCCACGTACGTGATCATGTACGCGGCGAAGTAGATGACCTTCTCCAGGTCCTTGGGGGCCAGGTCCAGCAGGTAGCCGAGCCGGGACGGCACGCCCTTGAAGTACCAGATGTGGGTCACCGGCGCGGCGAGCTCGATGTGGCCCATCCGCTCGCGACGCACCTTGGCGCGGGTCACCTCGACGCCGCAGCGCTCACAGATGATGCCCTTGAAGCGGACGCGCTTGTACTTGCCGCAGTAGCACTCCCAGTCCCGGGTGGGGCCGAAGATCTTCTCGCAGAAGAGGCCGTCCTTCTCGGGCTTGAGGGTGCGGTAGTTGATGGTCTCCGGCTTCTTGACCTCGCCGTGTGACCACTGACGGATGTCGTCGGCGGTCGCCAGGCCAATCCGCAGTTCGTCGAAGAAGTTGACGTCGAGCACTCTCGTCAATCCCTCTCAGTGTCGTGTCATCAATGGTCTGATCGGGGTCTCGGGGCGGCCGGCGGAGCGGTGTGCGCTCCGCCGGCCGGACCCGTCAGACCTCTTCGACGCTGCTCGGCTCGCGCCGGGACAGGTCGATACCCAGCTCTTCCGCGGCGCGGAAGACGTCCTCGTCGGTGTCGCGCATCTCGATGGACATGCCGTCCGAGGACAGCACCTCCACGTTGAGGCAGAGCGACTGCATCTCCTTGATGAGGACCTTGAAGGACTCCGGGATGCCCGGCTCCGGGATGTTCTCGCCCTTGACGATGGCCTCGTAGACCTTCACGCGGCCGGTGACGTCGTCGGACTTGATGGTCAGCAGCTCCTGGAGGGCGTAGGCGGCGCCGTACGCCTCCAGCGCCCACACCTCCATCTCGCCGAAGCGCTGTCCGCCGAACTGGGCCTTACCACCCAGCGGCTGCTGGGTGATCATCGAGTACGGGCCGGTCGAGCGGGCGTGCAGCTTGTCGTCGACGAGGTGGTGCAGCTTGAGGATGTACATGTAGCCGACCGAGATCGGGTCGGGGAACGGCTCGCCGGAGCGGCCGTCGAACATCCGCGCCTTACCGGTGGGCAGCACCAGGCGGTCGCCGTCGCGGTTGGGGATGGTGGACTCGAAGAGGCCGGCCATCTCGTCCTCGCGGGCACCGTCGAACACCGGGGTGGCGACGTTGGTGCCGGGCGCGACGTCGTCGGCGCCGATGGCCGCAAGACGCTGCTTCCACTCCGCGTCCGTGCCCTCGACCTTCCAGCCCTGGGAGGCCAGCCAGCCCAGGTGGATCTCGAGGACCTGGCCCGGGTTCATCCGGGAGGGCACGCCCAGCGGGTTGAGGATGATGTCGACGGGGGTGCCGTCCTCCAGGAACGGCATGTCCTCGACGGGCAGGATCTTGGAGATCACGCCCTTGTTGCCGTGCCGGCCGGCCAGCTTGTCGCCGTCGGTGATCTTGCGCTTCTGCGCCACGTAGACGCGGACCAGCTGGTTCACGCCCGGGGGCAGCTCGTCGCCCTCCTCGCGGTCGAAGACACGCACGCCGATGACCTTGCCGGTCTCGCCGTGCGGCACCTTCAGCGAGGTGTCACGGACCTCACGCGCCTTCTCGCCGAAGATCGCGCGCAGCAGCCGCTCCTCGGGGGTCAGCTCGGTCTCGCCCTTCGGGGTGACCTTGCCGACCAGGATGTCGCCGGCCTCGACCTCGGCGCCGATGCGGATGATGCCGCGGTCGTCCAGGTCGGCCAGGACCTCCTCGGAGACGTTCGGGATGTCCCGGGTGATCTCCTCGGGGCCCAGCTTGGTGTCCCGGGCGTCGACCTCGTGCTCCTCGATGTGGATCGAGGAGAGGACGTCGTCCTGCACCAGGCGCTGGGAGAGGATGATCGCGTCCTCGTAGTTGTAGCCCTCCCACGGCATGAAGGCGACCAGCAGGTTCTTGCCGAGGGCCATCTCGCCGCGCTGGGTGGAGGGACCGTCGGCGATGACCTGTCCCGCGATCACCCGCTCGTTCTCCTCGACCAGGACCTTCTGGTTGTAGGAGGTGCCCTGGTTGGAGCGGTGGAACTTGGCGAGCCGGTGGGTGACGTGGGTGCCGTCGTCGTTGGCGATGGTGATGTAGTCGGCGGAGACGTCGCTGATGACGCCGTCCTGCTCGGCCTTGATCACGTCGCCCGCGTCGACCGCGGAGCGGTACTCCATGCCGGTGCCGACCAGCGGGGCCTCCGCCTGGATCAGCGGCACGGCCTGGCGCATCATGTTCGAGCCCATGAGCGCGCGGTTGGCGTCGTCGTGCTCGAGGAAGGGGATCATGGCCGTCGCGACCGACACCATCTGGCGCGGCGAGACGTCCATGTAGTCGACCTCGGTGCCGGCGACGTAGTCGACCTCGCCGCCCCTCCGGCGGACCAGCACGCGGGCCTCGGCGAACCGGTAGTCGTCGGTCAGCCGCGCGTTGGCCTGCGCGATGACGAACCGGTCCTCCTCGTCCGCGGTCAGGTAGTGGACCTCGTCGGTGACGACGCCGTCGGTGACCTTGCGGTAGGGGGTCTCCACGAAGCCGAACGCGTTCACCCGGCCGAAGGCGGCGAGCGAACCGATCAGACCGATGTTCGGGCCCTCGGGGGTCTCGATCGGACACATCCGCCCGTAGTGCGACGGGTGCACGTCACGAACCTCGAGGCCGGCCCGCTCACGGCTCAGACCACCGGGGCCGAGCGCGTTCAGGCGGCGCTTGTGCGTCAGCCCGGAGAGCGGGTTGGTCTGGTCCATGAACTGGGACAGCTGGCTGGTGCCGAAGAACTCCTTGATGGAGGCGACGACCGGCCGGATGTTGATCAGGGTCTGCGGCGTGATCGCCTCGACGTCCTGGGTGGTCATCCGCTCGCGGACGACGCGCTCCATCCTGGCCAGACCGGTGCGGACCTGGTTCTGGATGAGCTCGCCGACGTTGCGCAGGCGGCGGTTGCCGAAGTGGTCGATGTCGTCCGTCTCGACGACGATCGTCCGACCGCTCGCGGTGGTGGTCTCGGTCTCGCCCGCGTGCAGCTTGACCAGGTACTTGATCGTGTTGACGATGTCCTCGACGGTGAGCACGCCGGCGTCCAGCGGCTCGTCCCCGCCGAGCTTCTTGTTGATCTTGTACCGGCCGACCTTGGCCAGGTCGTACCGCTTCGGGTTGAAGTAGAGGTTCTCCAGCAGGGTCTGCGCGGCCTCGCGGGTCGGCGGCTCGCCCGGGCGGAGCTTGCGGTAGATGTCGAGCAGCGCGTCGTCCTGGCCCTGGGTGTGGTCCTTCTCCAGGGTGGCCCGCATCGACTCGTACTCGCCGAACTCCTCGAGGATCTGGTCCGAGGTCCAGCCCAGGGCCTTGAGCAGCACGGTCACGGACTGCTTGCGCTTGCGGTCGATGCGCACGCCGACCATGTCGCGCTTGTCGATCTCCATCTCCAGCCAGGCGCCCCGGGAGGGGATGATCTTGGCGGAGAACAGGTCCTTGTCGGACGTCTTGTCGATCGTGCTGTCGAAGTACGCGCCCGGCGAGCGGACCAGCTGCGTCACGACGACGCGCTCGGTGCCGTTGATGCAGAAGGTGCCCTTGTCGGTCATGAGCGGGAAGTCGCCCATGAAGACCGTCTGGGACTTGATCTCACCGGTCTCGTTGTTGGTGAACTCGGCGGTGACGAAGAGCGGGGCCGCGTACGTGAAGTCGCGCTCCTTGCACTCGTCGATCGAGTTCTTCGGCGGCTCGAAGCGGTGGTCACGGAAGGTCAGGGACATGGAGCCCGAGAAGTCCTCGATCGGGGAGATCTCCTCGAAGATCTCCTCCAGACCCGACTTCGTCGGAACGTCCTGTCCACTTTCCAGCGCGGCCTCGACGCGGGCTTTCCAGGCGTCGTTACCGAGGAGCCAGTCGAAACTCTCGGTCTGCAGCGCAAGGAGATTCGGAACCTCGAGCGGTTCCTTGATCTTCGCAAAGGAGACGCGCAGCGGTGCGGTGCTGGCGCCGTTGTTCGTACTGTTGGTCGAGGCGTTGCGCGAGGCGGCCAAGAGGGGGTCCTTCCGAGGGCTCGGACTCTCTGCGCGCGTGCCCGCCCCCCTGGTGACGGGCAGAGAGAAGCTAGGCAGCGCAAAGGGTCAGTGTAGCCACATGACCCACTGATGTCCAATGCCACTATCAACCATCGAGGAGCCACCCTCGGTGTTCTCTCAAGCCGACCCGCTCCCGACCGCCTCGGTCGCCGGGTGCGGACCCGTCTGCCGGATGTTTCCCGCGTCCGCCGGGATCCATGCCTCGGAACATGGACCTATCTGGCGACGCGACCTGAGAATCGCGCGCCCGCCGCGGTTCGTCAAGGCCCGAGGCGACCCCTCGGCCCCCGTCGACGGCCGAAGATCACCATACCCGTCACCCGCGTCAGGGCAAGCAGGCGGCCGACACAAAGCCGCGGGGCGACCACCCTGATGGGTGATCGCCCCACAGCGACCGCGTGGACGGCGGTCAGAGGATCTCTCGGCGGGAGACCGGGGTCACTTGACCTCGACGCTGGCGCCGGCGCCCTCGAGGGCCTCCTTGGCCTTGTCGGCGGCCTCCTTGTTGACCTTCTCGACGACCGGCTTCGGGGCGCCGTCGACGAGCTCCTTGGCCTCCTTCAGGCCGAGCGAGGTGAGCTCGCGCACGACCTTGATGACCTGGATCTTCTTGTCGCCGGCACCGGTCAGGATGACGTCGAACTCGTCCTTCTCGGGCTCGGCCTCGGCGGCGGCGCCACCACCGGCCGGGGCGGCGGCGACGGCGACCGGGGCGGCGGCCTCGACGTCGAACTTCTCCTCGAACTTCTTCACGAAGTCGGAGAGCTCGAGGATGGTCATGTCGGCGAACTGCTCGAGCAGCTCGTCCTGGGACAGCTTCGCCATGGTGGCGGTCCTTCCTGCTAAGTCGGCTGGGTGCCGGAGAAACCGGATGTGTGACGTGAGTGGGCGGATGCCTACTCGGCGGGAGCCGGCTCGCCGGCACCTTCCTGCTCTGCCTTCGCGCGCAGCGCGTCCACGGTGCGGACGAACTTCGTGAGCGGGGCCTGGAAGGTCGCCGCGGCCTTGGCCGTGGTCGCCTGCAGGGCACCCGCCAGCTTGGCGAGCAGCACCTCGCGGGACTCGATGTCCGCGAGCCTGTTGACCTCGTCGGCGGTCAGCGACTTGCCGTCGATGAAACCGCCCTTGATGACGAGCGCCGGGTTCTCCTTGGCAAAGTCGCGCAGGCCCTTCGCCGTCGCGACCGGGTCACCGGTCACGAAGGCGACGGCCGTGGAGCCCTTGAAGTACTCGTCGAGTCCGTTGACCCCGGCCTCCTTGGCCGCGATCTTGGACAGCGTGTTCTTCGCCACGCTGTACTGAGCGTTCTCACCGAGCGAACGGCGCAGCGTCTTGAGCTGCGCGACGGTGAGACCGGTGTACGCGGTGACGACGGCCGCGTTGGACTTCGCGAACTTCTCCTGAAGTTCCGCGACGGCTGCCGCCTTGTCGGTGTTCGCCATAACCTCGGCCCTCCTTCCGGGTTTTGCCGGGTGATGAAAACCGCACGGAAGGATGGGTCACGCAGAAACGGACAGCGCCCCAAACAGAAAGCGCCCTGGCGCAGGCGCTCAGGGCGTAGAACGGGGACCATGGGTCCACCACATCGCACACGATCACCTGCGCAGGCCGTCCGCACTCGGCGGATCCTTCGGCCACCCGGACCCTGACGGGACCAGGCGGCGACCAGCGGTCTTTGGCTACCGCAGCAATGTACGCGAACGGCTCGGCGCCAGGCAAATCCGGTGCCCGGCGCCGGCCGGCGGGGGTGCGGTCAGAGGGACTCGGGCTGGACGCCCATGCTCTCCATCAGCTCCATGAAGTCGACGTAGGAGCCCTCCTCGGGGGCCGCCACGTCGACCTCGGCCCCGAGGTCCGTGTAGCGCACCTCGGTGGTGACCGGGCCCATCTCGGAGTCGAACGCCTGCCGGATCTGGATGGGGAAGTCGTTCTCGTCGACCCAGACGTCGATGTCGTACGACTCGATGCCGGACTGCTCCATGTTGTCGGTGAGCTGCTGGAGCTCCTCCTCGGTGAAGACGTCCGCCGCGCCGTTGTTCTGCAGGGCGTCCTCGACGGAGACCGTGCCCTGGTAGTGCTCGACGGTCACGCCGTCGATCTCCTCCTCGCCGACCGACTCGATGTCGGGCGACTGGAGCAGCAGCCCCATCTGCGCGGACGGGTCCTGGCTGGCCTCGTCGAAGCCCATGTCCACGGCCTGCGCGAGGGCCGGGTCGCCGGACTCCTCGGCGAGCGCGCCCATGTCCATCATCATCCACTCGCGACCGTCGAACTCGGCCGCGAAGGACTCGCCCAGATTCATGTACATGACGTCGTCGAGCATGACCATGCGCATCTCGGAGGGAGCCTCCGGGCCGAGCTGCATCGCCTCGCCGCTCATGGTGGCGTCCAGCACGACGCCGTCGCCCCAGGACATGACGCCCGAGATCTCGACCTCGCCGCCGGTCGCCGTCGCGGGCCCCGAGGTCGTCGCCGTGAAGCCGGCGGAGGTGATCTCGGTGGTGGACTCGGCGGCCGCCTGCACCGCGCTGAAGGCGTCGCCAGAGGTGGCACCGCCGTCGCGCTCGCCGCCACCGAAGGCGCCCTCGTCACCGTCCTCCGAACCGCTACAGGCCGCCGTGGCGCCGACCAGCACCACCGCGGCGGCGCTCAGTGCGGCTCGGTGTATGGAACGCATGCTTCCCCCCTGGGAATTGTGAACAAGTACACCAGTTCTCCACCTTAACCCGGGCCGCCGACAACGGCGAACGCCCGCTCCCGCTCTGTGACAGAACGGGAACGGGCGTGGTGGTGCTCGCGGTTCGTCGCGCGTCAGGCGGCGACGCCGTCCTCCTCGAGGAGGTCACGCGTGCGGTTGGGGTCGACCGGCACACCGGGGCCCATCGTCGTGGTGATGGTGGCCTTCTTGAGGTAACGCCCCTTCGCCGCGGACGGCTTGAGCCGCAGGATCTCGTCCAGCGCGGCGGCGTAGTTCTCGACGAGCTGCTGCTCGCTGAAGGACACCTTGCCGATGATGAAGTGGAGGTTGGAGTGCTTGTCCACCCGGAACTCGATCTTGCCGCCCTTGATGTCGGTGACGGCCTTGGCGACGTCCGGGGTGACGGTGCCGGTCTTCGGGTTCGGCATCAGGCCGCGCGGACCGAGCACCCGGCCCAGGCGACCGACCTTGCCCATCAGCTCGGGCGAGGCGACCACGGCGTCGAAGTCGAGGAAGCCCTTGGCGACGCGGTCGATCAGCTCGTCGGAGCCGACGATGTCGGCGCCGGCGGCCTCCGCCGCCGCCGCACGGTCACCGGTCGCGAAGACCAGGACCCGGACGGTCTTGCCGGTGCCGTGCGGGAGGTTGACCGTGCCGCGGACCATCTGGTCGGCCTTGCGCGGGTCGACGCCCAGGCGCATGGCGACCTCGACGGTCGCGTCGAACTTGGCCGTCGAGGTCTCCTTGGCGAGACGGACGGCGTCGAGCGGTGCGTAGACGGCGGTCTTGTCGACCTTCGCGTCGGCGCCGCGGAGATTCTTGCTGCGCTTCACTGCTGCTCCTGCAAGCTGGCGAATGGAGTCGTGGTCCGGGCCAGCGCCTGGCCCTGCCACGGTTGGGGGTGCTGCGATCAGCCCTCGACGGTGACGCCCATGGAACGGGCGGTGCCGGCGATGATCTTCTCGGCGGCGTCCAGGTCGTTGGCGTTGAGGTCGGGCATCTTGGTCGTGGCGATCTCACGGACCTGGGCGCGGGTGATCTTCGCGACCTTGGTCTTGTGCGGCTCGCCCGAGCCCTTCTCGACGCCGGCGGCCTTGAGGATCATCTTCGCGGCCGGCGGGGTCTTGGTGATGAAGGTGAAGGAGCGGTCCTCGTAGACCGTGATCTCCACCGGGATGACCCAGCCGCGCTGCGACTCGGTCGCCGCGTTGTAGGCCTTGCAGAACTCCATGATGTTGACGCCGTGCTGACCCAGCGCCGGGCCGACCGGCGGAGCCGGGTTGGCGGCACCCGCCTGGATCTGGAGCTTGATCAGCCCCGTGACTTTCTTCCTGGGAGGCATGCTCTCCGGGTCCTTAACCTCGTGAACGGTGCGCGTCCGCCCTGGCCGGGCGGAGGCATACCGCACCACGGTACCGGCCGCCGCTTCCCCGCCCAAATCCGGGCCCTCACGGCCGCAGGGGCCCTGACCACGGCGGAACCGCGGTCAGGGCCCCTGCGGGCCGAACGTGCGAGGTGTCAGTTCTTCTGGATCTGGTCGAAGCTCAGCTCGACCGGCGTCTCGCGGCCGAAGATCTCGACGAGGCCCTTGACCTTCTTGGAGTCCGGGTTGATCTCGTTGATCGTGGCCTGGAGCGTGGCGAACGGGCCGTCGGTGACGGTGACCGAGTCGCCGACCTCGAAGTCGAGGACCTGGACCTCGACCTTGCGGCCGCCGGCCGCCGCGCCCTCGGCGCCCGCCTCGGCCGCGGCCTTCTGCTCGGCCTCGGGGGCCAGCATCTTGACGATCTCGTCCAGCGTCAGCGGGTACGGGTCGTAGGCGTTGCCCACGAAGCCGGTGACGCCCGGGGTGTTGCGGACCACGCCCCACGACTCGTTGGTCAGGTCCATCCGCACCAGGACGTAGCTCGGCAGCTTGTTCTGCTTGATGGTGCGGCGGTCGCCGTTCTTGATCTGGACGACCTCTTCCTGCGGCACCTCGACCTGGAAGATGTAGTCCTCGACGTTGAGCGAGACGGCGCGCTGTTCGAGGTTGGTCTTCACGCGGTTCTCGTACCCCGCGTAGGTGTGCACGACATACCACTCGCCGGGGAGGACCCGCAGTTCCTCGCGGAGCTGCGCCACGGGGTCCACCGGCTCCTCGACCGCTTCTTCCGCGGGCTCGCCGGCCTCGTCCTCGTCCTCGACGCGGACCGCGGCCTCCTCGGCGGGCTCGCCGGCCGCGGCCTCGGCAGCTTCCTCCTGGTCGACGGTGTCCGCTGCCTCGACAATGTCACGCGCGGTGTCCTCGCCCTCGACCTCGGCGGACGCGGCGTCATTGTGGTTCGGGTCAGACACGGTAGCTGCTTCTTCCTGACTTACGACACGGAGGTGAATGGGTCAGCCGAAGACGTACTCGACGGCCCGGCTGAATCCAAAGTCAATCACGGTCAGGATGCAGATGACGACGATCACGAAGACGATCACCGCCGTCGTGTAGGTCGAGAGCTGGCGCCTGGAGGGCCAGACCACCTTGCGGAGCTCGGCGACGACCTGGCGGTAGAAGAGTGCGAGCCGGCCCAGCGGGCCGCGCTTGGCGCGACGGCCGCGGCGTTTGCCGGTGCCCTCCCCCTGGGGCTGGGGCTCGGGGGTCTCCACGGAGTCTGTGATCCCAGCCACTCGTCCTCACCTGATCCCGGTCATGGTCAAAGGCCGCCCGGCCACCCGGACGGCTGTTCACCTTACGTGTAGCAGGGCCGGAGGGACTTGAACCCCCAACCGCTGGTTTTGGAGACCAGTGCTCTACCAATTGAGCTACGACCCTTTGCCGCGTGGTGCCCGACAACGTACCGCATCGGAAGCGCCACCGGTGAGGAGTGTACGTGCTGAATCGCCGCCCGTCGAACGGGTAGGAGCGCGGAAGCAGTGATCCACGCGAGGACGGTGGGAGATCTCATGTGCCACAGCCGTGCCATGTCTGGGACGATGCCCCTATGAGTGCCGCGACATCCCCAGCTCCCGAAGCGCGCCGGGTCTCGGCCCGGATCGGCGCCATCTCCGAGTCGGCCACGCTGGCCGTGGACGCCAAGGCCAAGGCCCTCAAGGCCGCCGGCCGTCCGGTGATCGGATTCGGCGCCGGCGAGCCCGACTTCCCGACCCCCGACTACATCGTCGAGGCGGCGGTCGAGGCGTGCCGCGCCCCCCGCTTCCACCGCTACACGCCGCCGGGCGGGCTGCCGGAGCTGAAGGAGGCGCTGGTCGCCAAGACGCTGCGCGACTCGGGCCTGGAGATCACGCCGTCCCAGGTGCTGGTGACCAACGGCGGCAAGCAGGCGATCTACGAGGCGTTCGCGGCCCTGCTCGACCCGGGCGACGAGGTCATCGTGCCGGCCCCTTACTGGACGACGTACCCGGAGTCGATCCGGCTCGCGGGCGGCGTGCCCGTGGAGGTGGTCGCGGACGAGACCACCGGATACCGGGTGAGCGTCGAGCAGTTGGAGGCGGCACGCACCGAGCGCACCAAGGTGCTGCTGTTCGTCTCGCCGTCCAACCCGACCGGCGCGGTGTACTCGCGCGCGCAGACCGAGGCGATCGGCCGCTGGGCCGCCGAGCACGGCCTGTGGGTGCTGACGGACGAGATCTACGAGCACCTGGTGTACGGCGACGCCGAGTTCAGCTCGCTGCCGGCGCTGGTCCCCGAGCTCGCCGACCGCTGCGTGATCGTCAACGGCGTGGCCAAGACATACGCCATGACCGGCTGGCGGGTGGGCTGGCTGATCGGCCCGCAGGACATCGTGAAGGCCGCCACCAACCTGCAGTCGCACGCCACCTCCAACGTGAGCAACGTGGCGCAGGCCGCGGCGCTCGCCGCCGTCTCCGGTGACCTGACGGCGGTGGCCGAGATGCGGTCCGCCTTCGACCGGCGCCGCCGCACGATCGTGCGGATGCTCGACGAGATCGAGGGCGTCGACTGCCCGGAGCCCGAGGGCGCGTTCTACGCCTACCCGTCGGTCAAGGCGCTGCTCGGCAAGGAGATCAGGGGCCGGCGGCCGGCCACCAGCCTGGAGCTCGCCGCGGTGCTGCTCGAGGAGGCGGAGGTGGCGGTGGTCCCGGGTGAGGCGTTCGGCACCCCCGGCTACCTGCGGCTGTCCTACGCGCTGGGCGACGACGACCTGGTCGAGGGCGTCTCGCGGATCCAGAAGCTGCTGGCCGAGGCACGGGACTGAGGTTCGGGGAGGTCCCCCTGGGGGGTATGCGACTACCGGACGTCGCCGCGGATACGGCAGGATCTGAAGATGGATCGTGTACGTGACGTCCGGTCGCTCCCCAAGGCGCACCTGCATCTGCACTTCACCGGGTCGATGCGTCCCGGAACGCTGCTCGAGCTGGCCGACAAGTACGGGGTCAGCCTGCCGGATGCGCTGAGCGGGGACCGGCCGCCACGGCTGCGGGCCACGGACGAGCGCGGCTGGTTTCGCTTCCAGCGGCTCTACGACGCGGCGCGCGCCTGCCTGCGGGCCCCCGAGGACATCCAGCGGCTGGTCCGCGAGGCGGCCGAGGAGGACCTGGCGGACGGCTCGCGCTGGCTGGAGATCCAGGTCGACCCCACGTCGTACGCGCCGCGGCTCGGCGGCCTGATCCCCGCGCTGGAGATCATCCTGGACGCGGTGGAGACCACGGCGCGGGAGACCGGCCTCGGGATGCGGGTGCTGGTGGCGGCCAGCCGGATCAGGCACCCGCTGGACGCCCGCACCCTGGCCCGTCTCGCCGTCCGCTACCGGGACCGCGGGGTCGTCGGGTTCGGCCTGTCCAACGACGAGCGCCGGGGCATGGCGCGCGACTTCGACCGGGCCTTCGCGATCGCCAGGGACGGCGGGCTGCTGGCCGCGCCGCACGGCGGGGAGCTGTCGGGCCCGGCCAGCGTCCGTGACTGCCTCGACGACCTGCGGGCCGCGCGGATCGGCCACGGGGTGCGGGCGGCCGAGGACCCCTACCTGCTGGAGCGGCTGGCCGCGGCGCGGGTGACGTGCGAGGTGTGTCCCGCGTCCAACGTGGCGCTCGGGGTCTACGAGACGCTGGCCGACGTGCCGCTGCGGACCCTGTGGGGCGCGGGCGTGCCGATGGCGCTCGGCGCGGACGACCCGCTGCTCTTCGGCTCGCGGCTGGCCGCGCAGTACGAGATCGCCCGGGAGCACCACGGCTTCACCGACGTCGAGCTGGCCGAGCTGGCCCGCCAGTCGGTGCGGGCCTCGGCGGCGCCGGAGGACGTGCGGGAGAAGATCCTGGTCGCGATCGACGAGTGGCTGGCGGTGTAGGGCCCGCGCTCAGAGGTCGACGCCGACCAGCACCGGCTCGTTGACCAGGGTGACGCCGAAGGCCGCGCGGACCCCGTCCCGCACCTCGCGGGCGAGGTCGAGCACGTCGGCGGCCGTGGCCCCGCCGCGGTTGGTGAGGGCGAGGGTGTGCTTGCCCGAGATGCGGGCGCGGCCCGTGCCGTAGCCCTTGGTGAAGCCGGCCCGGTCGATCAGCCAGGCGGCCGACGTCTTGGTGCGGCCCTCGCCGGCCGGGTAGGCGGGCGGCGCGGCGTCGGGCCCGAGGCGGTCGGCGACGCGGGCGAGGAACGCGGCGTGCTCGGCGTCGTCCAGGATCGGGTTGGTGAAGAACGAGCCGGCGGACCAGGTGTCGTGGTCCTCCGGGTCGAGCACCATGCCCTTGCCGGTGCGCAGCTTGAGGACGGCCTCGCGCGCCCTGCCGACGGGCACCCGCGCCCCTGGGGCCACGCCGAGCAGCCTGGCGGCCTCGGCGTAGCGGATGGGCCCGGAGAGGCCGCCGGCGTCCTCCAGGTCCAGCCGGACCCGGAGCACGACGTGGCGGTCGGGCTCGGCCTTGAAGCGGCTGTGCCGGTAGGCGAAGCCGCACTCGGCGCCGGGGATGGTGACGACGGCGCGGGCGGCGCGGTCGTAGGCGACGACCTCGCTGATGACGGAGGAGACCTCCTGGCCGTAGGCGCCGACGTTCTGGATCGGGGTGGCCCCGGCGGAGCCGGGGATGCCGGCCAGGCACTCGACGCCGGCGAGCCCGGCGTCCACGGTGCGGGCGACGGCGTCCGACCAGTTCTCGCCGGCGGCGAGCTCCAGGCGGGTGCCGTCGAGGTGGTGTCCCGTGGTGGCGACGCGCAGCGCGGTGCCGGGGAAGCCGGCGTCGCCGACGAGCAGGTTGCTGCCGCCGCCGACGACCAGCAGCGGCGTCCCGGCCTCGTCGGCGGCGCGCACCTCGGCGACCACCTCGTCGTCGGTCTCGGCCACCACGAGCCGCCGCGCCGGGCCTCCGACCCGGAGGGTGGTCAGGGGCGCGAGCGATGCGTTCTGGGTCTCCTGCACCACCCCAGCCTAAGCGCCCTGCCGGGCGCGGCGGCTCGAAGGGCGTGGGTGGCGCGGCCGGTCCGGCACGTCGACCACGTCAACCGACGCGGGCGCCGTAGACGTGGTCGACGGTCATGCTCATGAGCACCCGGCGGTCCGAGACCATCACGGAGCGGTACTCGTCCCAGTCCGGGTGCTCGCCGGCGGCCCTGCGGTAGTACTCCACCAGGGCCTCGACCTCGGGCCCGTGCGGGTCGGTCCCGGGACCGGTGAGCGTGGCCACGCCCTCGGCCGTGGCCCACGACCACCCGTCGGCGCTGGTGACCTCCAACGTGGCCCGCGGATCGCGCCGCAGGTTCACCGTCTTGGCCCGCCCCTCGGTGATGGAGACGAGGATGACCTCGGCCTCCCGGTCGTAGAACGGCATGACGGGCGACAGCTGCGGCCGCCCGTCGGCCTTGATGGTCGCCAGCACCCCGAGCCGGCTCTCCGCGAGCAGCTCACGCGGATCGAAGGACGCGGTCGTCGTCATGAGGCGATCATCACCCCTGACATCGTGTCAGGGTCAAGCGGAGCCTCCTCCGGCCGGGGGCCGCCGAGAGACCAGGCGGCCACGGCTGGCACGGATACCGGAGCCCCGCGGCCTTCCGAACCCGGAGCGGCGAAGCCGCCGGCAGGGCCGAGGCCCCTTCGGGGCGTTCAGCCCGCCAGGGCGGCCCCTCAGGAAAGACGGACGACCGCCCGGGCGAGGCCGAGGACCTTCTGGCCGGCGCTGCGGGCCGTGATGTCGACGCGGACGGTGCGGGCCTCGTCGTCGAGGAGGGCCGCGACCTTCGCGGTGACCTCGATCTCCGCGCCCTTGTCGTCGTCGGGGACGACGACCGGCTTGGTGAAGCGCACGCCGTACTCGAGCACCGCGCCCGGGTCGCCGGCCCAGTCGGTGACGACGCGGCCCGCCTCGGCCATGGTGAACATGCCGTGCGCGATCACGTCCGGCAGGCCCACCTCCTTGGCGAACCGCTCGTTCCAGTGGATGGGGTTGAAGTCGCCCGAGGCGCCCGCGTACCGCACCAGCGTGGCGCGGTCGACCGGGAAGACGGCGCCCGGCAGCTCGGTCCCGACCTCGACGTCCGCGTACGCGATCCTCGCCGCCACGCCTACTCCCCCGCCCCGCTCATCCTGGCCACCAACTTGGTGTGCACGGTCACCACATGCTCGCCGGACGCGTCGTGCACGTCGCCGCGCACGTCCACGATCTCGTTGCCGGCGCGCGAGCTCACCGCCTCGATGACCGAGGTCACCGAGAGCCGGTCGCCGGCGCGCACCGGGCGGGCGTAGGCGAACTTCTGGTCGCCGTGCACCACCCGGCTGTAGTCGAGGCCGAGCTGCGGGTCCTGGATGACCGTCTGGGCCGCCGCGAAGGTGATGGAGAACACGAAGGTCGGCGGGGCGATCACGTCCGGGTGGCCGAGCGCCTTGGCCGCCTCCGGGTCGGTGTAGGCCGGGTTGGCGTCCCCGATGGCCTCGGCGAACTCGCGGATCTTCTCGCGCCCCACCTCGTAGGGCGCGGTGGGCGGGTAGCTCCGCCCGACGAAGGACTCGTCCAGTGGCATGGGACCCCTCTCGACTCGACTGCCCGGCCTGACGGTGACCGGCCAGACAGCCTACGAGGCCGCTCCCGGGGACGGGAGCGGCCTCGTCTACGAAACTCTGCGGTCGCTGTTAGCGGGTCTCGCGGTGTGCGGTGTGCGCGTTGCAACGCGGGCAGTGCTTCTTCATCTCCAGGCGGTCCGGGTCGTTGCGCCGGTTCTTCCTGGTGATGTAGTTCCGCTCCTTGCACTCCACGCAGGCCAGCGTGATCTTCGGGCGGACGTCTGTGGCAGCCACGTGAGTGCTCCTTGACGGATGGACGGGTAAAACACTTGCTTCAACACAGAGAGAGTAGCCGATCGGAGGACTTAGCCCTCAATCGGCTACTGGGGGTAGCGGCGACCGGACTTGAACCGGTGACACAACGATTATGAGCCGTTTGCTCTACCGACTGAGCTACGCCGCCCCTGAGATGAGAGTCCCCGCCGATGACGGAGACCGACATCCCAGAGCCCCAAAACGGAATCGAACCGTTGACCTTCTCCTTACCATGGAGACGCTCTGCCGACTGAGCTATTGGGGCGAGCGCTGAAGAGATTACACGGTCCCGGGCAGAAGGAGAAATCCATAGGGAGTGGGGACCAACCGCCGACCACCACGGCGGTACGACTATTCCCTCCTTGCCCTCCCGGGCCCCGCCCGCCCCGTACGCTCCATGCCGATGCTTGCACTCAGGGGACCTCGGCTCGCCGACGGGCGCACCGTCGACCTCCTGCTGAGCGCGGAGCGGATCGAGGCCGTCGGCACCCCGGGGAGCCTGGCCCCGCCCGCCGGCGCGCAGGAGGCGGATCTCTCCGGCTACCTGCTGCTCCCGGCGCCGGCCGAGCCGCACGCCCACCACGACACGGCCCTGACCGGCTCCGGCGGCGGGCCGCCGGCGACCGGCCAGGCGGCGCTGCGCCGCCGCATCACGGAGGCGGCGCTGATCCAGCTCGGGCACGGGGCCACCGCCCAGCGCAGCCACGTCAGGATCGGCGGCGCCGAGTCGCTGGCGGCGCTGGAGGCCGCCCTGGAGACGGCCCGGGCGCTGCGCGGCCTGGCGGAGCTGAGCGTGGTCGCGGTGCCCCGGCTGCTGACGGGCCTGGCCGGGGCCGAGAACCGGGCGCTGCTGAGCGAGGCGGCCAAGATGGGCGCCGGGGCGCTCGGCGGCTCGCCCGATCTCGACCCGGATCCGGCCGGCTACCTGGACGTCGTGCTGGGCATCGCGGAGGAGCACGGTTGCGCGATCGACCTGCACACGGACGGCGCCGACCCGGCCAGGCTCGCCCGGCTGGCGTCGGCGGCCGGCGCCTGCCGGTCCGGGGTGGCGATCGGCCCCTGCGGCGGGCTCTCGCTGCTGGCGCCGGATGACGCGGCGCGGGTGGCGGGGCGGCTCGCGGCCGCCGGGATCACCGTGGTCTGCCTGCCGCAGGGCCCGTGTGGGCTCGCCGCCTCGCGGGGCGGGGCGGCGGTGCGGCTGCTCACGGCGGCCGGGGTGCGGGTGGCGGCGGGCGGCGGGGCGCTGCGGGACGCGGTCAACCCGGTGGGGCGCGGGGACCCGCTGGACACGGCGCACCAGCTGGTGGCGCGCGGCCTCTACCGCCCGGCCGAGGCCTACCGGGCGGTCAGCGGCCGGGCCAGGGCCGCGCTCGGGCTGCCCGAGGTGCGGATCGAGGCGGGCTTTCCGGCCGAGCTGCTCGCGGTGCGGGGGCGCACGGTGGCCGACGCGCTCTCCCTGGCGTACAGCAGGCTGGTGATCCACCGGGGCCGGATCGTGGCCAGGACCAGCGCCGTTCGCGAGTACTGCGGTGCCGGGGCGGCCGGTGGGCCGGAACTCCCGCGCCAGGCCACCGGATACTGACCGGCCACGTCTCCTTGTCATGGTCTTCGCAACAGGAGACACTTCGTGACGGTTCGTCGGACATGGGATGTCGGACGTACCGAGCCGCGTTCGTCGAGCGATGCCCGAGCCGGAAGGCAGGACCTGGCATGGCGTTGACCCTTCGTCGAGCGGCGGTCGCCGCCGCGACCCTCGCTCTCACCCTCCTCCCCCTCCCCTCACTCGCCGCCGCGCCGGACGCGGCACCGGGCGCCGACCCGACGGCCATCGAGCAGCAGGTGATCTTCCGCGCCGCCGAGGACGGCGGGTACGCCTGCTTCCGCATCCCCGCCATCGTGCGCACCAACGCCGGCACCCTGCTGGCGTTCGCCGAGGGCCGCACCAACGACTGCACGGACGGCGGGGACATCGACATCGTCGTCAAGCGGTCCACGGACGGCGGCCGCACCTGGAGCCCGTACCAGGTGATCGACGAGGGCGCCGGCGACACGCACGGCAACCCGGCGCCCGTCGTGGACACCAGGACCGGCCGGATCCTGCTGCCGTCCACCCGCAACCCGGGCGTGCCGGGCGGCGGCGACTGCCAGGCGCCGTGCCAGCGGATCCCGTACCTCTCCCACAGCGACGACGACGGCCTCACCTGGTCGGAGCCGCGCAGCCTGGCCGAGGAGCTGCGTCCCGACGACTGGAACTCCTGGTACGCCACGGGCCCGGTGCACGGCGTCCAGCTGACCAGGGGTGAGCACGCCGGCCGGCTGGTGTTCACCGTCAACGCGGAGAGCTACGCGGACGGCCGCATCACGCACGGCCACGCGGCGCTCGCCTACAGCGACGACGGCGGGGACAGCTGGGCGCTCGGCGCGGTGGACAGCTACCCGGTGGGTGCCGACGGCACCTGGCGGCAGCGGCCCTCCGAGGCGACGCTGGCCGAACTGCCCGACGGCACGCTCTACATCAACGGCCGGGAGCAGGGCGGCACCGACCTGGGCCACCGCACGCACGCCTGGAGCAGGGACGGCGGCGAGACCCTCACCGCGCCGTACCGGGCGGTGCCCGACCTCTACGCGCCGCAGGTGCAGGGCTCGGTGCTGCCGTTCGACGACGAGCGGCTGCTGCTCGCGGTGCCGTCCGACCCCGACCGGCGGCGCCGGATGACGATCCGCTCCTCCTGGGACGGCGGCCGGACCTGGGAGAGCGTCGAGCAGGGCGCGCTGGTGACCACCGACTGGTCGGGCTACTCGGACATGGTCAGGATCGACGGCGCGACGGTCGGCCTGATGTACGAGGCGGGCCCGGTGGACGCGCGGGACGAGATCAGGTTCGCGCGCTTCGGCGCGGACTTCCTCGGCGCACGGGACGGCGCGGGGCCGACGACCCGCGACGCGGCGCGCGGCGCCGCGCCCGCCACGGTGCACGGCGGCGCGGCCACGACGGACGGGCGGTTCGGTGCCGGCGTGGCGTTCGACGGCGCCGACGACGCGGTGCGGCCGCCGTACGGGGATGAACTCCCGCTCGGCGACGGTGACTTCACGGTGAGCCTGTGGTTCAGGTACGAGGCGACGAGCGGGCAGCACCCCTTCCTGTGGATGGGCGGGGTAGGCGGGAACAATCCACAGGTGTGGATCCGCGCCGAGCCCGGCAGCGGGCGGATCCGCGCGCTGCTGACCGCCAGGGACGGCGGGTCGCCGCCCGCCTCGGCCTCGGTGGACGCGCCGGCCGCCCACAACGACGGCCGGTGGCACCACCTGGCGTTCACCCGCGCCGACGGCCGGCTCTCGTTGGCGGTGGACGGCGGCGAGCCGGTGACGGCGGCCGACGTGGCGGGCAGCGTCAGCCGCAACTCGACGTTCGGCGTCCACCTGGGGCAGCGTCCCGACCGCCTGCAGTGGATGTCGGGGGCGCTCGACGAGGTGCGGGTGTACGACCGGGCGCTGTCGGCGGGCGAGTTGGCGTGGCTCAGGGCGTTCAACGTCGGCCCCCGGGGCGCCGTCGTGTCGCTGCCGCTGGACCGTGTCCGGTAGCGGCATGACGTACGGTCGCCGGTATGCGCACAGTCATCGCGGGTGGACACGGAAAGATCGCGCTGCGGCTGGAGAGGCTGCTGGTGGCGCGGGGCGACGAAGCGGTGGGGCTGATCAGGAACCCGGAGCACGCGGCGGAGCTGCGGGCCCTGGGTGCCGAACCGGTGGTCTGCGACCTGGAGTCGGCGTCGGTCGCGGAGGTGGCCCGCGCCCTGGAGGGCGCGGACGCGGCGGTCTTCGCGGCGGGCGCGGGCCCGGGCAGCGGGGCGGCCCGCAAGGAGACGATGGACCGGGCCGGTGCCGTGCTGTTCGCGGACGCGGCGGAGCTGGCCGGGGTGCGGAGGTTCCTGGTGGTCTCGGCCATCCACGCGGACCGGGAGCCGCCGCCCGGCACCGACCCGGTGTTCGTGGCCTACCTGCGGGCCAAGGCGGCGGCGGACGCGGACATCAGCGCCCGCACCGGGCGCCTGGCGTGGACGATCCTGCGGCCCGGCGGCCTCACGGACGAGCCGGGCACCGGCCGGGTGACGCTGGCGGAGTCGGCGGAGCGTGGCTCCATCAGCCGGGACGACGTGGCGGCGGTGCTGCTCGCCCTGCTGGACACCCCCACCACGACCGGCCTCAGGCTCGATCTGGTGGGCGGGCCGACGCCGATCGCCCAGGCGGTCTCGGAGGCGGCCCAGGTCGCCCGCTGATCCGGCGGAGCCGACTGTCAGTGGTGGCGGTTACGGTGAGTAACGACCAGTCGGTCTCCGAAGGAAGGGGAGAAGGCCCATGGGTTCCTGGCACTGGGCGGCGCTCGGCGCCGCGGTCGTGACGTTGGCCGGCACCACCGCCGGCGGGGGTGGCTCCGCCAGCGCCGCGGCGCCGGAGCGCGTGGCGTCCGTGCCGTTCGTCTCCGGCGAGGGCGGCTACGACACCTACCGGGTGCCGGCCGCCGTCACCACGCCGACCGGGGCGCTGCTGGCCTTCGCCGAGGGCCGGGTCGGCGGGGCGGGGGACAGCGGCGAGATCGACGTCGTCGTCCGCCGCTCGGAGGACGGCGGCCGCACCTGGGGGCCGCTGGACGTGGTGGCCCACGGCGAGGGCGACACCCGGGGCAACCCGGCGCCCGTCATAGACCCGGCCACCGGCCGGCTGGTCCTGCTCACCTGCTACAACAGCGGCGAGGTCACCGAGGCCCAGATCATCCGCGGCGAGGTGACGCCCGAGCAGAGCCGCCGGGTCTTCGTGCAGTACAGCGAGGACGACGGCCGGTCGTTCACCGAGCCCCGGGAGATCACCGCCGACGTCAAGCCGGAGGAGTGGCGCTGGTACGCCACCGGTCCCGGGCACGCCCTCGCGCTCACCGAGGGCCCGCACGCCGGGCGGCTCGTCGTGCCGGCCAACCACTCGGCCGCGCCGCCGGCCGGCTCGCCCGACACCGGCGCGGAACCCGGGTACTACGGTTCGCACGCGCTGCTCAGCGACGACGGCGGCGAGACGTGGCGCGTCGGCTATGTGGACGACAGCTACGACGGCGTCATCAACTCCAACGAGTCGACCGCCGCCGAACTGCCGGGCGGCCGCGTCTACTTCTCCGCCCGCGACCAGCACGGCACCAGCACGGGCAACCGGGCGGACGCCGTCTCGACGGACGGCGGCGAGTCGCTGGAGGGCGGCACCTTCGCCATCCAGGGCAGCCTGAACGACGTGCCGGTGGTGCAGGGCAGCGTGCTGCGCCCCGGCGGAAAGGGCGCGCCGCTGCTGTTCTCCGGGCCGTCCAACCCGACCGCCAGGGAGTCCCTGGCGGTCTGGCGCAGCGACGACGAGGGCCGCTCGTTCAGGAGGGTGGTCACGCTCTCCGCGCTGCCGGCGGCCTACTCGGACCTGGTCGCGGTGGACGACGACACGGTCGGGGTGCTGTACGAGACGGGCGACGAGGGCCCCTACGAGCGGATCGAGTTCCGCTGGCTGGGGGCCCTCTAGTCAGGCGGGGTGGAGGCCGGCGGCGCGCAGCAGTTCGGCGACCCGCGCCTCCTCGTCCGCGGAGAGTGGGACCTGCGGCTCGGCCGTCGTCGCGTGGTCGATGACGCCGAGCAGCCGCAGCGCCGCCTTGAACGCGCCGATGGCGGCCGAGCCGCGGCCCATCCGCTCGGGCGGGGCGGCGTCCACCACGGCGAACAGGGCGAGCAGCCGCTCCTGTTCGGCCCGTGCCAGGTCCCACTCGCCGGCCGCCGCGTGCCGCACGATGCGCACATAGCCGTGCGGGTCGACGTTGCCGAGTCCCGGCACGACGCCGTGCGCGCCGAACTGCAGGGCGGTGTCGACGAGCAGCTCCGAGCCGGTGAGGACGCTGAAGCCGTCCGGGGCGCCGATGGCGACCGACCGCAGCGTGGCCTGGTCGCCGCTGGAGTCCTTGAGCCCGGCCAGCGTCCCGTCGGCGGCGAGGCCGAGCACCAGGTCGGCTTCGAGCTTGCTGTGCACCGAGGACGGCAGGTCGTAGGCGAGGAGCGGGGCCCCGGTGTGCTTGGCGATCAGCTGGAAGTGCCGGGCGATCTCCACCGGGTGGGTCCTGGCGTAGAACGGCGCGGTGGCCACCACGGCGTCGGCGCCGGCGGCGAGCGCCGTCTCCGCGTGGGCCAGCACGCGGGGCGTGGTCATGTCGATGGCGCCGGCGAGCACGGGCAGCGCGCCGGCCACGTGGCGGGTCACGGTCTCCACCACCAGGCGGCGCTGGTGGTCGGTGAGGTAGGCGGCCTCGGAGCTCGACCCGAGGACGAACAGGCCGTCGACGCCGGCGCCGGCGAGGTGGTCGACCAGCCGGGTGAGCGAGCGGGTGTCCACCGCCCCGGCCGGGGTGAGGGGGGTGCAGACGGGCGGGATCACTCCGGTGAGACGGCCGGGGGGCAGGGTCATGTGCGTTCCCTCGTGCGTTGTGCGTTCTCGCGGATGGTTCTCTCAGGCGGGTTCTGGGGAGGTGGCGGCCCGGGCGCGGCGCGCCTGGTCGACGAGGTCGCCGGTGGAGTCCGCGCCGGCCACCGGGTGGTGGCAGCGGTACCGATGGTCGCCCTCGTCGGTCGCGAAGTCCGGCATCGACGCGGCGCACGCCTCGTCGGCCTTCCAGCAGCGGGTGCGGAAGGGGCAGCCGCTCGGCGGGCGCACGGCCGAGGGCACGGGACCGACCAGCGGGATCGGCTGGATCGGGTGCAGCAGCCCGGGCGTCGCCGAGAACAGCGCCCTGGTGTACGGGTGCCGCGCGTGCTCGGTGACGCGCGCCGCCGGCGACTCCTCGACGACGCGGCCGAGGTACATGGTGACGACGCGGTCGCTCATCCGCCGCACGGTCTGGATGTCGTGCGAGACGAACACCAGGGCGAGGCCGAGCCGCTCCTTCAGGTCGAGGAGGAGGTTGAGTATCTGGGCGCGGACGGAGACGTCGAGCGCGCTGGTCGGCTCGTCGGCGATCAGCAGCTCGGGTTCGAGGGCGAGGGCGCGGGCGATGGCCACCCGCTGCCGCTGGCCGCCGGAGAGCTGGCCGGGCAGCCGGTCGGCGAGCGACGCGGGG
Source organism: Streptomyces millisiae (assembly GCF_031845425.1). Lineage (NCBI taxonomy): Bacteria > Bacillati > Actinomycetota > Actinomycetes > Kitasatosporales > Streptomycetaceae > Streptomyces > Streptomyces millisiae. The sequence continues at coordinate 25,879 of NZ_JAVREM010000078.1, forward strand.
AGCCCGACCAGCGCCATCAGCTCGCGGACGCGCTCGGCGCGCTGCGCCGGGGTGCCGCGGCCGTGCACGTCGAGCGGGTCGCGCAACACGCGGTGGATCGGCAGCCGGCGGTTGAGCGCGGTCGCCGGGTCCTGGAAGACCATGCCGAGCCGGGTGCCGACGGTGACGCGGCGCTCGCCGGCCGGCATCGCCCACAGGTCGCGGCCGCGGTGCGCGACGGTGCCGCTGGTCGGGCGCTGCACGCCGATCAGCACCCGGGCCAGGGTGGACTTCCCGCAGCCGGACTCGCCGACCACGCCGACGGTCTCGCCGGGCGCGATGGTGAGGCTGGCGCCGGTCAGCGCGTACACCCGGTCCCTCCTGAACAGGCCGCCGCTCCTGGCCGGGAAGACGACGTGGGCGTCGGTGACCGCCATCAGGGGCTCGCTCACGGGGCCACCTCGCTTTCCGCAACGGCTGGGTGGTGGCAGAGGACGACGTGCCCCGGCCCCTCGGCCGGGCGCTCGGGCGGCACGGCGGCGCAGTCGGCGTCGGCGAACGGGCAGCGGTCGGCGAACCGACAGCCCGGCGGGAAGTCGGCGGGCGAGGGGACGACGCCCGGGATCTGCGTCATGCGCTCGGCCGTGGCCTCCAGGGAGAGGACGGAGCCGAGCAGGCCCCGGGTGTAGTGGTGGGCCGGGGCCGCCACCAGGTCGGCGGTGACGCCGGTCTCCACGATGTGGCCGCCGTACATGACGGCGACCCGGTCGGTGACGTCGGCCACCAGCGCCAGGTCGTGGGAGACGAGGATCAGCGCGAACCCGAGCTCCTCGCGGAGCCGCAACAGCAACTCGATGACCTGCGCCTGGACGGTGACGTCGAGGGCGGTGGTCGGCTCGTCGGCGACGATCAGCCGCGGATCGCGGGAGAGCGCCATGGCGATGAGCACGCGCTGCCGCTGGCCGCCGGACAGCTCGTGCGGGTAGCTGCTGAGCACCCGCTCCGGGTCGAGGCCGACGAGCTCCAGCAGTTCGGCGGGGGTGCGGTGGCCGCCACGGCGGACCAGCTGCCGGAGCTGGGCGCGGATCGTCATGGCGGGGTTGAGGGAGGAGAGGGCGTCCTGGTACACCATCGCCATCTCGTGCCCGAGCAGCCGCCGCCGCTCGCGGGCCGACAGGCCGACGAGCTCCCGCCCCTGGAACCGGACACTGCCGCCGACCCTGGCCTCGCGCGGCTGGAGCCCCATGACGGTGAGCGCGGTGAGCGTCTTGCCGCAGCCGGACTCCCCGACCACGCCGAGCACTTCGCCGGCCCGCACCTCGAAGCTGACCCCGGCCACGACGTCGGTCGGGCCGAACCCGACGACCAGCCGGTCGACGGCCAACACGGGCTCCCCCGCCCGCCCG
>NZ_JAVREM010000079.1:0-26142 GCF_031845425.1 Streptomyces millisiae
GGTGGGTGGGGAAAGCCGGTGCCCAGCGCCGGGCGGCGAACCCCCGCGCGGAGCGCGAAAAGCGCGGGTGGGTGGGGGAAATCTCAGGCGGCCAGTTCGCCGAGGGCGTCCCGCAGGTGCGGCGTCACCGCTCGCACTCGCCACGCCAGCTCGTCGCCCACATAGCCCCGCGGCCCGCACTCGGCCAGCATGATCACGTGGAGGTACGCCCGGTAGAGCGCCATCCGCACCCGCGCCGCCGGCGTGAAGTCGACCGTGCCGCCCACCGAGGCGTAGCCGTCGAGCAGGTCCCGGTCGAGCGGAGCGAGCAGGCACAGCGAGGCGAAGTCCGCCAGGGGGTCGCCCCAGAACATCCGCTCGCCGTCTATCAGGGCGCTGACGCGGCCGTCCGCGAGCAGCACGTTGCCCGCCCACAGGTCGAAGTGGACCAGCGCCGGCGCCCGTACCTCGTCCAGCGCCGGGGCCGCCCCGGCGGCGAGTTCGCGGATCCGGTCGGGCGGCACCGGCAGCGGCGCCGCGTACCGTTCGGCGTCGGTCAGCACCGCGTCGAGCATGGTGGTGAAGGTGCCGCGCCAGTCGGCCGAGGGCGGCAGCGCGCCGCCCGGGTAGCCGAAGCCCGGGCCGTGGACGGCGTGCAGTCGGCCGACGAGCGCCCCCAACTCGCGCCGCAGCCCCGCCCGCTCCCCTTCCGAGGGCGGCGCCTCGTGCCAGGAGGTGCCGGCGCACTCCGTCATCAGCAGGTGGTCCTCGCTCCAGGACACGACCTCGGGCACCGGCGCGGTGCCCGCCGCCGCCCGGTAGAAGGCGGTCTCGCCGACCAGCAGCGCGCGTTCGTAGGCGAGCCCCGGCGTGTCGGCGGGCGGCGGCAGCTTGAGGACCAGCCGCCGGCCGTCCCGTAGGACAAGGCGGTGGAGGGTGTTGTAGGTGCCGCCGGCCAGCGGCTCGTGCGCGAGCACCTCGGCGGGGTCGAGGCCGGCCGTGGACAGCTCGTCGGCCAGCGTGTCGGCGGTCACCGGACGCCGGCGGCCGCGAGCGCCGACCGCAGGTGGCCGTGGCTCTCGGCGAGGAGCCGGACCGCGGTGTCCGCGTCGACCTTGCCGAGGATGGTGAGGATGGCGTTCTTGACCTCGCCGCCGGTGGCGGTGAGCGCCTCCTCGACCGTCGCGTCCGGCGCGCCCGTCGCCAGGTGGACGATCCGCCGCGAGCGGGCCCGCAGCTTCTCGTTCGAGGCCCGCACGTCCACCATCAGGTTCCCGTACGTCTTGCCGAGCCGGATCATGCTGATGGTCGAGATCATGTTGAGCACCAGCTTCTGCGCCGTGCCCGCCTTCAGCCTGGTGGAGCCGGCGATCAGCTCGGGACCCACCACCACCTCGATGCCGTGGTCGGCGGCGGCGGCCAGCGGCGATCCCGGGTTGCAGGAGAGGCCGACGGTCAGCGCCCCCCTGGCGCGCGCGTGCCGCACCGCGCCCACCGCGTACGGCGTGCGCCCCGAGGCCGAGACGCCGACCACCACGTCGTCGGCCGTGACGCCGAGCGCGTCCAGGTCGGCGGCGGCCAGCGCCTCGCTGTCCTCGGCGCCCTCCACGGCCGACACCATGGCCTCGGGACCGCCGGCGATCAGGCCCATGACCTCGCCGGGCTCCGTGTTGAAGGTGGGCGGGCATTCGCTGGCGTCCAGCACCCCGAGCCGCCCGGCGGTGCCGGCGCCGAGGTAGAGCAGGCGGCCGCCGCGGGCCATCCGCTCGGCCGCCGCGTCGATGGCGGCCGCGATGCTCGGCAGCTGGGCCGCCACGGCGGCCGGGACGAGGGCGTCCTCGGCGTTCATGGCGCGGGCGATGTCCAGCGTCGAGCGCTGGTCGATCTCGGCGAGTTCTGGCCGGTGGGCCTCGGTGGTCAACGAGTCAAAATCCGTGGACATGGCGGGTCGGCTCTCCATGTTCTGGGCGAGGGCAGCCGGGGCGGGACATGACGGCCGTGCGCGCGAGCGGCTGGGGGCACCTCCCCAGCGTCAGCTGGGGGAGGTTCAGCGCTCGCGCGGTGAGTGGCGGTGGGCCAGGGCCTCGTAGCTGGCGTGCAGCGCGGGCGCGGCCGACTCGTAGGTGCGCTGGGCGACGCCGATGAACAGGCAGTCGATGACCAGGAGTTGGCTGGTCCGGCTGGACATGGCGGCCGGCCGCAGCTCGCTCTCCCGCGCGGTCGAGGTCGTCAGCACGTGGTCCGCGTACTGGGTGACCTCGCCGTCCGGGCGGCCGGTGATGGCCACCGTGGTCGCGCCGTGGTCGAACGCGGCCTGGAGCGGCTCGATGACGTCCACCGTGCGGCCCGAGTGGGTGATGGCGACGGCGACGTCCCCGGCGCGCAGCTGGACCGCGTTGGTGACGGCCAGGTGCGGGTCGGAGTGCGCGTGGGCGACGAGCCCGATGCGGAGCAGCTTCTGGGCCAGGTCCTGGGCGACGAGCGCCGAGGCACCGACGCCGTAGACGTCGATCCGGCGGGCGGACGCGAGCGCGCTGACCGACGCCTCCAACTGGGCCAGGTCGAGCGCGCCGGCCGTGTCGGTGAGGGTCTGCCGCTCGTCCTGGGCGAGCTTGGCGACGACGTCGCTCAGCGGGTCGTCGACCGAGATGTCGGCGGTGACGGCCGGGGCGGCGCCCGACGCCTGTTGGGCGGCGAGCCCGGCGAGCGCGAGCCGCAGGTCCCGGTAGCCGGGGTAGCCGAGCAACCGGGCCGTGCGGACGACGGTGGCCTCGCTGGTGCCGGTGCGCTCGGCGAGGCCGGTGACGGTGAGTGCCGCGCAGCCGGCCGGGTCACCGGCGACGGTCTCCGCGACGCGCTGCATGGAACGGGTCATGGAAGGCACCATGGTTCGCACCTTCGCGGCGAGCGCCCCGGGCTCCGGGGGAGCTGGACGGGGTGCGACGGCGGCGACGGGTCGGGGTCTGCCGACACGTCGGACGAAATTTTCCTTCATCGCGTTCCTCACAGGCGAAACGTATTTTCGGGGGCGAGGGTCCGTCAAGCCCCCCGTGGTGCGTTGGTCGCTGTCCGTTGGTGTACCAGGTGATGGTCCAATGGTCTGTATGGAGCAGCCGACTTCGGAAGAGGCCATCCACCGGGGCAGGGCCCTGGTGCTGGCAGATCTGACCGCCGACGGACTGGCAGGACCGAAGGAAGTTTCCATGTTGGAGAAGGCAGTTTCCCACCGTCGTTGGTGGTCCGACCAGTGGCCGGAGGGCGCCGTTTTCGTCCCTGGGCTGCTGGCCCAGGACATGCAGGACGCGATCCTCGAGCAGCACGGGCGCTGGCCGCTGTGTCCGCTGTGCGAGGCCGCGCCCGAGGGGGAGCCGCACGCGCTGGATCTGGAACCCGAGCTCGGCGAGGATCCGCGCTGGGTGTGCGGGGTGACGGGCCGCGAGGTGGCGCCGCTCGGCTCGCTCGCCGACGCCCGCGGCTGACGCGCGTCCGACCCCTTCCCGTGCCGGTTTTCAGAGATCCGCCCAACGGCGGCATGTCTCGGCGACATGGGCCCGTGGCGGATGCCCGGTGGCCGGATTCGACATGGGGTGGAACGTGGGGGAATGCCGCGCGGCGCCCGCCGTGTTGCAGCGGAACGTGTCCCCTCCCCATGGCTCAGTCACGTCCGACGCGCCCGCCGGCGCGAACCGCTCCCGACTCCCCGTCGCCGTCTACGTCCTCGGCGCGGCGGTCTTCGCCCTCGGCACCTCGGAGTTCATGCTCTCCGGGCTGCTGCCCGAGGTGGCCGACGACCTCGACGTCTCCATCCCGGCGGCCGGCCTGCTGATATCGGCGTTCGCCATCGGCATGGTGGTCGGCGCGCCGGTGCTGGCCGCCGCCACCGGGAGGCTGCCCAGGCGGCTCACCCTGGTCTGGCTGCTCGCGGTGTTCGCGGCCGGCCATGTGGTGGGCGCGCTGGCCCCGAACTACGCCGTGCTCTTCGTCTGCCGGGTGGTGAGCGCGTTGGCCTGCGCCGGCTTCTGGGCGGTGGGCGCCGCCGTGGCCATCTCGCTGGTGCCGAACGACGCCAGGGCTCGGGCGATGGCGGTGATGATCGGCGGCCTCAGCATCGCCAACATCACCGGCGTGCCGGGCGGCGCGGTGCTCGGCCAGTCCCTCGGCTGGCGCTCCGCGTTCTGGGCGGTGGCGCTGCTGGCCGCGGTCGGCCTGGTCGGCGTGTTGCTGCTGGTGCCGCACACGCCGCGGGCGGCCGCGGGCGAGGGGCCGAGGCTCCGCGACGAACTGCGGATCTACCGGCGCGGGATGGTCTGGCTCGCCAGCGCCACCATCGCGCTCTTCGCCGCCGGCACCTTCTGCTTCTTCTCCTACCTCGCCCCGCTGCTCACCGACGTCTCGGGGCTCGCCGAGGGCTGGGTCCCGGTGGCGCTCGTGCTCTACGGCGTCGGCGCGCTCGGCGGCACCGCGCTCGGCGGCCGCCTCGCCGACCAGCACATGTTCGGCACGCTCTACGCCGGCCTCGCCTCCGCCGCCGGCGTACTGGTCCTGGTCGCGCTGCTGGTCTCGGTGCCGGTGGCCGTCGTGACGCTGGCCGGGCTGCTCGGCTTCGCCTCGTTCCTCTGCGCGCCCGGGCTGAACGCGCGCATCTTCAACGTCGCCGGCGCCGCGGCGCCGACCCTGGCCGGGGCGACCGCCACCTCCGCCTTCAACACCGGCAACACCATCGGCCCCTGGGCCGGCGGCCTGGTGATCGACGGCGGCCTCGGCTACGCCTGGACGGCGTGGCTCGGCGCGATCCTGGTGCTTGGCGCGCTGGCCTGCGCCTTCCTCCAGTCCCGCGCGTCCAGCCGGTCTCGGCTGGTGGCGCGGAGCGAACTCGCGTCCGAGGTGCCGGTCAGGACCTCATAGCACCGACCGCGCGGGCCGACCGGCCGCCGATGCCGCGGGCCGCGCGCACGGCGGTCACCATGCCCGTGAGGGTCGTGTTCGCGGTCATCGGGGTCGGGATCACCCCGTTCCCGGCGACGAACACGTTGTCGGTCCCCCACACCCGGCCGTCGGGGTCGCAGACGCTGGTCCCGTCGTCCGCCGGCCCCATCCGCACCGTGCCGGTGTAGTGGAGCGAAGAGCCGGGCGCCAGGACCGCGGAGTCCCGGTCGGGGTCGAAGTCGCCGAGCGCCTCGGCCGCGCGCCGTTGCGAGTCGAGGCCGGCGGCGATCGTCCGCCGGTCCTCGGCCGAGTAGGAGAAGCGGATCCGCATCCGGGGCAGGCCGGCCGCGTCGGTCTCGGTGGCGGAGAACTCGACGCGGTTCTCCGCCCGGATCCCGGTCGGTATGTACCAGGAGAGGGCGACCACGTATCCGTAGGGCGTGCGCAGGTCGGGTCCGAGGGCCAGCGAGCTCATGAGCTGGCCCTGGAACGGCTGGCTCGCCCCGCTGTGGGGCAGCCAGTGCGACGCCACGCACCACTCGCCGGAAAGCGGGCGTCGCACCCGGGCGAGGTCGATGGGCACGCGGCCTGGGTCCACCAGCACCCGTCCGGTGGCGAAGACGTGCTCGTTGAGGCGGCGGCCGAGCGCCGGCGGCCGGATTCCCGACGCCCACAGCAACTGGGGGGTCCGCAGGGCGTCGGCGCAGACGGCGACGGTGGTCGCGGTGATCTCCCGTTCCACGCCGGTGCGCAGGTCGAGGACCCGGGCACCGGTCGCCCGCGCGCCGGCCATCAGGATCTCGCGGCACAGCGTGTCGGAGACCAGCGTGAAGGCGGGGTCCGAGCCGTCCCCGATGGGCGGGAACACCACGTTGGGCCCGGTGCGGCGGAGCTCCCCGCGCCGCCCGCCCGTCGCGCCCGTGCCCGGGCCGGGCTGGATGGCCATCGGCATCGGCTGCACGTGCCGGCCCGGGGCGCTCACCCCGTCGAAGACCGCGCGCAGTCGGGAGACCACAGCGGCGGCGGCCTCGTCCTGCCCGTAGGGGTCGGGGTGGACACGCAGCAGCCGCCGCGCCACGGCGAGGTCGGCCGCCCACTCGTCCGGGTCGACGAAGCCGAACACCTCGGCCCCGTACGGGATCGGGGTGGCCGCCGTCCAGTGGATCCCCATCCCTCCCGCGTTCCAGCCGATGGCGCCGGCCGGCAGCTGGGCCGCGTCCTGCCCGAAGGCCCCGAGGTGGTACATGCCGCCGGGCGCGCCCACCACGGTGGGCCCGATGTCGGGCGTGGTCTCGGCGCCGACGTACAGCGCCTGGGTGCCGGCCTCGACCCGTCGGTTGTAGCGCAGCCACAGCTCCTCGTCCTCGGTGTCGTGCAGGTGCTGTCCCGCGACGGTTCCGATGGCGGGTCCCGTGTCGACCATGACGATCCGTGCCGTCGGGTGCTCGTCCCTGACCGCTCGCGCCAGGCCGGCGCCCATGAGCCCGCCGCCGATGATGAGCAGGTCGGCTTCCGGCGGGTTCACGCGGGCTCCTCGGGACGGGGCCGGCCGGTGATCAGGTCGACCGCGCGTTCCGCGACGGTCATGATGAGGCCGACCGGGTTCAGCGCCGGAATGGTGGGGAAGACCGAGGCGTCGACGACGCGCAGCGCCTGGACGCCGCGGACCCGGAGCTCCGGGTCGAGCACCGCCGTCGGGTCGTCGTCCGCGCCCATCCGGCAGGTGCAGGAGACGTGGTAGACGGTCTGGTGGGTGGCGCGCAGCACGGCTGACAGCTCCTCGTCGCTCTCTACCTCGGGGCCCGGGAACACCTCGCGCACCAGGTGGGAGGCGAAGGGCTCCTGACGCGCCACGCGGCGCGCGAGTCGGGCGCCGGCGACCAGCATGCGTTCGTCCCGGCCCTCCGGGTCCGTGAAGTACCGGTAGTCCACGGCGGGGGCCACGTCGGGCGAGGGCGAGGTGATCCAGACCCGGCCGCGGCTGCGTGGCTTGGCGACGTTCGGCACCAGCGAGACATTGTTCTCCGGCAGCGTGACGCCGTGGCGCTCGGCGTGCACTCCCCACGTCTCCAGCGGGATGTGGGTGGACACGTCGGGCACGGTGCTGTCGGGGTCGATCGTGGTGACGTAGCCGGCGTCCCAGCCGGTGGCGCTGGTCTTGGCGCGGTCGCCCCTCGCCTCCCAGACGAGCAGTCCCTCGGCGTGGTCCTGGAGGTTCTCGCCGACGCCGGGGAGCTCGTGCAGCACCTCCACGCCCGCCGCCTCGAGGACGGCCCTGGGGCCGATCCCGGACCGCATCAGGAGCGCGGGGCTGTCGATGGCGCCGCAGCACACGATCACCTCGCGGCGCGCGCGCAGCTCGCGCCGGCCGCCGTCCGGGGCGCGGAGCAGGGCCCCGACGGCGCGTCCTTCCTCGATGACCAGCCGCTCGACGAGCTCGTTCAGGACGACCGTGAGATTGCTCCGCGCCGCGGCCGCCGGGGTGCGGAGGTAGGTGCGGGAGGTGGCGGAGCGCAGGTTGGTCTCCGGCTCGTAGCCGATCTCGAAGTATCCGGCGCCGGTGCGGAACTCGACGTCGTTCCAGGACTCGCGCACGGGCAGGCCGAGCGCCGCCGAGGCGGCGTCGATGACGTCGCGCAGGTAAGGGTTGCGGTCGGCGGGAGGGATGGGCGTGATCGGTGCCTGGATCCGGTCGAAGTACGGACTGACCGTGGCGTAGTCCCAGCCCTGGGCGCCGAGGGCGACCCACTCGTCCAGGTCGCCGCGGAGCGGGCGCCAGCTGATCATCGTGTTGGCGGTGGAGCAGCCGCCCAGGATGCGCATCCTGGCCTGCCGGATGTGGGAGTTGCCGCGCTCCTGCGGGACGCTGCGGTAGTCGAGGTCGTACTCGCCCTCCAGCATCTCCGCCCAGCGCCGGATCGAGTGGGCGCGCGGCTCGTCGGCGTCGGAGGGGCCGGCCTCGACCAGGGTGACGGTGGTGTCGGGGTCCTCGCTCAGCCGCGCCGCGACGACGCAGCCGGCGGTGCCGCCGCCGATGACGAGGTAGTCGGTGGGCCCTGGGGTCTCGGGTGCGTCGTTCGTGGTCATGCTCGTCCTTCGGGGGAGCCTTGGGGTGAGCCGGCGAACCAGGTGGTCTTGAGCGAGGTGAACTTGTCGAGGGCGTGCAGCGACAGGTCGCGCCCGTACCCGGACTGCTTCACTCCGCCGAACGGGGTGGTGACGTCCAGCGCGTCCACGGTGTTCACGGAGACGGTCCCGACCTGAAGCGCCCGTGCGACCCGATGGGCTCGGTGGATGTCGTCGGTGAACACCGAGGCGGCCAGCCCGTACCGGCTCGCGTTGACGCGGGCGATCGCCTCCTCCTCGGTCCGGAAGGTGCTGATCGCCAGCACGGGACCGAACACCTCATCGCGCGCGATCGCCGCCGTGTCCGGCACGTCGACGAAGGCCGTGGGCTCGATGAAGTAGCCGTCGGTCTCGCCCAGGAGCCGGCGGCCGCCGAAGGCCAGCCGCGCCTCGGCGCGGGCCGCCTCGATGTGGCCGAGGACGCCGTCCAACTGCCGCCGGCTGATGAGCGGTCCCATGGTGGACTCGGGGTCCAGCGGGTCGCCGACGCGCAGCGCGCCGGCACGCTCCGCGATCCTACCGGTCAGCTCGTCGGCGACGGACTCGGCCACCAGGAGGCGTGAGTTCGCCGAGCAGACCTGTCCCGAGCAGGTGTAGATGCCGGCGACCGCCCTGTCGGCGACGAGATCCAGGTCGCCGGCGTCCGCGAAGACGACGTTGGCGCTCTTGCCGCCGCACTCGAGCCAGACCTGCTTCATGTTGGATTCCGCGGCGTAGCGCAGGAACAGCTTGCCGACCGCGGTCGATCCGGTGAAGGCGACCGCGTCGATGCCGGGATGCTCGCCGATGGCCCGCCCGGCTTCAGGACCGAGTCCTGGGAGGACGCTCAGCACCCCGTCGGGCAGGCCGGCCTCGGCGGCCAGCTCGGCGAGGCGGAGCGCGGAGAGCGGTGACTGCTCGGCGGGCTTGAGGACGACGCTGTTGCCCACGGCGAGGGCTGGCGCGATCTTCCAGATCGCCATCTCCAGCGGGTAGTTCCAGGGCACCACGGCGCCGACGACGCCGAGGGCCTCGCGCGTGACGATCGCCAGGTCCCCGGGGCCGGTGGGAGCGACCTGGCCGTAGAGCTTGTCGACGGCCTCCGCGTACCACTGGAGGATCGCCGCGCTGCCCGGCACGTCGATGGTGGTGGTGTCGGTGATGAGCTTTCCGCCGTCGAGGGTGTCCAGGAGCGCGAGTTCGTCGGCGTGCTCGCGGATCTTCTCGGCCAGGGCGAGCAGGACCGCCTTGCGGTGCCCTGGTACGGCGCGGGACCAGGATCCGGCGTCGAACGCGCGCCGGGCCGCCGTCACCGCGCGGTCGACGTCCACGGCGCGGCAGCGCGCGACGGAGGCGAGCACGCCGCCCGTCGCCGGGTTGACGGTGTCGAACTCGGCCCCGTCGGCGGCGTCGGTGAACGCCCCGTCGATGAAGGCGCGGTGCCGGGGCCGGACGTCGCGGGCCAGCCGCTGCCAGTCGGATCGGTCGCGCATCAGTCCTCCCGGGGCCTGGCGGTCGTGGTGGGGGAGTCGGGCGTGGCCGCGAACGCGGGGGCCGACGCGGGATCGGTGGCGCGGAGCAGGTACGCCCGCTTCTGCGGGAGCCAGAGCGCGAGGATCCTGGCGAGCTCGCCGGCCGGCTGCGCGGCGTCGTCGACCCGCAGATCGGTGACGGGCCAGGGGACCGCCTCGACGACCGCGAGGCCGGCGGCGCGCACCGGCCCCTCCTCGCCGCCGGCCGCGAGCGCGCCGAGCAGCCCTTCGAGCAGGCGTTCCTCGAAACTCCCGGCCCGGCTGGCGGCGTACGCGTCGAGCATCGCCCGGGGCACGCCGGGGTCGGCGAGCAGATTGCCCGCGGCGATCGCCTGGTCGCCGGCGGCGATCGCGTGCACGCCGAGCGCACGCTCCCCGGAGAAGCCGGCGACCGTGCCCTCGGCGTCCACCGCGGCCAGTTGCCGGTAGGCGATCGCCGGGTCGTGCTCGACTGCGGTCGCGACCGCGTCCCGCGCGCTCGCTCCGCGGGCGAGCGCGTCGAGCATCAGGGGACCGAGCGCGGGGTTGGTCACGTTCTGCGAGGACACCGCGCCCACCCCGGCGCGCAGGTGCGGGCAGCGGGCCGCCACGGCCGGGCTCGACGAGGTGAGCACCATGCCGAGGGCGCCGGTCGCGGGGTCGCGGGCGGCGAGCGAGATCGTCACCTGGCCTCCCCGCTGATGACCGCCGTGGCGTCGATCTCGACGAGCCACTCGGGCCGGGCCAGCGCCTGGACGACGAGGCCGGTGGACACCGGGTGGACGCCCTTGAGCCAGCGGCCCACGACCCGGTAGACGGGCTCCCGGAACCGGATGTCGGTGAGGTAGACGACGACCTTGACGATGTCGGCCAGGCCGCTGCCCGCCTCGCGGAGGAGCAGGTCGATGTTGGCCATCGCCCGCTCGGCCTGGGCGGTGACGTCGCCCACGCCCACGTTCTCCCGGGTGTCGAGGTCCTGCCCGATCTGTCCGCGCAGGTACACGACGCCGCCGGCCACGACCGCCTGGCACAGGTCGTTGTCGAGGTTCTGCTCCGGGTAGGTGGCGCGCGTGTTGAAGGGGCGGATGCGGGTGTGAGTGGGCGTGGGCTCGGGGTTGGGCATGGGCACGGTCAGCTCCCGGTCGCGATGGTGTCCGAAAGACCGGCGGCCTGCTTGACGAGATCGAGCGGGCCCGCGAAGTCGAAGGCGCGGTAGACGGCGGCCGACTGCGCGAACGGCGGCGACTGGGCGAACAGCTGGAAGGTCAGCCGGTGGCCGGCGTAGTCGCTGTTGAGCAGGTCGCGCGCGAAGGCCAGGAGCCTGCGCCGGTCCTCGGCCGTCCACTCGTCGTTGAGGGTGTAGAACTTCTCGATCCACTTGCCCGGCTCGGGGTGGCCGAACGAGGCGGCGTCCGGGGTGATGCAGATCTGGCCGCCGCACAGCTCGCGGGCCAGGTGCGTCATGGCCGGAAGCTGGCCGAGCGCCCACACCCGGCCGGCGTGCAGCAGCGACTGGTTGGGCATGGCCAGCCCCCCGGGGCTGGTCTCGGCCATCGCGATCGAGGCGGTCAGGTGCGCGTTGACGCCCTCGCGGTAGCAGGCCAGCTGGGCCAGCTTCTCCTGCACGGCCGGGTTCCGGTCGAGTCCCGTCTGCCGCACGTTCCACAGCGCCGCGCCGATCATGAGGTCGGCGAGCCGCAGCGTGCGCTGGACGAACGGGAAGGCGCTGTAGCGGTGCAGGGTGCTGCGGATGTAGGCGGCGGCCTTGGTGTGGCGGTAGAACAGCACGTTCTCCCACGGCACCTCGACGTCGTCGAAGACGACGAGCGCGTCGATCTCGTCGACCCGGTTGGACAGCGGGTAGTCCGCCTCCGGCGCGCGCCCGGCGAAGCCGGTGCGGCAGATGTACCTGAGTCCGGGGGAGGACATGTCCATGATGAAGCCGACGGCGTAGTCGCTGAGCTCGCTGTCGCCCCAGTTGGCGATCGTCGGCTTGACGAACGCCTGGTGCGCGTAGGGCGCGGCCGTCTCGTACTTGGCGCCGCGGACCACGATCCCGCTGTCGGTCTCCCTGACGACGTGCAGCAGCATGTCAGGGTCCTGGTCCTGGGGGCGCTTCGACCGGTCGCCCTTGGGGTCGGTGTTCGCCGAGACGTGGAACGGGTCGAGCCGCACGGACCGCTCGATGTGGCGGCTGACGTTGTCGGAGAACCGGGGATCGACCTCGTCGAGCACGTCCCGCCCGTCGTACAGCGACCACATCTCGCCGACCGTCTCGTCGCCCACCCGCGTGACCACGCCGCGTACCTCGTCGAGGACGGCGTCCACGGCGCGGCGCTTGTCCTGCCAGTCCTCGCGCGACCGGGGCAGCTTGTTGCCGACGGAGTGCCGCTCGCCCGTCTCCGGGTCCTGGTAGGACATGACGTCGCGGGTCGGCTTCTCGTGGGCCAGGTCGTAGATGCGGGCCCGGGCGTCCACGATGGGCCGGAACATGGGGTGGGTCGTCACGTCCTCGACGCGCTCCCCGTTGATCCAGATCTCGCGACCGCCGCGGATGGACTCCCGGTACTCGTCGCCGGTTCGAATCATCGTGCCTTCCTACTTCTCTCGTGTGGGGAAGGGCCTTCGTGTGGGGAGGGGCCTTCGTGGAGCGGTCTGGTCCTGTCGTAGGGCGGCCGGGCGTCGGGGAAGTCCGGGAACACCGAGAGCGGCAGCTCCTCGACGCGGCGGTAGATCCGCTTGAGGTAGAGCAGCGGCTCGGCGCCGCGGGCGTGCGCGGCGTCGGCTACCTCACCGAGGAGGAGGGTGTGGGTGCCGACCTCCCGGACGTCGTCGAGCCGGCACGCGAAGGAGGCGAGCGCGTCGCGCAGCCGTGGCCCGGCCGGTGCCGCCACCTCCCAGTCGCCGCAGGTGAAGTCGTAGGGCTTCTTGCCGTGCCAGGGGCGGCCGGCGAAGGTGTCCGACACGTGGTCGTGGCCGACGGCGAGGAAGTTCACGCGGAACCGGCCGTTGTCGGCGACGGCCGCCACCAGCGGGCTGCGGGTGGCGACGCACGCCAGCAGGGTCGGCGGATCCTGGGTCACCGTGACGACGGCGCTGACCGTCTGCCCGAACGTCCCACCGGGGCCGTCGGTCGTGACGACGCTCACCGCGGTCGCGACCTCGTTCATCGCCTGGACGTAGCGGTCGCGGGGACTTCGGTCTGCGGGTGCGGGCATGCGTGTGCTCCTCCAACGAGAACGGCGGGCGGCTTCAGGCCCGGGCACAGATCAGGAGTCTTCGGCCAGAAAGACGCGGCGGGCAAATTCCCGAACGAGAATCCACGCATCAGAAAGACCGAAGCAACGGCGGGGCGACGCGCCGGAAACGCGGCCGAAACGCGGAGCGCCTGAATCTGGGCCGAGCGCCCACATCCCGCGTTTCCCGCATGTTTCCCGGGGCGCTGGTTCTCTCTTTCTGATGCGGTGGATCAGTTTTTCCCGCTATGCCACGGAACGGTGCTGTCTCTAGGCTCCCGGCAATCCGGGACCGCTATTCGGCCCCGACCATGACGCCAGGCGTTCACGCCAGAAAGGACGGACGGCCGTGGCAGCGACTTCTGAGCCCGACTTCGCCGTTGACCTCTTCGCGTTCTGGAACGAGAACGCGTGGGACGTCCCCGACATCGCGGAGCTCGCCCGGCTGGGCCGCGCCGAACCGCGCGCCCTGTGGGACCGGCTGCTCGGCATGCTCCGGCGCAGCGGGGTCGGCGCCATCGAGGTCACCTTCGCGCCGTTCGACTGGCGCACGGCGATCGCCGCCTACGGCGGAGTCGCGGGCCTGACCTCGGCGCTGGACGACCACGGGCTCAGGATCTGCGGCGGGTACCTGCCGCAGTTGGAGGACGAGGCCGCGCTCGCCCCGGAGCGGCGGCGTGACCTCCTCGCCGCGGTCGACGAGTACGCCGACTTCCTCGCCGAGACGGGGGCCACGGCCCTGATCGGGAGCGCCCCGCCGCGCGCCACGCCGGGCGGCGGCCCCGCCCGGTTCGTCGACCTCGCCGAGGCGCGGCGTCTCGCCGTCCCCTTCCACGAGGTGGGGCGGGCGGCCCGGCGCGCCGGCATCCGGTTCGGCCTGCACACCGAGTCCCACTCCGCGATGTGGCTGGAGCGGGACATCGACCTGTTCATGCTGGCGACCGACCCCTGTTACGTCGGCCTGTGCCCGGACGCGGCGCACATCGTCCTGGGCGGCGGCGACCCGGTCGCGGTCGCGTCCCGGCACGCCGGCCGGCTCGTCTCGGCCCACTGGAAGGACGCGGTGTCGGCCATGCCGTGGGACGTGCCCGACGGCGAGGACGTGCACGCCAGGCACCGGGAGTACTTCCGCGTCCCGGGCCGTGGCGTCGTCGACTGGCCCCGCTGGGCGGCGGAGCTGGCCGGGGCCGGGCTCACCACGCCGGTGCTCCTGGAGATCGACGCCTCACCCGATCCCGTCGCCGACATCAGCGCGGCGATCGACCACCTGACCCCCGTGCTCGCCTCGCTCGCCTGACCCCCCGAACCCGCCCGCACGCCCCGCACCATCCCTGTGCCAACCCAAGGAGAGGCCATGCGCACCACACATCTCCGTCGGGCAGCGTGGCCGGCCATCGCCGGCGTCACGTCGCTCCTGCTCGCCGGCTGCGCCGACATCGGCGACGAACAGTCGGGCTCCACCTCAGGGGGCGCGGTGAGCGGCTTCCCCGCCGAACTCGTCGACGCCGCCAGCGAGCGTGCTTCCGGCATCGTGGACGGCGAGCGCATCGGCGGCACCGTCACGCTGATCGGAACCTGGGGAGGCGCGGAGCGCGACCGCTTTCTCGCCACCCTTGAACCCTTCGAGGAAGCCACCGGAATATCGGTCGAGTTCACCGGAACCGAGGACTACGAAAGCCTCATCCAGTCCGGCATCGACTCCGGAAATCCGATCGACATCGCCGCCTCCGCCAATCTCGGCCTTATCGAGCACTACGCCGAGACCGGTGACCTGGTGGACCTGAACGACCTCATAGGCGCCGAAAACCTGGCCGACAACTACTCGGACACCTTTCTGGAATCCACGACGGTCGACGGCTCCAACTACGGAATCTGGTCGATGGTCGACAACTACATGCTCTGGTACAACCCGGAGACGTACGAGGGGCCGCGGGGCGCTGACGTCACCTGGGACGAGATCAGCTCGTGGGCCGAGGACAGCGCGGCGGCCGGCACCACGCCCTGGTGCATGGGCCTGAGCGCCGGCGCGAACACCGGCTGGCCCGCGTCCTACTTCGTGCTCAACCTGCTCCTCAAGCAGGCAGGACCCGACTTCACCAGCGCGCTGGGCGCCGGCGAGGCGTCCTGGGACTCGCCGGAGGTGCGCGCCGCGTTCGACGCGTTCTCCGACGTCGTCGCCGGGCCGGAGACCGTCAACGGCGGCCCGGACGGGGCGATCTCGACCGATCCGGGAGCGGCCGGCGCCGGCATGTACACCGATCCGCCGCAGTGCGAGCTGATGCACTGGGGCACGTTCACCTCGTCGATCGTGCTCGGCAACGACCCGAGCCTGGAGCCGGGGACCGACCTCGACTTCCTGCCGATGCCCGCCATCACCCCTGAGTACGCCGACGCGCAGGGCTACGGCGGCACGATCTTCTCCGCCTTCTCCGACCGGCCCGAGGTCGCCGCGCTGATGACCTACCTGGGCTCGGCCGAGCACGCCGACCTGATCGCCGCCACCGGCAACTGGACCGCGGCCAACGTCGGCGTCGACCCCGCGTCGTACCCCAACGAGCTCCTCGCCGACATCGCCACCGAGATCCTCGGCGCTGACACGCTCGTGCCCTTCCCGACCGCGGTCACCGCGCCCGCGGTCCGCTCCGCCATCTACACGACGACCGCCGAGTTCGTGCGGGACCCGTCCTCGCTCGACGCCAACCTCCGCGAGCTCGACGCCCTCGCCGCCGGCGGCTGAGCCCCACCCGGTGTGGGGCCGGGACGCCCGGTCCCACACCGCTCCTCTCGCCCCCTCGCCCCCGAAACCTCCTCCGGGAGACCGCCGTGTCCCGGGGACCAACCCGGAGAAAGGAGAGCGCGTGGACGCCACGTCCTTCCTGACCGCGGTCGGCGGGATCGCCGCCGTCCCGCTCGCGATCGTGCTCTGGCTCACCCTGGGTGAGCGGCTCGTGCAGTTGTTCCCGCCGCGCCGCCGGGAGGGCGTCAGGGCGTGGGTGTGGCTGCTGCCCCCCGTCGTCCTCGGCGGCGGCATCCTGCTCTACCCGCTGCTCGGCACGCTCACGATGTCGTTCCAGGGGCCGGACGGCACGGGTTTCGTGGGCCTCGACAACTACGCCTGGGTGTTCGGCGACGCCGTCGTCCCGGTCCTGCTGAACAACCTCGCCTGGCTGGTGCTGCTCCCGGCCGTCACCCTGGTGCTCGGGATGCTGCTGGCCGTGCTCGCCGACCGGGTGCGCTACGAGTGGCTGGTCCGCACGGTCATGCTGCTGCCGATGGCGATCTCCTTCGCGGCCGCGGCCGTGATCTGGCGGCTGATGTACGCCTACCAGCCGTCAGGTGCCGAGCAGCTCGGCACCGTCAACGCCGTCATCGACCTGTTCGGTGGCGAGACCGTCGCCTTCCTGTCCGATCCCGGGATCGCCACCTTCGCCCTGATAGCGGTCGGCGTGTGGAACTCCGTCGGCCTCTCCATGGTGATGCTCTCGGCCGCGATCAAGAACGTGGACGGCGCCACACTGGAGGCCGCGCAGCTGGACGGGGCCGGCGCCCTCAGCACGTTCCGCTATGTCACGCTCCCGCAGATAGCGCCGACCATGAGCGTGGTCTACACCACCCAGGTCATCTTCTCCCTCAAGGTGTTCGACATCGTCTACACGATGACCAACGGGGGGTTCGACACCGACGTCGTCGCCAACCGCATGTACGCCGAGCTGTTCCGCGCGCGGGAGTACGGCCACGCCTCCGCGATCGCCGTCGTCCTGCTGATCGCCGCCCTGCCCGTCATCGCCGTCAACGTCCGGCACTTCCGAGCGGAGCGCTGAGCCATGCCCGCACCCACCGCGCCCACCCGTGCGCGCCGCCGCCGTCCGTCCCTGCCCCGCGTGCTGACCCACCTCACCCTGCTGTCGCTGACCGCGCTGTGGCTCGTCCCGCTCGTCGGGCTCGTCATCTACGCGTTCCGCACCAGCAACGACTCGGCGACCTCGGGCTGGTGGACGGCGTTCGCGAACCCGCTGTTCACGGCCCGGAACCTGGTGGACGCCTACACGACCGGCGGGCTCGGCCAGGGGCTGCTGAACAGCGCGCTCATCACCGTGCCCACCACCGTCATCACCGTGCTCGTGTGCGCCATCGGGGCCTACACGCTGGCCCGCTCGCGGTTCCGCGGCCGGGTCGTCATCCTGCTCTGCTCGGTGGCCCTGCTGGTCGTCCCGCCGCAGCTGACGCTCGTGCCGCTGCTCCGGCTCTTCCGCACGCTCGGTCTGGTCGGCGAGATCCCGGGCATCTGGATCTACCAGGTCGGCTTCGTCGTCCCGTTCGGCATCTACCTGCTGTACGGGTTCTACCGGGCCTTCCCCGACGAGATCCTGGAGGCCGCCGCGCTGGACGGGGCAGGACCGGTACGGACGTTCCTGCGGATCGCGCTGCCGTCCTCCGTGCCGGTCCTCGCCTCGCTCGGGATCACGCAGTTCATGTGGTCCTGGAACGACCTGCTCGTTCCGCTGGTGTTCCTCGGCGGTTCCCCGTCCGTCGCCCCGGCCACGGTCCAGGTCGCCGGGCTCGCGCAGTCGACGGGTGGCGGCCTGAACATCGTCAGCGCGGGCGCGGTCCTGGCCATGGCGGTCCCGATCGTCGTCACCCTGGCCCTCCAGCGCTTCTTCATCCGGGGCATCCTCGGCGGGGCTGTGAAGGGCTGACCAGGCGAGACGCCGGCGGCATCAGCAGAGCTGAGGCAACGGGCGCCTGACATCAGCGAAATAGGGGAGAAACCGGCCTGGAGGACGCTCGGAGGAAGATGGCACGAAACAGAACGCGGCCCTCCAAAGCCTTCACACTCACGCAACTCGACTATTTCGTCCGCGCGGCCGAGCTCGGCTCGATGACCGAGGCGGCCAACAGCCTGTATGTCGCGCAGTCCGCGATCTCCATGGCGATCACCCATCTGGAGCGGGCGCTCGGCACCCAGCTCTTCGTCCGGAACCGGTCGAAGGGGCTTCAGCTCACCGCCACCGGGGACGGGCTGCTCACGCGCGCCCGGATCATCCTCGGCGCGGTCGACGACACACTCGACGCGTTCCGCCCCGACGTGCTCACCGGACCCCTGCACGCCGCCTGCTACCCGACCCTGGCGCCGTTCTTCCTGCCCCAGATCATCCTCGACCTGACGACGGCCCACCCGGGCATCGAGCCCAACATCCGCGAGTGCTTCGCCGACGAGATCGTCCGCGCGCTCGGCAGCCGCGCCGTCGACATCGCGCTCACCTACGACCTGGGTCTCGGCGACGGCATCAGCAAGGAGCACCTCGCCACCGCCCCGCTCTACGTCGCGGTGGCCGAGGGGCATCCCCTCACCCGGCGCGGGCGCCTCTCGCTGAGCGAGCTCGCGCGCGAGCCGATGATCCTGCTCGACCTGCCCTTCAGCCGGGACTACTTCACCGAGATCTTCACCTCGCGCGGCCTGGTGCCGAACGTCTGCTACCGCTTCGCGAGCTTCGAGGCGGTGCGCGCCATGGTGGCCCGTGGGCACGGCTTCGCCCTGCTCCACCAGCGGCCGGCGGTCGGCCGCGCCTACGACGGCGGGCGGGTGACGGCGCTGCCCATCGAGGACCCCGTGCCCGGCCTCGACATCGTCCTCGCCTGCCGGGAGTCGGAGCCCCTCAGCCGGAAGGCGGAGACCTTCGCCCACCACTGCCGGCAGGCCCTGCGCGCCGCCATCGCCGGCGCGCCGGCGATCGGCCGGTCGGCGCTCGCCGGCGACTGAGGGGGCGCGCCGCTCCCCACACGACCCCTCCCCGTATGGGCGTGCCCGACATGAGGCCGCCGCGCCCCGCTGTTACGGTCAAACCCGGGCAAATGACCAACGGAGCCGCCCGGTGATCGCTGCACGCATTCGATGGCCAAGCCGCCTGTTCAGCAGGTCGGCGCGGCCCGGACCACCGCCCGAGCGTTCGCCCGGGGACCGCCAGGACCGGCCGACGCCGCCGGAGGGCTGGCGCCGCTGGCTGTGGCCGTTGATCGTGGTCGTCGCGGCCGCCGTCTTCCTCCTCCTGCTGCTCGTGCCGGGCCGTGAGGGCCCCTCCCTCTCCTACAGCGACTTCCTGAGGCGGGTGGACGACGACAAGGTCAAGTCGGTCACCATCAACGACCGCGGCGGCGTCCAGGGCACCTACCGGGACGGTGGCCACTTCACCAGCCAGATCCCGACCGCCCTCGACACCAGCCGCCTCAACGCGCGCCTCCAGGACCACGACGTCAAGATCACCGGCAGTCAGCAGCGCGCCGGCGGCGGGGTCGGCAACACGCTGCTCGCGCTGCTCTTCGTCTTCCTGCCGGTCCTCATCCTCATCGGCTTCTTCCTGTGGGCGGGCCGCCGCGCCGCCGGCTCGCTCGGCGGCGGGCTCTCCAGCATCGGCCGCTCCCGCGCCAAGATCATCGAGGCCGAGCGCCCGACCACCCGCTTCCCCGACGTCGCCGGCTACGAGGGCGTCAAGCAGGAGGTCAGCGAGATCGTCGACTTCCTGCGCCGCCCCGAGCGCTACGCGGCCGCCGGCGCCAAGGGGCCGCGCGGCGTGATCATGGTCGGCCCGCCGGGCACCGGCAAGACGCTGCTGGCCCGCGCCGTGGCCGGCGAGGCCCAGGTGCCGTTCCTCTCCGTGACCGGCTCGGCGTTCGTGGAGATGTTCGTCGGCGTCGGCGCGTCCCGGGTCCGCGACCTCTTCCAGGAGGCGGCCAAGCGCGCCCCTTCCATCGTCTTCATCGACGAGATCGACGCGCTCGGCGCCCGCCGCGCCGGCGGCCACCCGGGCGGCAACGACGAGCGCGAGCAGACCCTCAACCAACTGCTCGCCGAGATGGACGGCTTCGACCCGCGCAGCGGCATCGTGGTGCTCGCCGCCACCAACCGCCCCGAGGCGCTGGACCCGGCGCTGCTGCGCCCCGGCCGCTTCGACCGCCAGGTCACCGTGCCGCTGCCGAACCAGAAGGAGCGCGCCGCGATCCTGCGGGTGCACGCCCGCGACAAGAACGTGGCGGACGACGTCGACTGGGAGGTGGTGGCCCGCGCCACCCCCGGCTTCTCCGGCGCGGACCTCGCCAACCTCGTCAACGAGGCGGCCATCAACGCCGTCCGCGCCGACCGCGCCACCGTCGACGCGCACGACCTGGACGCGGCCAGGGACCGGGTGCTGCTCGGCCGCCGTGACTCCTCCAACGCGCTGCTCCCCGAGGAGCGCCGCTCCGTCGCCGTGCACGAGTCGGGCCACGCGCTGGCCGCGGCGGTCTGCGAGCACGCCGACCCGGTGGCCAAGGTCACCATCCTGCCGGCCGGGCCCTCGCTCGGCATCACCGAGCAGCTGCCGGAGTCCGAGCGCCACCTGTACAGCGAGAGCTACCTGACCGACCTGCTGACCGTGCGGCTCGCCGGCCGCGCGGCCGAGCTCGTCGTCTTCGGCGAGGGCTCGACGGGCGCCGCCAACGACCTGGCCGGGGCCACCCAGATCGCCACCCGGATGGTGCGCGAGTTCGGCCTCTCCTCGGAGCTCGGCCCGATCGGCTACGCGGACGGCACCCCGCAGTACCTGGGCGGCCACGGCCTGGACGAGATGCTGCGGCGGCCGTACTCGGAGGCGACCCAGCGGGCCATGGACGAGGAGGTGGCGAGGCTGGTGCGGGAGGCCGAGCACCGCGCCGTCGAACTGCTGCGCGGGCACCGCGCCGCCCTCGACCGGCTCGCCGACCTGCTGGTCGCCCGCGAGACCGTGGACGGCGCCGTGGTGCTCGACATCCTCCGCGAGCACGGCCCGGGCGGGCCGGGGGAGCACCCGGATCGGTCGGGCGGGGATGGGGGTTGAGGAGAGCAGGACCCCGGGGCGGGCCGGTCGGGCGTGGTGGCCGATCGCCGTCCTGCTGGTGGGCGGGGCGGTGTTCGTCGCGATCTCCCGCCGGGACGAGTTGGGGAAGGCGTTCGACCTGCTCTCCCGGGTCAGCCTGGTCAAGCTGCCCCTCGCGCTGGTGTGCGAGGCCGGCGCGCTGCTCTGCCTGACCGGGGTGCAGCGCTGGCTGCTGCTCGCCGGCGGCCTCCGGGTGCGGCTGACCAGTATGTTCGCCCTCACCCTGGCCTCCAACGCGGTGGCCGGCGCGCTGCCGGGCGGTGCCGCGTTCTCCACCGCCTGGCTCTACCGACAGCTGCGGCGACGCGGCGCGGGACAGGCGCTGGCCGCCGCCTCGCTCGTGGTGGCCGGCGCGTTGTCCGCGCTCGGGCTGCTAGTGATCATCGTGGTCGGGCTCCTCACCACGGGGGCGAGGGGCCCCGGCGCGGTGATCGGTCGCGTCCTGGTCGTGCTGGGTCTGGTCGCCGTCGCGGTGCTCGCGGTCTTCCGCTCCGCGCGGGTGCGGGCCGCCTGCGGGCGCGGGTGGCGGCGCGTGAAGGCGCGTTACGACCGGATGCGCCGGGCCGAGGAGGCCGTGCGCGGGCTCGTCGAGCAGGCCAGGAGCGTGCAGCCGGGGCTGCGCCCGTGGCTGCGCCCGTACGCGCTGGCCCAGTTCAACTGGGTGCTCGACGCCGCCTGCCTGGCCGCCAGCCTGTGGGCGCTGGACATCGGCGTGCCCTGGCACGGCGTGCTGATCGCGTACGCGCTGGCGCAGATCCCCGGCAGCCTGCGGCTGACCCCCGGCGGCGTGGGCATCGTGGAGGCCAGCCTCACGGCGCTGCTCGTCGTCTACGGGCTCTCGCCGCAGCAGGCGCTGGCCGGCACCCTGCTCTACCGGTTCTGGAGCTACTGGCTGCTGCAGCCGGTGGGCTGGGGCTTCTGGATCGCCCTCACCCTGCACGGCCGCCGGTCAGGCGACGACGACGCCGGTTCCGACGCCGGTTCCGACGGCGGAGCCGACTCCCGACCCGACTCCCGCGAGTAGCGCCGGCAGCGGTTCCGCGTGCACCACGGCAAGACCAGAGACCGCCCTGGTCAGCGCCACGTAGAGCCGCCGCAGGCCGGTCCGCTCGTCCGGCTCGCCGGCCACCACGGCGGCCGGCTCCTCCAGCACCACGTGGTCGTACTCCAGACCCTTGGCCAACGACGCCGGCACCAGCGTCAGCCGCGCCCCCCGCGAGGTCTCCTCGCCAGGCGACAGATGCGGCAGCCCGGCCGCCGCCAGCGCCGCCGCGAGCCCCGGCACCCGGGCGTCGGCCGCGATCAGCCCCACCGAGCCCTCCCGCGTCAGCGCCTCCCGGCAGGCCGCCACCACGGCCGCCTCCAACTCGGCCGGCGCCACGGGCCGCACCGCGAACGAGCCGGCCGAGTCCCGGATCGAGGTGGCCTCGGACAGCTCGGGAGCGATCGCCGGCAGCAGCCGCGAGGCGTACGCGATCACCGCGCGCGGCACCCGGAACCCCTGGGTCAGCTCCTCGACCACCGCGTCCGGCTTGCCCAGGTGGGTCAGCGCCGCCGCCCAGCTCTCCGTCGCCCACGGGGTGGTGCCCTGCGCGAGGTCGCCGAGGACGGTCGCGGAGCCCGTGGAACAGCGCCGGCCCACCGCCCGGTACTGCATGGGGGAGAGGTCCTGCGCCTCGTCGAGCACCACGTGGCCGAGCGACCCGGTGCGCTCCACCAGGTCGTGCGCCTCGTCGATCAGCACCGCGTCGGCCGCCGACCAGCGGGCCGACTTCACGCCGCGCGCCGGCCGCTCCCACAGGATGGCCTTCCGCTCCTCCGCGGTGAGGATCCCCTCGGACATCTCGGCCAGGAAGTCGGCGTCGGACAGCAGCCGCAGCACCAGCTTCGCCGGGTCCACCTGTGGCCAGCACTCCTTGACCACCGCCTTGACGGCCGGGGTGCGGGCCACCGCGTTCTGCACCCGGTCGTCGGGCGCCTCGCCCGCCTGCTCCATGCGCACCAGCACGGCGTGCGCGATCCGCTGCGGCAGCGCCTCGCGGGCCGCCCCGTAGCGGATGTCCCGGTCGAGCAACTCCTGGACGATCTCACCGAGTTCGTGAGCCGGCACCCGCCAGCGCCGGGAGCCGCGCACCACCATCAGCGGCTCCGTCGGCATCCGCACCCCGGCGCGCACCGCCCGGCGCAGCACCTGGGCCATCCGCGCGTCGCCCTTGACGTGCGCCGCCGCCGCGCCGTCCACCCCCCGCACCTCGACGTGCGCCACCAACTCGTCCACGGTGGCCTGCCTGACCTCCAGCTCGCCGAGCGCCGGCAGCACCTGCTCGATATAGCGCAGGAACGACCGGTTCGGGCCGACCACCAGGGTGCCGGCGCGGGCCAGCCGCTCCCGGTAGGCGTACAGCAGGTAGGCCACCCGGTGCAGGCCGACCGCCGTCTTCCCGGTGCCCGGCGCCCCCTGGACGCACACCGTGCCGGAGAGCGGGGCGCGCACGATCTCGTCCTGCTCGGGCTGGATGGTGGCCACGATGTCCCGCATCGGGCCCACGCGCGGCCGCTCGATCTCGCGCTGCAGCAGGCGGCTGGTGGTCTCCGCCTCCTCCGGGTCGGACAGGTGCTCGTCCTCGTACGCGGTGAGCTCGCCGCCGTCGTACCCGAAGCGGCGGCGCAGCCCCACGTCCTTCGGGTCCTGCTTGGTGGCCTGGTAATACGGCTGCGAGACGGGGGCGCGCCAGTCGATCACCATCGGGTCGCCGTGGGCGTCGTGGACGTGGCGGCGGCCGATGTAGAAGCGGCTGCCGTGCTCGCCCTCCTCGTCCAGGTCGTGCAGGTAGTCGAGGCGGCCGAAGAACAGCGGGGTGTCCGCCAGGTCGGCCAGCGACTTGATCCGCTGCTCGATCTCGGACTGCAGCACCTCGGCGTTCACCCAGTTCGCGGTGACATCGCGGATGTCGAGGGCCTCGGCGTCCGCGCGCATGGCGCGCAGCGCGGAGCGGGACGCGGCCAGGTGGGCGCGCTCGGCATCGAGCGGCGAGGGGGCGGTCGGCTCAGGGGCGGACACGGCGGGGCCTCCGGGGTGCGTAGGGGTGAGGACAGTGCCGACCGGTTGCCGTCCGGCCGGCTCCAGCCCAGCGCGCGCGGCGGCCCGCGTGGCGTCCCGGGTGGAGGCGGAGCCAGGGAGCCTAGGCGCGCGCCCCCGCGGCGCGCAAATCATTTGCCCGCGCGGCCTCCCGCCACCGTCAGGGGCGGGTCGTCCCCGCTCCCTAGGGGACGTTCGGCCGGAAGGTGGACGGGCGGCCGGTCACGCTCGGTCCTCCGGCCGATGCCGCGGCCGGGCGCCCGGCGGCACCCTTGAACCCATGAGCACCGCAACCGTCCACCCGGGGGCCACCGCCTCGGGACATGTGAACCACCCCAGGCAGCTCCTGGGGCACGCGCTGCGCGCCGTCCGGGTGGTCGCCGAGACCGCCGTCGACATCGTCGTGCTCGGCCGGATCGACGAGCAGGACCAGACGATCGTCCGCCGCCGGCTGCGCTGAGCGCGGGCCCGCCCTCAGACCCCGTCCATCTCCTCGCCGTCCGCCGTGAGCAGCTCGCCGGCGTCCATGATCCGGTAGGCGTAGCCCTGCTCGGCGAGGAAGCGCTGGCGGTGCGCGGCGAACTCCTGGTCGATGGTGTCCCGCGCGACCACCGAGTAGAAGCGCGCCTCGTGCCCGTCGGCCTTCGGCCGCAGCACCCGCCCGAGGCGCTGGGCCTCCTCCTGCCGGGAGCCGAAGGTGCCGGACACCTGGATCGCCACCGTGGCCTCCGGCAGGTCGATCGAGAAGTTGGCCACCTTGGAGACCACCAGCACCTGGAGCTCGCCGGCGCGGAACGCGTCGAACAGCTTCTCGCGCTGCGCGTTGCTGGTCTCGCCCTTGATCACCGGGGCGTCGAGCAGCTCGCCGAGCTCGTCCAGCTGGTCGATGTACTGGCCGATGACCAGCGTCTGCTGGCCGGCGTGCCGGCGCACCAGCATCTCGGTGACGCGCCGCTTGGAGTCGGTGGTGGCGCAGAACCGGTAGCGCTCCTCCGGCTCGGCCATCGCGTAGGCCAGCCGCTCCGACTCGGTCAGGTCGACCCGGACCTCGACGCAGTCCGCCGGCGCGATGTAGCCCTGCGCCTCGATCTCCTTCCAGGGGGCGTCGAACCGCTTGGGCCCGATCAGCGAGAACACGTCGGACTCGCGACCGTCCTCCCGGACCAGGGTGGCGGTCAGCCCGAGCCGGCGGCGGGCCTGGAGATCGGCGGTGAACTTGAACACCGGGGCCGGCAGCAGGTGCACCTCGTCGTAGACGATCAGCCCCCAGTCGCGGGAGTCGAACAGCTCCAGGTGCGGGTAGACGCCCTTCCGCTTGGTGGTCAGCACCTGGTAGGTGGCGATGGTGACCGGCCTGATCTCCTTGCGGGTGCCGCTGTACTCGCCGATCTCGCTCTCGGTCAGCGAGGTGCGCCGCATCAGCTCGGACTTCCACTGCCGGGCCGACACCGTGTTGGTGACCAGGATCAGCGTGGTCGACCCGGCCCGCGCCATGGCGCCCGCGCCGACCAGCGTCTTGCCGGCGCCGCACGGCAGCACCACGACGCCCGAGCCGCCGTGCCAGAACCCGGCGATCGCCTGCTCCTGGTACGGCCGCAGCCGCCAGCCGTCCTGCCGCAGCTCGATCGGGTGCGCCTCGCCGTCCACGTACCCGGCCAGGTCCTCGGCCGGCCAGCCGAGCCGCAGCAGCATCTGCTTGATCTGCCCGCGCTCCGAGGGGTGCACCGCGACGGTGTCGTCGTCGATCCTGGCCCCCACCAGCGGGGCGATCCGCTTCGACCGCAGCACCTCCTCCAGCACCGCCCGGTCGTTGCTCTGCAGCACGAGCCCGTGCGCCGGGTGCTTCAGCAGCGTCAGCCGCCCGTACCGCGCCATGGTCTCGGCCACGTCCACCAGCAGCGCCTGCGGCACCGGGTACCGCGAGTACGTCACCAGCGCGTCCACGACCTGCTCCGCGTCGTGCCCGGCGGCCCGCGCGTTCCACAGCCCGAGCGGCGTCACCCGGTACGTGTGGATGTGCTCCGGCGCCCGCTCCAGCTCGGCGAACGGCGCGATGGCCCGCCGGCACTCCTCGGCCTGCTCGTGATCCACCTCGAGCAGCAGCGTCTTGTCACTCTGGACGATCAGGCAGGACACGCACACCTCCGCCGGGCCGGTTCACGACGGCACTACGCCATACGTGGGAAACGGGAAATACTACCTCGCCACCCGGGGCGGATGCGTCGGTCCGATGGCAGGCGGTGGTGGCGACGGGGCCGGCGACGGTGCCCTCGCCGAGGTCGGCGGGGCCCGCTAGCTGTATTGCCCTGTGAGGTTGGGGACGCGGCTGGCGGGTGGTTGGCCTTTGAGTGCGGTGTGTCCGCGGTGGTGATTGTAGGTGTGGAGCCAGTTGGGGAAGGCGTCGCGTCGTTCTTGCT
>NZ_JAVREM010000080.1:0-25819 GCF_031845425.1 Streptomyces millisiae
GGTGGGCGGGGGGTAAAGGAGTCGGCGAACCTCAGGCCGCGGCCAGGACCTCGCGCGCGAGGCGCGCGGTCTCGGAGGGCGTCTTGCCGACCTTCACGCCGGCCGCCTCCAGCGCCTCCTTCTTCGCCTGCGCCGTACCGGACGAGCCGGAGACGATCGCGCCGGCGTGGCCCATCGTCTTGCCCTCGGGCGCGGTGAAGCCCGCCACGTAGCCGACGACCGGCTTCGAGACGTTCTCGCGGATGAAGTCCGCGGCCCGCTCCTCCGCGTCGCCGCCGATCTCGCCGATCATCACGATCAGGTCGGTCTCGGGGTCGGCCTCGAACGCCGCCAGCGCGTCGATGTGCGTGGTGCCGATGATCGGGTCGCCGCCGATGCCGACGCACGTCGAGAAGCCCAGGTCACGCAGCTCGTACATCATCTGGTAGGTCAGCGTGCCGGACTTCGAGACGAGCCCGATGCGGCCCGGCTTGGTGATGTCGGCCGGGATGATGCCCGCGTTGGACTGGCCGGGGGTGATCAGGCCCGGGCAGTTGGGGCCGATGATGCGGGTCTTGTTGCCCTTGGCACCGGCGTACGCCCAGAACGCCGCGGTGTCGTGCACCGCGATGCCCTCGGTGATCACCACGGCCAGCGGGATCTCGGCGTCGATCGCCTCGATGACCGCGTCCTTGGTGAACTTCTCCGGCACGAAGATCACGGTGACGTCGGCGCCGGTGGCCTCGATGGCCTCCTTGACGCCGCCGAAGACCGGTACCTCGGTGCCGTCGAAGTCGACCTTCTGGCCGGCCTTGCGCGGGTTCACGCCGCCGACGATGTTGGTGCCGGCGGCCAGCATGCGCCGGGTGTGCTTCTGGCCCTCGGAGCCGGTCATCCCCTGGACGACGACCTTGCTTTCCTTGGTGAGGAAGATAGCCATTTTCTCTTCTTGTCCTCGTCTGTCCTGTCGATCCTCGTCCGGACTACTTGGCGGCCAGTTCGGCGGCCCGGTCGGCCGCGCCGTCCATCGTGTTCACCTGCTCGACCAGCGGGTGGTCGGCGTCGGTGAGGATCTTCCGGCCCAGTTCGGCGTTGTTGCCGTCGAGGCGGACGACCAGCGGCTTGTTGACGTCCTCGCCCTTGGACTTGAGCAGCGCGAGCGCCTGCACGATGCCGTTGGCGACCGCGTCGCACGCGGTGATGCCGCCGAAGACGTTGACGAAGACGGACTTGACCTCGGGGTCGCCCAGGATGATCTCCAGGCCGTTGGCCATCACCTCGGCGGAGGCGCCGCCGCCGATGTCCAGGAAGTTCGCCGGCTTCACGCCGCCGTGCTTCTCGCCCGCGTAGGCCACCACGTCGAGGGTGGACATGACGAGGCCGGCGCCGTTGCCGATGATGCCGACGTTGCCGCCCTCGAGCTTGACGTAGTTGAGGCCGCGCTCCTTGGCGGCGGCCTCCAGCGGGTTGGCGGCGGCCTTGTCCTCGAGCGCCGCGTGCTCCGGCTGGCGGAACTCGGCGTTGGCGTCCAGGGACACCTTGCCGTCGAGCGCGATGATCCGGCCGTCGCCGGTCTTGACCAGCGGGTTGACCTCGACGAGCAGGGCGTCCTCCTTGATGAAGACGTCCCAGAGACGCACCAGCACGTCGGCGACCTGGTCGGCGACCTCGGCCGGGAAGTTCGCCGCCGCGACGATCTCGCGGGCCTTCTCGGCGGTGACGCCCTCGATGGCGTCGACCGGGATCTTGGCCAGCGCCTCCGGCTTGGTGGCGGCGACCTCCTCGATCTCCATGCCGCCCTCGACGGAGGCCATGGCGAGGAAGGTGCGGTTGGTGCGGTCGAGGAGGAAGGAGACGTAGTACTCGTCCACGATGTCGGCGGTCTGCGCCAGCATCACGCGGTGGACGGTGTGCCCCTTGATGTCCATGCCCAGGATGGCGCCGGCCTTGGCCACCGCGTCCTCGGGGTCGGCGGCCAGCTTGACGCCACCGGCCTTGCCGCGGCCACCGGTCTTCACCTGCGCCTTGACGACCACGCGACCGCCAAGGCGCTCGGCCGCCGCACGCGCCGCCTCCGGCGTGTCGATGACCTCACCGTCCAGCACCGGCACGTCATGCTTGGCGAAGATGTCCCTCGCCTGATATTCGAACAGGTCCACGCGCGTCCGTCCCTCAGTCAGTGGTCTCGCGGTCGTTGTCGACGTGGGCGTGCCGCGTGGCCGCGGCGCGAGGCTCGGTGGCCTTTGCTGACGCACGCGGCAAGTCCGACGTCGAGCGTATCCGGGGGCCCTGAGGGCTCATAAATCGCGGGTCACACCAGAGTGGTGAGACCTGTCACAGTTCGCCCCGCGCCGACCCGCTCACGCGGGGTTCCGGCGGCGCGCGCCGGGGCGAGATCGGACGGGAACAGACTTTCCCGTCCGGGGCCTCCGCGAAACCAGGCGCTCCGCTGGAGCCGCCGGGAGCGGGAGCGTCAGGGGCGGTGGGCGAGCCCGACGTGCTCGCGGACCCAGGCCACCACCTCGCCGGTCGGCGCGCCGGGTGTGAAGATCGCGGCCACGCCCAGGGCCCGCAGCGGTTCGATGTCCTCCTCGGGGATGATGCCGCCGCCGAAGACGGTGATGTCGGCCGCGTCCTGCTCGCGCAGCAGCTCCAGCACCCGGGCGAAGAGCGTGTTGTGCGCGCCGGAGAGGATGGAGAGGCCGATGGCGTCGGCGTCCTCCTGGATCGCGGTGTCCACGATCTGTTCCGGCGTCTGGTGCAGCCCGGTGTAGATGACCTCCATGCCCGCGTCGCGCAGCGCCCTGGCGATCACCTTGGCGCCGCGGTCGTGGCCGTCGAGTCCCGGTTTGGCGACGACGACGCGAATCGGACCCGAT
Organism: Streptomyces millisiae; assembly: GCF_031845425.1. Lineage (NCBI taxonomy): Bacteria > Bacillati > Actinomycetota > Actinomycetes > Kitasatosporales > Streptomycetaceae > Streptomyces > Streptomyces millisiae. The sequence continues at coordinate 2,859 of NZ_JAVREM010000080.1, forward strand.
ACACCCATGCTGAGCCTCCCAAGTCGCCCGGCCACGGCGCCGGAGCTAACGGTCGTTAACGTCCAGGATCCCCCATGGAGGGCCGGCGCGGGAGGCGCACGCACCCTGGGTGATTCCCACCCCCGATAAATTCGAACAGATATCGAACAAATCGTGCGGCATCAATGCGCGGTCCGCCGAAAGGCGGGCTATTGCCCGTTTCCTGACTCACCGAAACCCGCGAACGGACCGGGAAAGATTGTGGCCGCCGCTCACCGGCCGGTACAGTCACGCCGAACTGCAGCCGCTGGGACCCCACCCCTGCTCCTGTCGTCGAGCCGAAAGGCATAATCGGTGAGCGATCGTCTGCTGTCCGGCGTGACCGACCAACACTCGGATCACTCCGGCTACGGCTCCTACGCCGCATACGACGTTCTCGATCCCTACGGCACGACGCCCCAGCAGGCCGCCCCCACCCAGCAGTGGGGCGACCCCGCGCAGGGACAGCAGCACGGCGGCTACGGCGAGTGGGGGGCCGAGGGCCAGTGGGCCGCCGAGCCCCAGCAGGTCGCCACGGCCACCATCCCGCCGCAGCAGGGCGTGGAGGACTGGTACCTGCAGCAGCAGGCGGGCCAGTGGGACGCCGGCGGCTACGGCGCCGGGGATCTTCACGAGACCCCCGCACAGGGCGTCGCCGCCTACCAGGACCTCCAGGGTCAGCAGGGCCATCAGGACCAGCAGGGATACCAGGAGTACGACGGCACCTACGGCGCCGCCTACGGCCCGGAGTTCCACCAGCAGCCGGCCGCCGGCTACGGCGAGCAGGCCGAGGCGGATCGCGGCGCCGCCGCGTACGACGCCGCGGGGAACTACGACGCCACCCCGGAGTTCGAGGCCGCGCCCCAGGCCGAGCAGCCGGACGCCGCCTACGACATCACCCCGAGCACCGGGTTCGAGGTGGAGCCCGAACCCGAACTCGCGACGGCCGCCGACGCACTTCCCGACTCCGCCGCGCCGGCCGACTCGGTCGACGCGCCAGACGCCCCGGCGCCGGCCGGCGCCAGCCGCTCGCAGGGCCGTGGCCGGCGTCGCGTCAGCCGGCCCCGGGCCCGCTCCGCCTTCCTGAGCGTCGCGGCCCCCTCCCTCGCCGTCCTCGGCGTCACCGCGGTCGCGACGGCCGCCACCGTCTCCGAGTCCGGCACGGACACCGCGAACGAACCCGCGCCCGTCGCCGCGCCCGACCCGGCGGACGAGGCCCAACGCGCCGCCGCCAACGCCGAGTTCGACACCCAGCTGACCAGCGTCCAGGCCGCGGCCGGCGACTACGCGGAGCGCGCGAGCCGCACCCAGGGCCGCATCGACCTGGAGGCCCAGCAGGAGGCCGAGGCCGAGGCGGCGGCCGCCGAGGCGGCCCGGATCGAGGCGATGCGGCCGAAGTTCTTCCTCCCCGTCGAACAGCGCGGCCTGAGCGCCTACTACGGCCAGGCGGGCGTCAACTGGATGTCCAACCACACCGGCATCGACTTCCCCGTCAGCTACGGCACCCCGGTGCTGGCCGCCACCGACGGCACGGTCCGCACCCAGTGGCACCCCAGCTACGGCAACCTGCTGATCCTCACCGCCGCCGACGGCACCGAGACCTGGTACGCGCACCTGGACAGCACCGCCTACCAGTCGGGTTCCGTCCAGGCCGGCACGGTGATCGCCTACTCCGGCAACTCGGGCAACTCCACGGGCCCGCACCTGCACTTCGAAGTGCGCCCCGGTGGCGGCTCCCCCATCGACCCGCTGACCTGGCTGCGCAACCAGGGCCTCGAACCGACCTGATCCGGCCCCCGATCCGGCCTGATCGGCACACGACAAGCCGAAGGGCCCGCCACTCCCCAGGAGTCGCGGGCCCTTCGGGCTGTCGGAGCGTGCGCCGTCAGCGGCGGCGCATGAGACCGGCACTGAAGGCGATGGCGCCGACCGCCGGCAGGGCCAGCAGCACGTAGTTGACCGCCTCGTTGCCCTCGTCCCAGACGTCCCAGAGGTCGTCCGGGTAGCTGGTGAGGATCTCGAACGTGCCCGGGTCGCCGTTGAAGGCGTACTCACTGAGCGCCATCGCGGTACCGAAGAGCTCGCCACCGATGCCTGCCGCTACGGCCAACACCGCGGCGACGATGTAGAGCCCCCAGTTGCCCTTGGCGAAGAAGGCCGGGCCGAGCGCGGCCAACACGCCCACCACGACCAGGACGTAGAAGGGCTGGGTGAACTCACCGTTGTCCTCGTCGAACAGGGCGTAGAAGATCAGGCCGTAGAGCAGCGCCGCGACCAGCGCGCCGGCCACGGAGAGCACGACGGCCAGCAACACGTTCTGCTTCGGGCCACCGCCCGGCTGCGGCACCGGCGGGTAGCCGCCCGGTGCGCCGTAGGGCTGTGGGGCGCCGTACGGGTTCGGCTGCGGCGGCTGCTGCGGGTAGCCGTAGCCCGGCTGAGGCTGGGCCGGCGGCTGCGACGGGTAACCATAGCCCGGCTGCTGCGGAGGTTGCTGCGGCTGGCCGTACGGCTGGGGAGGGCCGTACTGCGGCGCGCCGCCCGGCTGCTGTGGCGGCTGCTGGCCGGCGCCGTCTCCCGGCTGGGGCGGCTGCCAGGGCTGACTCATGGTGTTCCCCCTGGGAATCCGATGTGATACGTACTCCGGGGACAGAAGGAACTGGAGTACGAGTTGCCGCAGGCAGCTAATCGCTCACCCGGCACGCACCACAAGCCCTTTCCCCGGTCTGTGACATATCGGGAACACTACAGAGGCGAGTTCAGAGCTTTTCCACCGGGGCGTATCGGAGCAGCAGCCGCTTGGGCTTCTCGCCGCCGAAGTCGATGGTGGCCTCGGCCCGGTCGCCGCTGCCCTGCACCGAGACGACCCGGCCCATGCCGAAGGTGTCGTGCGTCACGCGGTCGCCCGGCGCCAGCGCCACGACCGGCCGGTCCTTGATGCGGCCGGTGGCGAAGCCGCGGGCGCGCGGCGCGCTCCCGGCCCCTCCGACCCCGGACGCGCTGGCCACGGAGGGTGTCGGGGCCGACACGGCCGCCCCGGAGCGCCGCCAGTCGAGATGTTCCTCGGGGATCTCGTCGAGGAACCTGGACGGCGGGTTGTGCTGCGGCTGGCCCCAGGCGCTGCGCATCGTGGAGCGGGTCACGTAGAGCCGCTTGCGGGCCCGGGTGATGCCGACGTAGGCGAGCCGGCGCTCCTCCTCCAACTCCTTGGTCTTTCCCAGCGAGCGCATATGGGGAAAAACGCCGTCCTCCATGCCGCTGAGGAACACCACGGGAAATTCCAGGCCCTTGGCGGTGTGCAGCGTCATCAACGTGATGACTCCGCCGTCCTCCGCCTCGTCCGGGATCTCGTCGGAATCGGCGACCAGCGCCACCCGCTCCAGAAACTCGGCCAGCGTGCCGGGATTGTCCTCGTCGCGGGCCTGCTCGAATTCCAGCGCCACGGCGGCGAGTTCCTGAAGGTTTTCGATCCGCGTCTCGTCCTGCGGATCGGTGGACGCCTGCAACTCGGCGAGATAGCCCGTCTGTTCCAGCACCGCCTCCAGCACGGTGGCCGGCCCGGCACCCGACTCGACGACGGTGCGCAACTCCTCGAGCAGCACGTTGAACCGCTTGACCGCGTTGGCCGACCTGGCCGCCATGCCGTACGCCTCGTCGACCCGGCGCAGCGCCTGGGCGAACGAGATCCGCTCGCGCAGCGCCAGCGCCTCGATCATCGCCTCGGCGCGGTCGCCGATGCCGCGCTTGGGCACGTTGAGGATGCGGCGCAGCGGCACGGTGTCCTCGGGGTTGGCCAGCACCCGCAGGTAGGCGAGCACGTCGCGGACCTCGCGGCGCTCGTAGAAGCGGACGCCGCCGACCACCTTGTAGGGCAGGCCGACCCGGATGAACACCTCCTCGAAGACCCGGGACTGGGCGTTGGTGCGGTAGAAGACGGCCACGTCGCCCGGCTTGGCCTGGCCCTGGTCGGAGAGCCGGTCGATCTCGTCGGCGACGAACTGGGCCTCGTCGTGCTCGGTGTCGGCGACGTAGCCGGTGATGCGGGCGCCGGCGCCCTCGTCCGTCCACAGGCTCTTGGGGCGGCGGTCCTCGTTGCGCGCGATGACGGCGTTGGCGGCGGAGAGGATCGTCTGCGTGGAGCGGTAGTTGCGCTCCAGCAGCAGCGTGGTGGCGTTCGGGAAGTCCTCCTCGAACTGGAGGATGTTGCGGATGGTGGCGCCGCGGAAGGCGTAGATCGACTGGTCCGCGTCGCCCACCACGCACAGCTCGCCCGGGTCCTCGGTGCCGACCAGCAGCCTGATCAGCGTGTACTGGGCGATGTTGGTGTCCTGGTACTCGTCGACCAGGATGTGCCGGAAGCGCCGCCGGTAGTGCTCGGCCACGTCCGGGAAGGCGTCCAGCAGGTGGACGGTGGTCATGATGATGTCGTCGAAGTCCAGCGCGTTGGCCTCGCGCAGCCGCGACTGGTAGAGGGTGTACGCCTCGGCCAGGGTCTTCTCGAACTGGTCGGACGCCTGGGCGGCGAAGTCCTCGTGGTCGATCAGCTCGTTCTTGAGGTTGGAGATCTTGGCGCTGAACGACTTGGGCGGGAACCGCTTGGGGTCGAGGTCGAGGTCCCGGCAGACCAGCGCCATGAGGCGCTTGGAGTCGGCCGCGTCGTAGATGGAGAAGCTGGAGGTGAAGCCGAGCAGCTTGCTCTCGCGGCGCAGGATGCGGACGCAGGCGCTGTGGAAGGTCATCACCCACATCGCGTTGGCGCGCGGCCCGACGAGCTCCTCGACGCGCTCCTTCATCTCGCCGGCGGCCTTGTTGGTGAAGGTGATCGCCAGGATCTGGCCCGGGTGCGCGTTCCGCGCCGCCAGCAGGTAGGCGATGCGGTGGGTCAGCACGCGGGTCTTGCCCGAGCCGGCGCCGGCCACGATGAGCAGCGGCGAGCCACTGTGCGTGACGGCGGCGCGCTGCTGCTCGTTCAGCCCCTCGATCAGCGCCGCCGGGTCGCCGACCGGCCTGGGCGCGCCGTTGCGGTAGTACGCGTCCTCCTCGGGCCGCCCCGGCTCGGCGAAGGTGCCGGCGAACAGGTCGTCCGGGATCTCCTCCCGCTCGTACTCGGGCTCGTACGCGTGGGCGTCGGGCTCGGGTGGCGGCGGCTCCTCGTGTCCCCCCATGGGTCCGAGGCCCGCCAGTGCGCTGTCGTCGAAGAGGCCGCTCATCACCCCCGAGTCTAGGCGGCCGGGGCGCCGCCCCGACCCGGGATGGTCACGGTTTGGTTTCGGGCATATCGCACATCGGTCTTCCCAAAGCTCCCGGCGGGTGGCTACCGTGCACCCCCAGGTGGCTCGTTACCCCGAGGGCCGAACCCCGGCTCCGCGGGCCGCCGCCGTTCCACCGGACACGCGAGGGGATTGGCCGGCCAGCCGACAGGCCGGCGGACGTGGGGAACCGACCGGTGGGCGGGAGGGAAAAGGAGACACCGGCCTTGGGTTCCCACCGCAAGCCACGCGGCCGCACCGCACTGCTCCACTCCCCGGCCGCGCGCCGGGGCGCCGTGAGCGTGGGTGCCGCGGCGCTGGCCTCGATGACGCTGCTCACCCAGGCCGCCTCGGCCGACGACGAGGAACCGCCCGGCATCGAGGAGCAGCGGGACCGGGCGGAGGCCGCTCGGGAGCGCGCCCTCGAGGTGCGGGAGGAGGTCGACCGCCTCTACCGGGAGGCCGGCACCGCCACCCAGCACTACAACGAGGCCCAGGAGGCGGTGGACGAGCAGCAGGACACCGTCGACCAGCTGCTCACCGAGGCGGCCCAGGAGACGGAGCGGGTCAACGAGGCCCGCCGGGCGCTGGGTTCGTTCGCCGCGGCCCAGTACCGCACCGGCGGGGGCGGCGCGCTGAGCGACACCGCCGCGCTGCTGCTGTCCAGCGACCCGCGCGCCTTCTTCGACCGCACCCACACCCTGGACCGGCTCGGCGACTCCCAACAGCAGGCGCTGGCCGACTACACCGAGCGCCAGCAGGCCGCCGCGGCGCGCGGCGAGGAGGCCGGCGCGGCGCTGGCCGCGCTCGAGGAGCGCCAGGCCGAGCTCCAGGCGCAGCAGGAGTCCGTGCAGGCCATGCTCGCGGAGGCGCGGGCGATGCTCGACGAGCTGTCCGCGGAGGAGCAGGCCGAACTCGACGAGTTGGAACGTCTGGAGCGGGAGGAGGCCGAGCGCCGGGCCGCCGAGGCCGAGCGCCAGCGGCAGGAGCGGGAACGGCTGGCCGCCGAGGAGGCCGCGGCGGCGGAAGCGGAGGCCGAGGCCGAGGCCGCCGAGCCGCCGGCCGAGGAGACGTCGGAGACGTCGGAGGCCCCGGCACCCGACGCCAGCGGCGCCGAGGCCGCCATCGCGTTCGCCGAGGCCCAGCTCGGCAAGCCGTACGTGTGGGGCGCCACGGGACCCAACTCCTACGACTGCTCGGGCCTCACCCAGGCCGCCTGGCGCGCCGCGGGCGTCGAACTGCCCCGGGTCACCTGGGACCAGGTGAACGCCGGCACCCGGATCTCACGCGACGCGCTGCAACCCGGCGACCTCGTCTTCTTCTACGACGACATCAGCCACGTCGGCCTCTACGTCGGCGACGGCATGATGATCCACGCCCCCAAGCCGGGCGCCGTGGTCCGCTACGAGTCCATCGACTACATGCCGTTCTACGCCGGCGTCCGCCCGTCCTGATCCGCGCTCCTCCGGCCGGGTACCGTGCCGGGGTGCTGTCCTATGCCGAACTCACGCCGCCCGAGCGCCTGTTGTGGGACGCCTTCGCCACCGGCGAGCGGGTGGACCTGCGCACCGGCGACCCCGCGTCGGACGATCCGGCCGGCGGCGAGCGGTGGGGGGAGGACCGCTCGGTGCGCGCCGAGGTGGTGCGCGCCCTGGTGCTCGGCGGCGCCGAGGCCCGGCCCGGCGAGACCCCGGTGGTCCACCTGGTGGGCGCCCGGATCACCGGCCGGCTGAAGCTGGTCTTCGCCGAGGCCTGCTGCGTGCTGCGCCTCGAACGGTGCTGGTTCGAGCTGAGACCCCAGCTGTACGCGGCCCGACTGCGGGCGACCGGGTTCGCCGGCTCCCACCTCCCGGGCCTCGGCGCCAACCGGATCACCGTGGAGGGCGGCAACCTGGACCTGATGCACACCCGGATCACGGCACCGGGCGCCACCCTGTACGACGCGCGTCTCGACGGCGCCCTGCTGCTCCAGGACGCCCAGCTGTCCAACCCGGGCGGCGTGGCGCTCGACGGCGCCAGGATGGAGGTCGGCAGCGGCATCGTGGGCGACGACGGATTCCGGGCCGAGGGCGAAGTCCGCCTGCCCGAAGCCCAGTTGGGCGAGGCGCTGATCCTGACCGGCGCCCGGCTGGTCAGTCCGGGCCGCGCCGCCCTGACCTGCCGCAACCTCCGCGCGCGCGTCCTCGACCTACGCGCCGAGCGGGTGACCGGCACCGTCGACCTGCGCCACGCCCGGGTCGACGTCCTCCACCTCCCGGACGCCGACCCGCCGAAGGCGCCCACCCACGTCGACGGCCTGGTCTACGGCGCCCTCGAACCCCACCTGCCGGCGGCCCGCCGGCTGGCCCTGCCCCGGCACGACCCGGACGGCTACCGGCCGCAGCCGTACCAGCAGCTGGCCGCCACCTACCAGTCCCTGGGCCACGACCACGAGGCCAGGGCCGTCCGCCTCGCCCAGCAGCGGCACCGGCGCACGACGCTGCGCCCCGCCGCCCGCGCCTGGGGGCACCTGCTCGACGCGACCGTCGGCTACGGCTACCGCCCCTGGCTGGCCGGCGCCTGGCTGGCGCTGCTCACGCTGCTCGGCGCGGCCGCCTTCGCCGCCGGCGAGCCGACCGCCGCCAAACCGGACGAGGCGGCTCCGTTCAACCCCCTCGTGTACACCCTCGACCTGCTGATCCCCATCGCCGGCCTCGGCCTGCGCAACGCCTGGCACTTCACCACGCCCCCGCTCCAGGGCCTCGCCTACGCGCTGGTCGGCGCCGGCTGGCTGCTGACCACCGCGCTGGTCGCCGGCGTCACCCGCGTCCTCAACCGCGGTTGACGACCGCGGTTGACGACCGCCCGCGCCCGGGGCTGTACTGGGGCGAGCACGATGTCGTACGCCGCGGGCGTGCGACACCCGGGCACCGCTGGCGTCTCCGGCCCACCCGCCGTTCGAGGTTCCGCCCGCCACCGGCCCGACCCCCACTCCCGTACGAAAGGCTTCCCCCCGGCATGCGGCGTTACGTTCTCACCGGCACCCCCGGCGCCGGCAAGACCTCGATCCTGCGCGGCCTGGCCGAGCTCGGCCACAGCGTCGTCGAGGAGGCGGCGACCGCGGTCATCGCCCGGGCCCACACCCGCGGCGAGGACGAGCCGTGGCGACGCCCGTTCTTCCTCGACGAGATCGTCGCGCTCCAGCGCCGGCGGCAGCTGGCCGCGCCCACGACCGGCGCGGTCCAGGTGTACGACCGCTCGCCGGTCTGCACCCTCGCCCTCGCCACCCACCTGGGCCTGCCCGTGCCCCGGGCGCTCAGGGCCGAGCTCCACCGGATCGCCGCCGAAGAGGTCTACGAGCGGCGGGTGTTCTTCGTCCGCGACCTCGGGTTCTGCGAGCCGACGCCGGCCCGGCGGATCAGCTTCGAGGACTCGCTGGCCTTCGAGCGGATCCACGAGGAGACCTACCGCGACCTCGGCTACGAGCTGGTCGAGGTGCCCGCCGCCGACCTCGCCCGGCGCGTCGCCGTGGTCAGCGCGGCGATCGCGTCGCACACTGCCTGACAGCCCGTTCCCCCGGGTTGCGTGAAACCCACGGGAGGGTGAACGGCTAGCATCTCGGGAATTGCCGAAAGCTGTCGCCGAGTTGTGGAGTGCCCCGTGTCCTCACCGCGCCTGGGTGTCGCGATCCTCACCATGGGCGACCGGCCCGCCGAGGTCGCCGCGCTGCTGGAGTCCGTGGCCCGCCAGCGCACGCCCGCCACCCGCGTGGTGGTCATCGGCAACGGCACCGAACTGCCCGACTACCCGGCGCCCGTCTCCACCGTCGAACTCCCCGAGAACCGCGGCGTCACCGGCGGCCGCAACGCCGCCCTCGCCGCGCTCCACGCCTTCGGCGACGTCGACGTCGTCATCGACCTCGACGACGACGGGCTGCTCGTCGACGACGGCGTCTTCACCCGCATCCAGGAGATGTACGCCACCGACCCCCAGCTCGGCATCGTGAGCTTCCGCATCGCCGACGAGACCGGCCACACCCAGCGCCGCCACGTGCCCCGGCTGCGCGCCGGCGACCCGATGCGGGCCGGCGAGGTCACCACCTTCCTCGGCGGCGGCCACGCGCTCTCCGCCCGCATGCTGGAGGAGACCGGCGGCTGGCCCGAGGAGTTCTTCTTCGCCCACGAGGAGACCGACCTCGCCTGGCGCGCGCTGGACGCCGGCTGGAAGGTCGTCTACGAGCCGGCGCTGCTGCTCCAGCACCCCCGCACGTCGCCGGCGCGGCACGCCGTCTACTACCGGATGACCGCCCGCAACCGCGTCTGGCTGGCCCGCCGCCACCTGCCGCTGCCGCTGATCCCCGCCTACCTCACCACCTGGCTCCTCCTCACCGTCGCCCGCAACCGCTCACTCCCCGGCCTCCGCGCCTGGTTCGCCGGCTTCGCCGAGGGCCTGCGCCATCCGTGCGGCCCGCGCCGCCCGATCCGCTGGCGCACGGTCTGGCGCATGACGCGTCTTGGCCGCCCGCCGGTGATCTGACCCCGGCGCCGCACCGCCCGCCGAGCTCAGTGCGGCGGCACGACGGTGATGACGACGTTGCCGATCTTCCGCCCGGTCTCGACGTAGCGGTGGGCCTCGACGACGCGCTCCAGGGGATACCGCCGGTCGACGACCGGCCGGAAGGCGCCCGACCCGATCAGCTCCCGCAGCCGCCGCACCATCTCCTGGTCGTGTCGCGGCAGGGGGAACCTCACCTTCCTGCCGCGGAACAGGGGCGTGACGAGCGACAGGACCAGGTTCTGCCACCAGGGGCCCGGCTCCGAGGACAGATAGACCCCACCGGGCCTGAGCAACCGCCGGCAGCGGGCGAACGTGCTCTTGCCGACCGCGTCGAACACCGCGTCGTAGCGCTGCCCGTCCCGGGTGAAGTCCTGGGCCGCGCGGTCGACGACCCGGTCCGCGCCCAGCGCCTTCACCAGCTCCAGGTGCGCCGTGTCGCACACCGCGGTCACGGTGACCCCGCCGTGCTTCAGGAGTTGCACCGCCGCCGAGCCGATGGCGCCGGTCGCGCCGTGCACGAGGACGTCGTCCCCGGCCCGAACGCCCGACGCCCGGATGAACGCCAACGCGTAGTGCGCACCCTCGGTGCCGGGAGCGGCCTCCTCGAAGCCGACGCCCGTCGGCATGGTCGCGATGGCGCCGCCCTGCGGAACCGACAGGTACTCGGCGTGCGCCCCGAACGCGCCCTCGTTGTACCCGAACACCCGGTCGCCGACCGTGAACGAGGTCACGCCGTCGCCGACCGCCGCCACCACCCCCGCGTACTCGCACCCGAGCACGGCGCGCCGTGGCCGGACGAGACCGGTGAGCGCGCGCATGAAGAAGGGCCTGGCCGCCCGGTACGCGCAGTCCGTCCGGTTGACCGTCGTCGCGTGCACCCGCACCAACACGTCCCCCACCCCGACCACGGGCCTGTCCACCTCGACGACCCGGACCACCTCCGGCGGCCCGTACCTGTGGTGCACCGCTGCCTTCATGCGCGGACTCTAGCCGCGCCGTTCCCCGCTCCACAGCGGCCGGTTCCGGCCACGTCCGGCTAGGGTGCCGGGATGAACGACGCGACTCCCGCGTGGGCGTACGAGCGAGCCGAGCTGTGTCCGCCCGACCCGCGGTGGGCGGTCCGGGGCCGCGCGGAGCGCGAGCGGCTGACCGAGCTCCTCGCCCCCTGGCTGGTCGACGGCGTCGAACACGTCGGCTCCACGGCCGTCCCCGGGCTCGCCGCCAAGCCGATCGTCGACCTGATGGCGTCCGTGACCGACCTGGACACGGCCATGGGCCCCCTGACGGCCGACGGCTGGCACCACGTACCGCCGGAACTGGACCGCCGCCCCTGGCGCCGCTTCCACGTCAAGCCGGACGCGGCGGGGCTGCGCCGCGAGGCCCACCTCCACCTCCTCCCGGCCGGCCACCCCCGCTGGCACGACCAACTCGCCTTCCGCGACGCGCTCCGCGACGACGCGGCGCTGGCCCGACGGTACGAGGCCCTGAAACGACGCCTGTCCGACCGGCACGGCGACGACCGGGAGGCGTACACCGACGCCAAGGCGGAGTTCGTGGCGAACGCGTTGGCCCGGATCGTCACCCCGCGCGAAACGCCAACTCGTGGCGACTGACCCAGGTGACCGGGCCGCCGTCCTGTCGCTGCCCCGGCGCACCACCCACCGGCACGTCGCCGCGGTGCGTGAATCCCCGCGCCTCGTAGTAGCGACGCAGCGCGTCGTTGGAGCGCACGCAGTCCAGCCGCAGGGCGTCCACGCCCCGCCGCCGCGCGGTGTCGGCCGCCCAGTCGAGGGGGACGGCGCCGGCCACCCCGCCGCCTCGTCCAGCACGCCCAGCACCACGTCATCGACACGATCCGCGCCGGCGCGCCGGAAGGCGACCTCTACGCCACGACGGTCCACCGCCACGCCGCCGACGGTCGCAGCCGCCCGGCGGCCCCGACGGTCACGTCCGACGCCCGAAACGCGGACCACGGCCGACCGGTCGGCGACAGGCCGTCGTACGGCCCGGCTCCGCCGACGGGCACGGAGCACGATTGGCAGCCGCCGTGACTGCCCGAGATGGCCGGTCGCCCATTCCTTGGAAAAGCCAAGCAACTACGGAAGGGCACCCTGCCAGCCACGTACCCTCGCGCTATGACTAACTACGTGCAGGTGTCCACTGCCACGGAAACCCGCGAGGCAGCGGAGGCTTTGGCCCGAAGTGCCGTTGAAGCTCGGTTGGCCGCCGGCGCTCAGATCGTCGGCCCGGTGGTCTCGGTCTTCTGGCACCTGGGAGAGTTCGGCACCGGCGAGGAGTGGCGGCTGCTGTTCAAGACCACGACGGACCGTTACCCGGAGCTGGAAGAACACCTCCTGGCTCACCACCCATGGCAGAATCCAGAGGTCGTCGCCGTCCCTGTCATCACGGGATCGGCCGGATATCTGGACTGGATTCGCGGCACGACGAGTTGACTCACACCGCGGCGTACTCCATGAGTTCGGCGACCTTCGGCATGGAACCGTAGGGCTTCAGCCGGTTCAGCAGCGTCGTAACCCTTTCATGAGGGCGGACGGACCCCACCCCGAGGGCCAGTTGAAAGCAACGCTCAGTCACAGCAGCCGCTTGCTCGACTTCGCCAGCATCCAGGTACGCATGGGCGAGCCAAGACGTGTACAGGGACTTGTCTCTTGCTCGGGCGTCCGGGAAACCTGCCAGTGCCTGCTCCAGGACAGGCACAGCCCGCAGGGGTCGGCCCAGCTCCGCCCAGCACCGGCCAGCCATGATGCTGACCTCTCGCCGATCCACCCATGTCGCCCAATCGGGCCCGGTTTGATCACCTTCGGCGGATGAAACCGCCGCCTCCGCCTCTGCCAGAGCCTGCTCGGCTCCTTTCGGCTCTGCAGCCTTGGCATGCGCCCAGGCCAGTCGTTCGAAGAGAAGCGCACGCACGGCTGGGGGCGCGTCGCTTCCCGCCCGTTCACAGGATGCCGTCGCGGTCTCGACCCCCGACTGGGCGGTGCTGATTTGCTGATAGGCGAGAAAGGCCAGAGAGTTACCGATCAGCGGCTGGTCGTGTGCGTCTGTGGCCGCGCGGAGCGCTACTCGATACAGCTGCTCCGCCTCGGCGTGCCGTCCCGCGTCGAACGCGGCCCAACCCGCCTGCTGTGCCTGCTCGGCAATCAGCCCGAGCAACGCCTGCGCGGTCGACTCAAGATAGCTACCGCGGCTCAGCAGGGCGGAAGTCGAACTCAACTCACGAGCGTATATCGGATAGGTGTGCTCTCCGCCAAGAAAATCATCAAGGCGCCGCAGCCTGATCGTTCGCTCCTTCAGGCGTTGAACATCTGCTAGACCGACCCGCCCCCGGTCGGGAACAGGCAAGTCGGCTGCGCTTCCGGCTGCCGAGATCGTGGCAGCAAGGAATTCCCTGCGTCGCATCGCTTCTCCCTCTGCGTATTCGGGGCCCATCCGTCCCACGCCGAGCGCCGACATGCTGGCGGTGCCCAGTATCGCTTCGGAGTGGGCCTCGTTGCTCTCCCATGCGCGGGGTGCGAGCCCAAGCAGGCGCCCTGGAATGCGCAGGCCATCAGCGATGGTGACAATCTTTCCGTAAGTGGTGATGGCACCTTCGCCCCTGGCCAGCTTCCCGACTCTCTCAGGCTTGATCCCACAGGCATCAGCGATCTTCATGTAGCTGATGCCACCCCACTTGCGAGCCAGAAAGAACACCCGCCCGAAGTCATGACGTGCCAAGGCGTCCCGAACGTCTGGCCGTTCCAGCACTCTCACAGGCAAGGCCGCCGGAGACTCAAAGGCCATCTCGCATCCCCGCATAGATCGAAGTCAAGGAGTAGCACGAAGCCCAGGCCAGAAGTCTACCCATGACGGGGATCCCTCCCGACGGCAATCACTGAAGTCCATCAGACCGCCAAAGTGGGCCCATGGACCAGGAAAGGGAAGAACCTCAGAGGTTCCCTTCGAATCTGGACGTCGGCACCATGGCGCGCGACGCATCGCGCGCCATAGTCGGCCGAGTTATGGCACATGAGTGCGGACGGGTGTGGTTGCGGCCGTTGGGCGGTGGGTGCGAGTGGGCCGCCTCGCCGGAGGACGTGGAGCCGGTGGCGCTGAGCGAGTCGCTCGGCCCGCTGGTGGCCGAGGCGAACCGGCGGTCAACGGAGCCACGTTGAGCCCCGGCGGACGGCGACGCCCGAGCATAGCGGGCCAGCACCGCGACGCGGGTGGAGGACGGGCAACCGCCATCCAGCCCTCCGGCGCATCCGACTTACGACGGAGTCGCTCCGGCTCGTCACGCCGGCATCCGGCACCCCGCACCACGACTGAGAGATGTCCGTTCCGGGCGTTTGGATTTGGCCGTCCCCGCCCGGAACGGCTGCACCACCGGCACGAGGAGAGCCCTCGCGCCTTCGGCATGAAAGGAAAGGTAACCGACGTGCGCGTTGATCCGGGAGACGACGACGAGCCCACCGAAGGTGGGCAGTCCGGCGGTTGCGGAGACGGCGACGGCTGTGGACGCCAGTAACCCGCACGACGGCCGGCCCCCGGAAGGGGGCCGGCCCCACCGCCACATCCACGCCTACCGCTGGACCGGCGACCGCCGCACCTACGACCAGGAAGGCCCACGCCGACCCGAGTCGCCCGCGTTCGCCACCAACCCCTGCACGCCAACCCTCATCGCCAACTGGCTACTGCGACCACCGCACCACATCGTCGAGACGTTCCACGACGTCCACGACGCCGTCCGCTGGTTCGATCAAGAGATGACACGCGCCGCGCCCGGCTTCGCCAACCCGCCGGAGCGCGAACCGGCACGGCTCGCCGCGAAGCTGGCGCACGTCGCCGCCACCCTCCACCGGGGAGGTGATACACACGCCGCTTGGTATATCCAAGCAACTGGCTACACCACCCTCGACCTCATCACCTGCTCACCCAACCATCGCCACCCCCGACTCACCTGCCCGCAGGCGGTCGCTCAGGAACCCCTCCCGGACGGAAGACGGACTCGCGCGAGACTCTTACTCCGCTCTTGCCATGAGCCGGACAATTAGCGGGCAGAATCATTTCCCAAAGGAGCACGATCCACGCCCAATTGACATGGGGGCGACCATGCCGGCGATCAACTTCGCGCACGTGAAGTTCGGGGAACGAGACTCCTGCGTCACCGCGTTCCAGCGGGCGCTCATCGAGCGGGGCCACCGGATTCCGGCCGGGGCCACCGGGTACTACGGGGACCAGACGAAATCCGCCTGCGCCGCGTTCCAGCGGGCGCAGGGGTGGAGCGGCAGCGGCGCCGACGGCCTGCCGGGGCCGCAGACGTTCGCCCGGCTCGGCTTCACGGACAGCCGCTCCGGCTCTGGCGGCGGCTCGGGGCGCGTCGCCTCGCCGGTGCCGGGGCGGTCGGTGACCTACCCCTACGGCGTCCGGAACAGCCGCTACGCCGCCGGCTTCCACACCGGCGACGACTACGCCGCGCCGACCGGCACCCCGGTGGTGGCCGTGCGGTCCGGCACCATCGCCTGGTCCAACGACAACGGCGGCGCCTACGGCAAGTGGCTCGGACTGCGCGCCGACAACGGCCGGGACTACGTCTACTGCCACCTCTCCGCACGCGAGGTCCGCACCGGCGCCCGGGTGAGCGCCGGCCAGCGGCTCGGCCGCGTCGGCGCCACCGGCAACGTCACAGGACCCCACCTGCACTTCGAGGACCGGCCGCGCGGCGGCGGCTACGGGGACGTCCGCGATCCGAGGTGGTGAGGGAGCGCGCCGCCGAACCGCGGTGAGGCCACGCGCCGCAGAACCGTGGTGAGGCCACGCGCCGCCGAACCGCAGTGAGGCCGCGCGCTACCAGACCGTGGCGATGAAGATGTTGGCCGTGGTGAGGAGCCCGACCGTGCCGAAGACCGGCGCCGCGATCTTCTCCTCGTCACGGTTGACATAGACCAGGCCCAGGACCACCACCAGGATCGCCAGCTTGACGGCGATCTTGACGTTGTTGACCTCCTGGTCGTCGGCCTGGTTCAGACCGACCAGCGCGAGGCCCGTGACCAGCATGGCGATCGCGCCGTGCAGCATGCCGGGCGCCATCCGGGCCTCGCCGGCCCGCAGCGCCTTGGTCTGCGCCAGAAAGCCACCGAGCAGCGCGGCGATGCCGATGATGTGAAGAGCGAGAAAGACGGCAATCAGGGCGTCCATGGGACGGGAGTTTAGTAATGGGTGGATCTGACCGTTCTCGGGGGGTCACGAAGGGTTGACGGGGTCACGCCACCACGCACAGGCTGTATTGGTCCGCTTTTTGGGAGCGCTCCCATGAGCAGGACGCAGCCATCCCCCGTCCGAAGGATCGAGCCGTGACCTTACTTCCTTCATCCCACCCGCCCCGCCGCCGCGGCAGACGATCGTTGAGCGTCACGCTGGCCGCCGGTCTCGCCGTCGCCGGGCTCACCGCGGTCGGCGCCGCGCCCGCCGCCGCTGACGGGCCCGAGCTGATCGACAACGGCGACTTCGCCAGCGGCGTGATCGCCCCCTGGTGGTCCACCGCCAACGCCCCCGCCTCGGTCGTGGACGGCCGGCTGTGCGCGGAGGTGCCCGGCGGCACCGTCAACCCCTGGGACGTCATCGTCGGCCAGGACGGCCTGCCGCTCACCGCCGGCGAGAGCTACGAGCTGACGTTCACCGCCACCGCCACCACGCCCCTCACCGTCCGCACCAACGTGCAGATGAACACCGAGCCGTGGACCACCGAGCTGGCGGCACTGGACACGATCGACGAGACGGCCGAACCCGTCACCCACGTGTTCACCGCGGGCGCCGACCACGCCGCGGCCCAGCTCGTCTTCCAGATGGGCGGCAGCGCCGAGCCGTTCACCTTCTGCCTGGACGACGTGTCCCTCACCGGCGGCGCCGAGCCGCCCGTCTACGAGCCGGACACCGGCTCCCCGGTCCGCGTCAACCAGGTCGGCTACCTCACCGAGGGCCCGAAGCGCGGCACCTTCGTCACCGAGGCCACCGAGCCGTTGGCCTGGACCCTGAACGCCGCCGACGGCACGGCCGCCGCCACCGGTACCACCACCCCGCGCGGCGTCGACCCGACCTCCGGGCAGAACACGCACACCTTCGCCTTCGACGCGTTCGCCACCCCCGGCGAGGGCTACACGGTGACGATCGGCGAGGAGACGAGCGAGCCGTTCGCCCTCGGCGACGACCTCTACGACACCCTCCGCACCGACGCGCTCGCGTACTTCTACCACAACCGCAGCGGCATCGAGATCGAGGCGGAGTACGTCGGCGAGGAGTACGCGCGCCCGGCCGGACACGTGGGCGTGGCCCCCAACCAGGGCGACGACGACGTGCCCTGCCAGCCCGGTGTCTGCGACTACACGCTGGACGCGGCCGGCGGCTGGTACGACGCCGGCGACCACGGCAAGTACGTGGTGAACGGCGGCATCTCCGTGGCCCAGCTGCTCTCCGCCTACGAGCGCGACGCGGCCGGGGCGCTCGGCGACGGCTCGCTCGCCATCCCCGAGCGGGACAACGACGTGCCGGACGTCCTCGACGAGGCCCGCTGGGAGCTGGAGTTCCTGCTGGCCATGCAGGTGCCGGCCGGCGAGGAGCTGGCGGGCATGGCGCACCACAAGCTGCACGACCGCGAGTGGACCGGGCTGCCGCTGCGCCCCGACCAGGACCCGCAGCCGCGTGAGCTGCACCCGCCGTCGACGGCCGCCACCCTGAACCTGGCCGCCGCCGCGGCGCAGGGCGCGCGTCTCTTCGAGCCCTACGACGCCGCCTTCGCGGACGAGCTGCTGGACGCCGCGACCACCGCCTACGCGGCGGCGCTCGCCCACCCGGACGTCTACGCCGACCCGAACGACGGCGTCGGCGGCGGCGCGTACAGCGACAACGACGTGCGGGACGAGTTCTACTGGGCGGCCGCCGAGCTGTACGTGACGACCGGACAGGACGCCTACCGGCAGGCGGTGCTCGACTCGCCGCTGCACGGCGACTCCGCCGCGGTCTTCACGGACGACGGCTTCTCCTGGGGCTGGACGGCGGCGCTCGGCGCGCTCAGCCTGGCCACGGTCGACAACGACCTGCCGGCGGGCGAGCTCGCCGAGGTGCGGGGCATGGTCACCGACGCGGCCGACCGGTACGCGGCGGACGCCGAGGACGCGGTGTACGGCCTGCCGTACGCGCCGACCGGTGGCAACTACGTGTGGGGCTCCAACAGCCAGGTGCTCAACAACATGGTGGTGCTGGCCACGGCCGCCGAGCTGACGGACGACACGGCGTACCGGGACGCGGTGCTCACCGGCCTCGACTACCTGCTGGGCCGCAACCCGCTCAACCTCTCCTATGTGACGGGCTACGGCGAGCGGGACGTGCGCAACCAGCACCACCGCTTCTGGGCCAACCAGCTCAACGCCAACCTGCCCAACCCGCCGGCCGGTTCGCTGGCCGGCGGCCCCAACAACGCGCTCCAGGACCCGATCGCCGAGGACCTGCTCCAGGGCTGCGCCCCGGCGATGTGCTACGTCGACCACATCGAGTCGTACTCGACCAACGAGGTCACGGTGAACTGGAACGCGCCGCTGGCCTGGATCGCGTCCTACGTCGACGACCTGGGCGCGGGCGTCTCGGAGCCGGAGCCGACGACGTGCCAGGTGACCTACGTCGCCAACCGGTGGACGGGCGGGGCGACGACGCAGGTGACGGTGCGGAACACCGGCACGGCGCCGATCTCGCCGTGGGAGCTGTCGTGGTCCTTCGCGGGCGACGAGCGGGTGACGAACGCGTGGAACACCACCCTCACCCAGAACGGCCGCTCCGTCGTGGCACGGCCGGCGAGCTGGAACGGGACGGTGCCGGTGGGGGGTTCGGTCTCCTTCGGCTTCAACACGAGCGGCACCTCGGGCGCCAACCCGTCGGCGTTCACGCTCAACGCCCGGCCCTGTAGCGCGGGCGGCTGAGCGGCCGGGCTCAGCGTCCCGGTGCGACCAGGCCCGACTCGTAGGCAACGATGACGAGTTGGGCCCGGTCGCGGGCGGCCAGCTTTCCCATGATCCGGCTGACGTGCGTCTTGGCGGTGAGCGGGGAGAGCGCGAGGGCGTCCGCGATCTCCACGTTGCTCAGGCCGCGGGCGACCAGCGTCAACACCTGGCGCTCGCGGTCCGAGAGCCGGTCCAGGGCCGGGCGCGGCCGCGCCTCGGCCAGCGCGTCCGGGACGCGCAGCGCGCGGGCGATGAGGCGGGCGGTGGGTCCCGGCGAGAGCAGCGCCTCGCCCGCCGCGACCGTGCGGACGGCGTCCAGCAGGTCGGCGGGGCGGGTGTCCTTGACCAGGAAGCCGGACGCCCCGGCGCGCAACGCCTCCACCACGTGCTCGTCCGTGTCGTAGGTCGTCAGCACGAGCACTCGCACGCCCGCCAGGTCCTCCTCGGCGGCGATGCGGCGGGTGGCCTCGATGCCGTCCAGGTCCGGCATCCGGATGTCCATCACCACCAGGTCGGCCCGGGTCGTGCGGGCCAGTTCGACGGCCTCCCGGCCGGTGCCGGCCTCGCCGACGACGGACATGCCGGGGGTGGCGTCGATCAGCATCGCGAAGGCCGCCCGCACCAGGGTCTGGTCGTCGGCGAGCAGCACGCGGATCACGGGCTCTGCTGGCACTCGGTCTCCTCCAGGGGCAGGCGGGCGGTGACGGCGAAGCCGGGCGCGTCCCGGCGGGCGGCGGCGCGCAGGGTGCCGCCGATGCTGCGGGCCCGTTCCCGCATGCCGGTGAGGCCGAAGCCGGGCTCGCCGCCGGCCGGCACGGCGGGGCCGTCGTCCACCACGTCGACGCGCAGCTCCCCGCCGGCGCGGCGCACGGTGACGCGCACGGACACCTCGGGACCGGCGTGCCGGACGGCGTTGGTCAGCGCCTCCTGCACGATGCGGTAGGCCGCCGCGCCGACCACGGGCGGCACGGGTTCCGCGGCGGCGTCGACGGTCAACTCCACCGTGGCGCCCGCGGCTTCGGCCGCCGCAGCCAGGTCGGGGAGACCGCTGAGGCCGGGCGGCGGGCCGCTGCTCTCCGGGCCGTCGCCGCGCAACACCCGCAGGGTGGTGCGGAGTTCGGCGCGGGCCTCGCGGCAGGTGTCGGAGATGCCGTCCAACTCGCCGGCCAGCGCGGGCCGGTCGAGCCGGCCGGGGTCGGTGCCGAGCAGGTGGGCGGCGACGGAGGCGCGGACGCCGATCAGCGTGATGCTGTGCGCCAGCAGGTCGTGCAGGTCGCGGGCGATGCGCAGCCGCTCCTCGGCGACGCGGCGCGCCGCCTCCTCCTCCCGGGTGCGTTCGGCCCGCTCGGCGCGTTCGCGCATCGCGGCGAGGTACTCGCGGTTCAGCCGGAACGCCTCGCCGAGGACGAGGACGGCGAGGATCCATCCCGAGGTGCGCAGCGTCTCCAGGCCCGTCTCGTTGCCCGAGAGCATCCACACGACGAAGACGATGACGACGACCGCCCCGGAGACCAGCACGGTCCGCAGGTGGGGCCCGGCCAGCGCGACCGTGAAGAGGGCGAGCGCGGTGACCGGGAACGGCGCGAGGTGGGTGTAGTTCAGGGCGTGGTAGGGCGCGTCGAAGCAGAGGTGGGCGATCAGCACGCCCATCGGCCAGCGGCGGCGCCAGACCAGCGGCACCGCGAGGCCGACCATCAGCAGCAGGCCGGCCGGGTCGAGTTCCCGGCCGTCCGGCCGGATCACCTCGGCGGCGGCGAGGCTGACCAGGAACGCGAGCAGGGCCAGGCCGGCGTCCAGCCGGAGGCCCCGGGCGTCGCCCGGGGCCTCGGCGGTCCGCAGCAGGGGCGGGAGGCGCGGCACGGTCACCGGCCCATCATCGGGTACGGCTGTTCGAAGGAGCGCGGCGGGAGAGCGACCCCGGCCACCACACGCGGCGGCCGAGCAGCCAGGCCGCGGCGGTGACGACATAGGGGCGGACGAGGAAGGTGTCGAGCAGGACGCCGACCGCGACGACGAACCCGATCTGCACCAGGTTCACCACGGGCAGCGAGGCCAGCACGGCGAACGTCGCGGCCAGCACCACGCCGGCGGAGGCGATCACGCCGCCGGTGGTGCGCAGCGCGGCCAGCGCCGCCTGCCGGGTGTCGAGTCCGCCCAGGTTCTCCTCCCGCATCCGGTGCATCAGGAAGATGCCGTAGTCCACGCCGAGCGCGACGCAGAAGACGAAGGTGAGCAGCACCATGGAGGGGTCCGTGCCGGCCAGGCCGAGGAGCGGCCCGAAGACGAGACCGCCGATGCCGAGGGCCGCGCCCCAGGAGGCGGCGACGGCGGCCAGCAGGATCGCCGGGGCGACGAGGGCGCGCAGCAGGGCGGCGAGGACGAGGAAGACCAGCACGAGGACGAGGGGGATGACGAGCGTCCGGTCGCGGGCGTTGGTGTCGGCCAGGTCGAGCTGTTGCGCGGAGGCCCCGCCGACCAGCGCCTCGGCGCCCGCGACCCGGTCCAGCCGCTCGCGCAGCGCCTCGATGGTGGCGAACTCCGCGTCGGACTCGGGTCGGTCGGTGGCGTACACGTCGATCTCCGTCCAGCCGTTCCCCGCGCGGCCGGCCTCGGCCGCGGCGACGCCCGGCGTCGCGGCGGCGGCCGCGACCACCTCGGCGGCGTGGTCGGTGCGGGCCAGGACGGTGAGGGGCTGGGTGGCGCGGTCGGGGTAGGCGTCGGCGAGCCGGTCCATGGCGGCGACCGACTCGGGGGTGTCGACGAACGAGTCGGCGTTCCTCAGCGTCCCCGGCAGGTTGAGCGTGCCGAGGGCGAGGGCCCCCATCAGCACCACGCCGCCGGTGAGGACGGCCACCGGGCGGCGGCTGACCGAGGCCCCGAGGCGCGCGAGGACGGAGCGCCCGCGGCCCTCGCCGCCGAAGGCGGGGATCAGCGGCCAGAAGACGCGGCGGCCGCACACCACGAGCAGCGCCGGCAGCAGGGTGAGCATCACGGCCAGCGCCAGCAGCACGCCGACGGCCCCGACCGGGCCCAGGCCGCTGCTGCTGTTGAGGTCGGCGGCGAGCAGGCAGACCAGGCCGGCGGCGACGGTGCCCGCCGACGCCAGCAGGGCGGGCGCGCAGCCGCGCAGCGCGCGGGCCATGGCCGCCGAGGGCAGCTCGTGGCGGCGGAGCTCCTCGCGGTAGCGGGCCACCAGCAGCAGGGCGTAGTCGGTGCCGGCGCCGAAGAGCAGGACGGTCATGACGGACCGGCTCATGGTGGTGACGGTGAGGTCGAAGACCTGGACGAGCGCGTAGACGCAGGCGAGGGAGGTCACGGCGGCCACGCCGACGGACAGCAGCGGCAGCAGCCAGAGGACGGGGCTGCGGTAGGTGACGATCAGCAGCACCGCGACGATCGCGACGGTGACGAGCATCAGGGTCGTGTCGACGGACTCGAAGACCTGCTCCGCGTCGTGCTGGAGCGCGCCCGCGCCGCCGACCTCGACGGTCAGCCCGGCCGGCAGGTCGACGGCGACCCGCTCCCGGACGTCGGTGACGGCGGCCGACACCTCCTCGTCGCCCGCCAGCCCGCCGATGACGAACGGAACCATGGCGGTGGCGCCGTCCCCGGACGGTATGACCTCGGGCGCCCCCTCGACGATGAGCGGGTACTCCTCGGCGACCCCGGCGGCCCGTTCCGCGGCCAGGGCGCGGTCGGCGTCGGTGAGGCCGCCGTCCCGGTGGTAGACGACGACCAGCTCGGTGCCCTCGCCGCCGGGCAGCTCGTCCTGGACCCTGACCACCTGGGTGGAGTCGGCGCTCTCCGGCAGGTAGTCGACGTTCTCGTCCCGCTGGACGTCGGCGAGCCGCCCGACGAACGGCACGGCGACGGCCACGACCACGATCCACAGGGCGATCACCGCCCACGGCAGGCCACGGCGCCGCGGCGGGGATCCTGGCGGCGCCTGGGGAGGGCTCATGGTCACGGCCGGCATCGATGACTCCTTGCTCACGTCACGGAAGGTCGCGATCCAGCCTTCCGCCCCGCCCACGCCGTTTCGTCGCCTCCCGGAACGAGACCACGGATGCTCCCCCGGACGACCGGCCCGGCGTGTTACTCCCCCGGGAGTACGCCACCGCGGCGCGGGCCGCCGCGGTGGCGGCTGCGCCGCCGGGTCTTCCCCCCACCCACC
>NZ_JAVREM010000081.1:0-25349 GCF_031845425.1 Streptomyces millisiae
GGGGGGGGGGGGGTGGGGGGCCCGGCCCCCCGGCCCCCGGTGTTTCCCTGCTGCCTCTGGTGCCTCAGCAGTGGGCGGCGACGTTGCCCGTCTCGTTGCCCTTCAGCAGCCCGCCCCAGATGTAGTTGCCGTCCGAGAGCCGCACCCACTTGTTGTGCGCGATGCCGCTGCTGTCCGAGACGTGGCCGCCCTCCAGCCAGCACACCGCCGACAGGCTCTGGTTGGCGCCCACGGTGTAGGCGACGCCGTAGTCGGTGCCGGGGCCGGTGCGGACGTTGCCGCCGGTCCAGGTGGTGACGGGGCTGGCCGCCGACGCGGAGCTCGCGGCCCGTGCCAGCGGCTCCGCCGGCGCCGCCCCGCCGGCCGCCGCGGTCCCGGCCATCGCCCCCGCGACGAGGGCCAGGCTCGCGACGGCCAGGGTGAGGCTCCGCCTGTGTGCCTTGCGCATGGATTCCTCCTTTGTGCGGGCTCTGTGCCCGCCTGGTCGGTCAGGTGGAGGAATGCCCCCGTCGATCGTCACAAAAACGAGGCACACGCGTGCGGAGAGTGACGCTACGCGGGTAGTCGACGCCATGGCTTCGCGGCGACCCGCGCGCGTGCCGGGCGCCGAGTCCGTGCCCGCCGGGCCGCGGCTGAGTACCGTACCGGGGAAGGACGGGGAACTCCCCGGCACGGCGCTCCGGAAGGAATGGGATGGCACTGACCGCCGAGGACCGCGTCGCCGTCACCGATCTGGTCTCGCTGCACGGACACCTGGTCGACGCCGGTGAACTCGACCGTCTGGACGAGCTGTTCACCGACGACGTGACCTACGACGTCACCGACCTGGGCGGCGGCCCGCTCCGGGGGCTCGCCGCCATCCGGGAGGCGGCGCTGTCGATGGGCGAGCTCAACCCGGTGGCCCACCACGTGACCAACATCGTGCTCACCGAGCTCTCCGCCGACCGGGTGCTCGCCCGCTCCAAGGGCCTCGGCGTCCGCTCGGACGGCACGGTCGGCAGCGTGACCTACGAGGACACGGTGACCCGCACGGCCGCCGGCTGGCGCATCACCCACCGCGTGGTGCGCGCCCGCCGGACGCCGCTCAGCGCCGGCTAGACCTGCGAGTCCTCAAGCAACCGCAGGGCCAGCGCCTTGAGTTCGGGGCTGGCCTGGCTGGCGTCGCCCGCGTCGAACGGCGGGCGCGGATCGTACTCGACGGCCAGCTGGATGCCCTGGGCGACGGTGTCGCCCGCGAGTTCGGCGGCCAGGTACAGGGACATGTCGAGTCCGGCCGAGACGCCGGCGGCGGTGACCAGCTTGCCGCTGCGCACCCACCGTTCCGGCACGTAGACCACGCCGAACTCGGACTCCAGGTAACCGGCGGATGCCCAGTAGGTGGTGGCGCGCTGCCCGGCCGTGAGCAGCCCGGCGGCGGCCAGCACGAGGGCGCCGGTGCAGACGGAGGTGGTGAATTGGGTGTGGCGGTCGACGCGGCGGATGAAGTCCAGCAGCGCCTGGTTCTCCATCGCGCCGATGGTGCCGCGGTTGCCGGCGCCGGGGACCAGCAGCACGTCGAGGCGGTCGACCTCGGCGATGGCGCGGTCGGCCAGGACGGCCACGTCGCCGGTGTCGGTGCGGACCGGGCCGCGGCGCTCGGCGATCATCGTGACGGTGGCGCCCGGCAGCCGGGACAGGATCTCGGCCGGACCCGTCGGGTCGAGCAGGCTGTAGCCGTCGTAGAGCAGGATGCCGACGCGGGGGCCTCGCCCGGCGGTCGGGGCGGTGGTCGCGTTCCGGCTCGTGGCCTGGGCGACGGAGGGGGCGGCTGCCACCGCCGTCGCGGCGGCGGCGCCGGCCAGCACGGTTCTGCGGGTCGCGTGGATTCTCATGGCGCCGGAGTCTGGCGCCCGGCGGCCGCCCGTGGTCGGGGCATGTCCGTCATCCTGCGGATCGTGTCCCCGGTCATGCCGTAGTGGTCGAGGAACGCCTGGCGCAGCGTCGCGGCGGAGGCGAAGCCGCAGCGGCGCGCGATGGCGTCGAGCGGCAGCCGGCTGGCGCGCGTCAGGTGCGCGGCCGCCTCCACGCGCACGGCGCGCACGGCGCGCGCCGGGGTGGTGCCGAGGTGTTCGGCGAAGAGGCGGGTGAGGTGGCGGGTGCTGACGCCGGCCCTGGCGGCGAGCGCGGCCGGCGACAGGTCGCCGGCCAGGTGCGCGGCGATGTACCCGTTGAGGTCGCGCACCAGCCGGTCGCCGGGCGGCGGGGCGGACAGGAACATGCTGATCTGCGCCTGGTCGGCGGGCCGGTGCAGGTAGGTGACGAGTTCGCGGGCGACGTTCCTGGCCAGGGTGGGGCCGTGGTCGTCCTCGATGAGCGCCAGCGTGAGGTCGAGGGCGCTGGTGACGCCGCCCGAGGTGTACACGTCGCCGTCCCTGATGTGGATCGGCCCGGGGTCGACGGCCACCTCGGGGTGCTCGGCGGCGAGTTGCGGGGCGAACCGCCAGTGCGTGGTCACCCGGCGCCCGTTCACGAGCCCGGCGGCGGCCAGCAGGAAGGTGCCCGTGCAGACGGCGGCGACCCGCCGGCTCACCGTGGCGAGCCGCCGGATCTGGGCGACCAGCGCGGGGCTCGCGGCGGCGGGCCCGTGCCCGAGGCCGCCGACCACCAGCAGCGTGTCCAGGGGGCCGCGCACGTCGGCGAGTCGCTGCCCGCCCCCGAGGCCGATCCCGGACGAGCTCCGCACCGCCCCGCCGCCGAGCGTCCCCAACTCGACGGCGTAGGGCGGGGTGGGGCGGTAGTGGTTGGCGATGTCGAGGGCCCCGCTCGGGCAGGCGACATCGAGGATCTGCGCGTCGTCGTAGGCGACGATCAGCACGCGGCGCGGCTCAGCCATGCGGCCGATACCATCACGCCCGACCCGCGCACGGCAGGCCACCCCGGCTCAGGCCGGCGGCTGTTGGCGGGAGGCGAGGCCGGCCAGGAAGCGCCAGAGGCGGGAGCGGGACCGCTGCGCCGCCGGGGGCTCGGCGTGCGCCGCGGTCGCGGTGGGCGGCGGCGCGGCGTCGACGACCGGCAGCGGGGAGGCGCCCGCCAGCAGGCGGAAGCGGACCGGCAGCGACTTCACGCCGTGCGCGTACGGCGAGGAGCGCCAGGGGATCTGGTCGACGGGCAGCATCAGTTCCAGCTCGCAGTGGTCGAGCAGCCGGGCGACCGCCGTCGTGGCGACCATCTCGGACAGCTCCTGGGCCGGGCAGTGGTGGACGCCCGCGCCCCAGGCCAGGTGGGCCCGCGAGCTCTTGAGCCCGTCGTCGGTCAGCGCGGCCGCGAACACCGGATCGCCGTGCGCGGCGGCGACGGACGGCATCACCGGATCGCCGGCCGCTATCCGGTAGCGGCCGAGCCGTACGTCGGAGACCGGGAAGCGCAGCGGCAGGTTGGCCCAGGGCGGCGAGGCCATCTGCACGCGGTTGACCAACTCGCCGTAGTCGCCGCTGCGCAGGCTCTGCCACGCCTGGTTGCTGGCCCCGCCCAGCGCCTCGAGCACGGTGTTGGTGACGGCCTGGCCGATGTAGTCGGAGTAGACGATGATCGCGTACAGCTCCAGGGCGACCTGTTCGTCGGGCAGTTCGGGCGCGGCGGCGATGAGTCTGCTGGTGAGGTCGTTGCCGGGGTTCTCCCGCTTGTACGCGGCCAGTTCGGTCGTCGCGGCGACGAGCCGCCGGATGGCCTCGGCCGCGTCGGGGGCCGCGTCGGCCATCCGCCAGGCGTCCATCACCATGTCGTCGCCGCGCTCGACCGGGAAGCCGAAGAGCCGGTTGAGCACCATCAGCGGCAGCGGGCGCGCGAACTGGAGGGAGAGGTCGACGAATCCGCTGGAACCGCCGGCGGTGAACAGGGCGATCAGCTCGTCCGCGTGCCGCTCGACCGCCCGCCGCAGCTCCAGGGCCTGCGGCTGGTCCGGGTCCTGGAAGGGGCGCAGCGCCGACTCGACCGCGGCGCGGGTGGCGGCGCGCCGTTCGTCGTCCTGGTGCAGCAGGTGGTCGACCCGGTAGCCCGCGAGCATGGGCCACTCCTCGGGGACCCGCCCCTCCCGCAGGCCGCGCCAGTGGCCGGGGTCGACCTTGAAGACGGACTCGTCGCGCAGCACCCGGGAGACCTCGTGGTAGCCGATCACCAGCCACACGGGGACCCCGTACAGGTCGACGGGGGCCACCGGCCCGTGGGCGGTGCGCAGCCGCTCGTAGACCAGCGCGGGGCGGGTCTCGTAGTCCCTGGTCATGAGGGGGGCGGTGGGCAGCGAGCCGAGCTCGGACGGGGCGGTGGGGTGCGGTTCCATGACGGTGTTCCCTTGATCATCTCCTCGGAGGGCGAACAGCCTAACGGCCATTCGGCGCACAGCGGGTCATGCGTTCGATAACGACATCGACGGCTTTCCGGGGGCAGATGGCGGCGTGTTTCATGACCCGTCGCCGTTCGGCGGGATTCCTCCCACCGTGCGGCCGAAGCGGTGTGATCCTCTTCTTAATGAAAATGGTTTCCGTTTCGCTAGACTGGCGGCCGGTCGCTGGGATCCTCGGCGCGGATCGGGTACCCGTACCTGGCCCCGAGCCCGCGCTGCACCGGAGAGAGGGAGGTCAGCCATGAAATCCGGGACACACCCCGAGTACCGCCCCGTCGTCTTCCGCGATCGGGCCGCCGGTTACGCGTTCCTCACCCGATCGACCGCGGACAGTGACGAGACGATCGAGTGGGACGACGGCCGCACCTACCCCGTGGTCGACGTCGAGACCTCGTCGGCCAGTCACCCGTTCTACACGGGCAACCGGCGCGTGGTGGACACCGAGGGGCGCGTCGAGCGATTCGAGCGCCGTTACCGCAAGAAGAAGGATGAGGAGAGCTGATGCTGCCGGTCGTCATCGTCGGTGGACTGCACGCCGACGCCCGCCGCACCGCCGTGCGGCGGCTGCTCACGGGGGTGCCGGGCAGTGTCGCCCTGCACCATGACCTGACCGGGGCCGCGGCCACCGGCATGGTCACTCGCCTGGTGCGGGACGCCGGGGCCACGCTGGGCACCGGTCAGACCCCGCTGGTCAACGACTGCGCCTGCTGCGCGCTGCGCGAGGACCTGGTGCCCGAGCTGCTGCGGCTCGCCGAGGACGGCCGGTGCCGGCTGGCGGTGGTCGAGCTGTGGGACTCGGTCGAGGCGCGCTCCATGGCCGAGGTGATCGCCACCCACGGCTCCGGCCGGCTGCTGCTCACCGGCGTCCTCACCGCCGTCGACCCGGCGCTGGTGCTGCCCTACCTGGCCAACGGCGACGACCTGGCCGAGGTCGGCCTCGCCACGGCGCGGACCGACCAGCGGACGGTCGCCGACACCTGGGCGCGACAGCTGGAGTACGCGCCGACCCTCGCGCTGGTCGGCGGCGACCAGCCGGCCGACGACCTGGACCGGGCGTTGCTGACGCAGCTGCACCCCACGGCGAGACGGATCCTGGTCGCCGACCCGGAGTTCCCCCGGCTCGCCTCCTCCGGCTTCGACGTCGAGGCGGCGGCGGCCCGCCAGCACCCGGCGAGCGCGCTGCTGCCGCAGGAGGCGGACGAGGCGGGCGTGACCACCGTGGTGTGGCGGCACCGGCGGCCGTTCCACCCGGAGCGGCTGTACGCGGCGCTCGAGGAGCTGACGTGCGCGGCGCCGCGCAGCCGGGGCCGGTTCTGGCTGGCCGACCGGCCGGACACGCTGCTCTCCTGGGACGCCGCGGGTGGTGCGCTGTGCGTGGACAACGTGGGTCCTTGGCTGGCCGCCGTGCCGGACGCGGCCTGGGAGATGGCGCCGGCGGTGCGCCGGGTGGCCGCCGCCATGGACTGGGACCCGGAGGTGGGGGACCGGGCGCAGCACCTGGTGTTCACCGCCCCCGGCCTGGACCGGGAGGGGCTGCGGGCGCGGCTGCGCGCCTGCCTGCTGACGGACGCCGAGTACGCGGGCGGCCGGGCGGCCTGGCGGGAGCTGGCGTCGGCGTTCGACGAACTGCTCGACCCGGTGTCCTAGCGGCGCCCAAGGTGAAGCGTGACGCACCTCACGGGGCACGCGGGCCGTGGTGGCTCGCTTGCCCTGTGCTGAACCTATTTCCGGCGGATGCGATGGAACCGGATGGCTCGCCCCGCCGTCTCAGCAATGGCACGGACTGTTTGTTGTGACGGGGCGGCGACGCCCTGTCGTGCACGTGCATTCGCGCGTGCAGATGCAATTGAACGACGTTAGTATCTGGGTCAGTTGAGTCCCAAGCGTCTGCTGATGACGCATGTGACTCCTGTTGCACATCGTTGCACCACAAGCACGACCCGGGAGAGTCCAGTGCCCGACGCGTACAACGGCATTGCCGCGCACGAACTCCGGGACGTGGTGTGGCTGAAGAGCAGCCACAGCAACTCTCAGGGAACCTGCGCGGAATTCGCGAAGTTGCCCAGTGGGGATGTTGCCGTTCGCAACTCCCGATTTCCCGAAGGGCCGGCGTTGGTGTACACGCCGGCGGAGGTCGAGGCGCTGCTGCGCGGCGTCAAGGACGGCGAGTTCGACCACCTGATCTCGTGAACGAGTTGGTGAACGGTCTGGTGAACGAACTCGTGCACGGCTGATCAGGCGGCTCGACGACCGGGACCGGCGGCCATGGGCCGGCCGGTACCCGGTCCCCGTCGGGAAGTCGTCCGGTCGAGAGGGCTCTCAGCTGGTCTGGAAGGCCGCCCAGACCACCTTGCCGCGGCCGCCCGTGAGCATCCGCCAGCCCCAGCCGTCGCTGAAACACTCCACCAGGTGCAGCCCCCGACCCGATTCGGCCGCGCCGTCCATCTGACTCGACGACCTCGGCAGGGCGCCACTCGGATCCTGCACCGCGCATATCACCCGGCCCGAGCACCGCATCAGTTCGAGCTCGACCAGCGGGCGGGCGACCGAGATCGGCGCGACCGGCTCCGCGTGCGACTGGGCCGGGACGGCGGGGCGGCCGAGGCCGTGCCGCAGCGCGTTGGTGACCAACTCGGAGACGACCAGGCCCACGGCGTCGAAGTGCTGCGGCAGCCGCCAGCCCTGCAGTGTGTTGCGGGTGAAGTCCCGCGCGCGGCGCACCGATTCGGGGCGCTGGGTCAGGCCGAGGGTGGCCGTGCCGGAGAGCGTCCGCAGGTCTACGGGCGGAAAGGGTTGCCCTAACTGGTCCAGCATGGGCGTTCCTCTGCTCCCCATGGCGCGGCACTCCTGGCGTTGCGGTGGCGGCACTGCTGTCGTCGGGAGCCCGACGTCGTGTCCGGTCCTCCCAACCCCGCCAGGCGCTGTTGGGCGCGGCGAGGCCAAGCTGACGCACCGGTTCCCAGCGCGTAGAGCTCATGCTTCCCAAGGCTTACGGCAAATGCAAGGGCAGATGCACGTGCACGAAAAAATTTGATGGACTGTAATCATGCGCACACCGAATGAGACGCGTTCGTGGCAGACTTCTGCGGTCGGAGGTGGAGGGCAGTGAGTCTCATGAGTTCTCAACGGATGGCGGAGAGCGCCGGCGCGGGGGCGACCGGGGTCGCCAACCCTCCCGAGGGGGCCGGCGGTTCGATGGTCCGGCGCATCCTGCTCGGCTCGCAGCTGCGCCGGCTGCGCGAGGCGTGCGGCGTCACCCGTGAGGAGGCCGGCTACTCGATCCGCGCCTCCGAGTCCAAGATCAGCAGAATGGAGCTCGGCCGGGTCAGCGTCAAACCGCGCGACGTGGCTGATCTTCTCACGCTCTACGGGGTGACCGACGAGGCCGAGCGCGAACCGCTGCTCGGCCTCGCCCGTTCCTCGGGGCAGGCGGGCTGGTGGCACAGCTACAACGACGTGCTGCCCAGCTGGTTCCAGACGTACATCGGTCTCGAGGCGGCGGCCGAGCGGATCGCCACCTATGAACTCCAGTTCGTGCACGGCCTGTTGCAGACCGAGGCGTACGCGCACGCCGTGGTGGTCGGCGGGCACAAGGGGCGGCTGCCGCGCAGCGAGGTGGACCGGCGGATTGCGTTGCGGCTCGCCCGCCAGAAGCTGCTGGTCTCCGAGAGCGCGCCGCACCTGCACTGCGTGCTCGACGAGTCGGCGCTGCGCCGGCACCACGGCGGCCGCGAGGTCATGGCGGAGCAGCTGGACGCGCTGCTCGACTTCGCCGACTACCCGAACGTCACCCTCCAGGTGGTGCCGTTCGCGCAGGGCGGCCACGTGGCCGAGTCGGGGGCGTTCACGCTGCTGCGCTTCGCCGAGCGTGAGCTGTCCGACCTGGTCTACCTGGAGCAGCTGACCGGCGCGCTCTACCTGGACAAGCGCGAGGAGGTCGCGGCCTACCAGGTGGTGCTCGACCGGCTCGCCGAGTTCGCGCTCAGCCCCGAGGGCACCAGGGACCTGCTGGCCGGGATGCGCCGGGAGATCTGAGCCGGGGTGATCCCGTAAGGCGTCAGGCGAAGGGGTTGGCCATGCCGTGCGGCAGCACGTCGACGCTCCGCTGGCCCTCGCCGGCCATGACATAGGCGCCCGCGCTCAGCCGGTCGATGAGCCCGCGTGTCCACTCGGCCTGGCTGGCGGAGTTCTGCACCCAGAGCCGCATGATCTCGCCGATGTGACCCCACTCCGCGGGGGTGGGTCCCGGGGTCCAGTGCTTCTCGACCTCCTCGCGCCACCCGTCGAGCGCCGCCACCCGCTCCCGTAGCAGCTCGATCGCCTCCTCGCGCGGGAGGTCGACGATGAACCCCACGCCCGCGGTCAGCACGTCGATGCGCTGGTCGTGCGCGCGCAGCGACTCCCGCAGCATGTCGAGGTACGCCTCCTCGCCCGCGTCGGTCAGCTCGTACTCGGTGCGCGGCGGCCCGCCGGCCGGGCTGGGCGCCGTCTCGTGGGCGATGAGCAGGCCCTGCTTCGCCATCTGCTTGAGCGCGTGGTAGATCGAGCCCGGCTTGGCGTTCGACCACTCGTGGGCGCCCCAGAACTCCAGGTCGTTCCGCACCTGATAGCCGTGTGCCCGACCGTGCTGGCGCACCGCGCCAAGCACCAGGAGCCGAATGACCGACATCGATGCCGTCCTTCCCCTTGCGTTTCCCCGCGGGTCCGTGTCCTGTGGCGCAGTCTCTCACCGCCCCAGCTAATCAAGTTTGACTACCCCCGCTGGGCAGGTTACCCTCGGCCGCTCGCTGCTCATCAAATTTGACTAGCTGATCGTCTCACCCACCGGGGAGGTACGCGTGCCCGATCACGCGATCCTGACCGAGGACCTGACCAGGGTCTACGGCCGGGGACCGAACACCAAGACCGCCCTGGCCGGCCTCGACCTCGCGGTCGAGGCCGGCACCGTGCACGGCGTGCTCGGCCCCAACGGCGCCGGCAAGACCACCGCCGTCCGCATCCTCACCACCCTGCTGCGCCCCACCGCCGGCCGAGCCGTGGTGGCCGGCCACGACGTGGTCCGCCACCCCGACGAGGTCCGCTACCGCATCGGACTCCTGGGCCAACACGCCGCGCTCGACGAGGAGTTGAGCGGACGACAGAACCTGGAGCTGTTCGGCCGGCTCTACCACCTGGGCGGCCGCGGCGCCGCCCGGCGCGCCACCGAGCTGCTGGAGCGCTTCGACCTGGCGGACACCGGCGGGCGGGCCGTCGGCCAGTACAGCGGCGGCATGCGCCGCCGGCTCGACCTGGCCGCCAGCCTGATCACCAGGCCCGAGGTGCTCTTCCTCGACGAGCCGACCACCGGCCTCGACCCACGCGGCCGCACCGAGGTGTGGCAGGCCGTCCGGTCTCTCGCCGGAGGCGGCACCACCGTGCTGCTCACCACCCAGTACCTGGAGGAGGCCGACCAACTCGCCGACCGCATCTCGGTGATCGACCGCGGCCGCCGAATCGCCGAGGGCACCGCGGACGAGCTCAAGGCGCTGATCGGCGCCGACCGCATCGACGTCGTGGTGCGGGACCAGGACCGGCTCACCGAGGCCGCGGCCGTGGTCGGCATGGCCGCCCGCGCCGCCGGGACCCACACCGACCCGGACCGGCGGCTGGTCAGCGCGCCCGTCACCGACCGGATGGCCGCCCTCGCCGAGACGGTGCGCGCCCTCGGCGCCGCCGGCATCGACGCCGAGGACATCGCCCTGCGCCGCCCGACGCTGGACGAGGTCTTCCTCCACCTGACCGGCGACTCGTCCGATGACTCGTCCGGAAACCCGGCCGACCGCACTCGTGACCGCTCGGAGGCGCCCGCATGACCACCACGGCTTCCCCCATCGCCCCGCCCATGGGCCGGCTGACCCGGGCCGTCACCGACTCGGTCACCATGACCCGCCGCGGCCTGGCCCACTGGGCCCGCCGCCCAGGCACCGTCGCCACCGGGCTGCTCTTCCCGGTGATGATGCTGGTGATGTTCGCCTACTTCCTCGGCGGCGGCATGGCCGTCCCGGGCGGCGGCGACTACACCGAGTTCCTGGTGCCCGGAATGCTGGCGCTCACCATGGCCTTCGGCCTGGAAGCGACCATGGTCGCTCTCACTCAGGACATCAACCGCGGCGTACTGGACCGCTTCCGGTCCATGCCCATCGCTCCCTCCTCCGTGTTGGTCGGCCGCAGCCTGCTCGACATGCTCGAGTCGGCGGCCAGCCTGCTGGTGATGATCTGCGCCGGCCTCGCCATCGGCTGGCGCTGGCACGGTGGCCTCGCCGAGGCCCTGGCCGCCGTCGGCCTCCTCCTGCTGCTGCGCTTCGCCATGCTGTGGGTCGGCATCTACCTGGGTCTGGTCGCCGGCCGGCCGGAGATGGTGCAGACCGTGCAGATCCTCGTCTGGCCGGTCGGCTTCCTGTCCAACGCCTTCACCTCGCCGGACACCATGCCCCGGTGGATGGGGGCGGTCGCCGAGTGGAACCCGATGTCCGCCACGGCCGGAGCCGCCCGCGAACTCTTCGGCAACCACGGCTGGACCGGCGACAGTTGGGCCGCCACCCACCCCGTCCTCCTGGCCGTCGTCTGGCCCCTGGTCCTCCTCGCTCTCTGCGCCCCACTGGCCATGCGGCGCTTCTCCCGGCTGAACGACTAGGTCTCGACCGTCTCAACCGCCCGCCCGGTCCCCGGCCTCGCCGGGGGCTGCGGCGTCCGCCACCAGACCGGCCTCGTACGCGACGATCGCCGCCCGCACCCGGTTGCGCACCCCGAGCCGGGTCAGCACCGTGCTGACATAGGCCTTGATCGTCCCCTCGACGAGATGCAGCCGCCGACCGATCTCCGCGTTGGACAGGCCGGCTCCGATCAGCGCCAGCACCTCCCGCTCCCGCTCGCTCAACGTGGCCACCAACTCCCGCGCGCGGTCCCGCGCGCTCGTGCCCTGCCGCAGCTCGCCGATCACCCGGCGGGCGATCCGCGGCGAGAGAGACGCCCCGCCTTCCGCCACGGCGTGGACGCCGGCGATCAACTCCCGCGGGTCCGAGGCCTTCAACAGGAAGCCGGCCGCCCCGAGGTCCAACGCCCGGCTGATGTACTCGTCCTGGCCGAACGTGGTGAGCATGACCACTCCGGTGTCCGGCAACAGCTGCCGCAGCTGCCCCAGCGCGGTCAGCCCGTCCGAGCCGGGCATCCTGATGTCCAGCAGTACCACGTCCGGCCGGTGCCGGCGGGCCAGCTCCACCGCCTCCCGCCCGTCGGCGGCCTCCGCCACCACCTCCACCGCCGGATCGGTGGCCAGGATCGCCCGGATCCCGGCGCGGATCATCGCCTCGTCGTCGGCGATCAGGACCCGAACCATCTCGCTCCCCCCATCAGTCGCCCCTTCGCAACGTGTCCTTGGCCACCAACACCCCGTCCTCGAAGCACAGCCGGAACATCGTCTCCGAGAAGTCCACCAGGTTGTGCCCGGCCCGGTAGTACTCGCAGGTGGCCCCGGTCGGTATCGGCGGCTCGGCCAGCACCGGCGGTGGCGCGCTGATCGAGTGCGGCAGCACGGACGCGAACTCCGCCCGCCCCTGCCCGAGCCGCAGCCGGTCGAACTCGTCCGGGCCCAGGGACGTCCGCATCACCGTGACCGTGTAGACGGTGAACAACGCCACCATCAGGGCGAAGCCGAGCCCTATCGGCAGGGCCGAGGTCCGCAGCAGATCCCGCCGCGCCCGACGCTGAGCCGCCACCAGCTCGGCCGGGCTGGACGCCCGCTCCGGCGGCACCGCGGCGCTGTCGGGCGGAGTGCGCGGCAGCCGCGCGACGACCTCGAAACCCGATCCCAGCGGCCCGGCCCGCAAGGTGCCCCCGGCCAGCCGGACCCGCTCATCGAGGCTGATCAGGCCCGTGCGACTGCCGACCGGTGGGGAATCGGGCTCAGTGTCCCCCGGGGAACCCGTGTCGGTCACCGCGACGACCGACTCGGCCGCCGAGTGGGCCACCCGGACCGATATGCGCGCCCCCGGGGCGTGCTTGACCGCGTTGGTCAGCGCCTCCTGCACCACTCGCCGGGCCGCGTGCCGCAGGATGGGCGCGCCCCACTCCTCGGGCCGGCCATCCTCGCGCAGCTCGACCGACACCCCCGAGCGCCGCACCCGCTCCACCAGATCCGGGATCTCGTCCCCGGTCGGCTCCTCACCCTGCCCCAGCAGGCCGATCACCTCGTGCAGGCGCTCGGTGGCCGCCACCGAGCCCTCACGCAGCCGCGTCGCCATCGCGCGCTGCTCCTCGCTCAGCCCCGGCGACAGCTCGAGACCGCCGGCCGTCAGGGCCATCAGGCTCAGCTCGTGCCCCAGCGAGTCGTGCATGTCCTGCGCGATCCTGGCCCGCTCGCGCGACCTGGCCTGCTCCGCCGCCTGCTCGGCACGCTCCCAGCCCGCGCGCATCAACTCGGCGCGCTGCCGCCACCAGGTGCCGGCCCACCACGGCAGCACGGCCGTGCCGAACTGGGTGAGCAGGATGACGATCCAGCCGCTGAGGTCGCCGTTGGCCCCGGCGTGCGCCATGCCGGCGCTGGCCGCGGCGGCGAAGGCGAACTGGGCGCGCAACAGGTGCCGCATGTACCGCCCGGCCAGGAGGCTCAGCAGGACGGCGGCGCTCAGCGGCGCCCCGGGGCTCACCCCGTCCACCACGACGAAGATCCCCAGCACCCCGGCGGCCGTCAGCCCCAGCGTCGGCGCCCGGCGGCTGACCACGCCGCCCAGCACTATCGTCACCGCCGCCGCGACCGTCGGGAGCGGGCGGGCTCCCTCCGTGTCGAGCGCCAGCGGCGCGAGGAGGATCAGTACAAACCAGGGCTTCATGGCGGGCACGCTAACAAGAGGCCGTCGCGCTGCGTTACTGACGAAAGTCAGGTCCTTTCCTGACGATCGACGGCAGCGCCGCGCGGCGCCCCGTTCCTAGCCTCGGCGACATGATCAGCATGCGTGACCTCACCAAGAAGTACAGAGCGAGAACGGCGGTCGAAGCCCTCTCGCTGGAGATCGAGCCGGGCCGCGTCACCGGCTTCCTCGGGCCCAACGGCGCGGGGAAGTCCACCACGATGCGGATGGTCATGGGCCTGGACGCGCCCACCGCGGGCCGGGCCCTGGTCAACGGCCGGCCGTACGCGGAGCTGCGCCACCCGCTGCGCGAGGCCGGTGCCCTGCTCGACCCACGCTCCGCGCACCCGGGCCGCTCGGCCCGCGCCCACCTGACGGGCATGGCCAGGAGCAACGGCATCCCGGCGGCCAGGGTCACCGCGGTGCTCGACACCGTCGGGCTGGCGGCGGTGGCCGACCGCCGCGTCGGCTCCTTCTCGCTCGGCATGCGCCAGCGGCTCGGCATCGCCGCCGCCCTGCTCGGGGATCCCCCGGTGCTGCTGCTCGACGAGCCGGTCAACGGCCTCGACCCGGACGGGGTGCGCTGGCTGCGGGAGTTGATCCGCTCCCTCGCCGCCGAGGGGCGCACCGTCTTCCTCTCCAGCCACCTGATGAGCGAGATGCAGGAGACGGCCGACCATGTGGTGGTGATCGGGCGCGGCCGCCTCATAGCGGACGCGCCCGTGGCCAGCATCATCGAGCGCAGCTCCGCGAACGCGGTCCGGATCCGCAGCCCACGCCTCGGCGAGCTGCTCCCGCACCTGGCCGCGGCGGGGTTGACCGTGCGCGCGGCGGACGGCGGCGGCCGCGACGAGGTGCTGGTCCTCGGCGGCGACCTGGCCGGGATCGGCGAGCTCGCCTTCCGCCACCGGGTGCCCGTGCACGAGCTCAGCCAGCGCCGGGCCTCGCTGGAGGAGGCCTACATGGAGCTGACCGAGAGCAGCGTCGAGTACGGGGAGCGTGAGCCGGCATGAGGGGAGTGATCGCCTTCGAGTGGACCAAGCTGGTGAGCGTGCGCTCCACCTGGTGGAGTCTGGTGGCCGCCGGGCTGCTCACCGCCGCCGCGTCGGTCGTGGTCGGCATGTCGGCCTTCGCCAGTGCGGAGAACGGCTTCGACACCGCCCGGCCCGCGCCGCACGCGGTGGCCGACGCGCTGATGGTCGCCCAGCTCGCCGTCCTCGTGCCGGCCACCCTGGCCGTCACCGGCGAGTACGCCAGCGGATCCATCCGCACCTCGCTGCAGAGCGTCCCGGTCCGCTGGCGCCTGCTGCTCGGCAAGGCGGCCGTGGTCGCCGCGGTGGCGGCGGTGCTCGGCGTGCTGCTCAGCGCCCTGGGCACGGCCTGCGCCGCCCCGGTGATGCGGGAGTACGGTGAGTTCACCGCCGCCGACGCGGTGGCGGCCGCGGCGGGCACCGGCGGCTATCTGGCCGCGCTGGCCCTGATGGCCATAGGCACCGGCACCATGCTGCGCAGCGCGGCGGGCGCGATCACCGGCCTGGTGCTGCTGCAGTTGGCGGTGCCGCAGCTGCTGCGGGCCATGGGCGCCGGGTGGTTGGCCGCCGTCGCCGATCACCTGCCGTCGACCGCGGGCCTGGTGCTGATCACCCAGGACCACGAGCCCTACGGGCCCGGCGTCGCGGTCGCCGTGCTGCTGGGCTGGTCGGCGGCGGCGCTGGCGGCGGGTTACGCGGTGCTGCGCGGCCGGGACGCTTAGGGGCGATGCCCGGGCCCGGTCTCGCCGCCCATCCGCGGGCCGCGATCATGGCGAACGCGGAGCGCCACTCCGGTCGGGCGAATCCACCGGAATGACCTTATGCTGCGGCGAGGGCCTTCCGGAGGGCCCCACCAGGCGTGAGGGAGGAGCAGGATCGGCGTGGGTGGCGAGGAAGCGACGGATCAGGAGACAGGCTCCGGGTTCGCCGTTCCCGAGGGGCTCGAACTGCCCCCGCCGGAGAGCGACCACCCGAGCTCCGAGTTCGCGGTCCCCGAGGGCCTCACCGTTCCGCCGCGTGCCCCGGAGCGCAGCGAGTTCACCCCGGCCCAGGGCATACCCCGGGTCACGGGCCTGGAGGCCGGCCGCGGCACCTACTGGCAGGACCGGATGCGCAGCATGGTCCGGCTGCCGCTGGCCGAGCGGCCGGCCCCCGAGTACGTGCCCCGGGAGGGGGAGGAGGCGCCGCCGGCCGTCCCCCGGGTGCTCGACCTGACGCTGCGTATCGGGGAGCTGCTGCTGGCCGGCGGCGAGGGCGCGGAGGACGTCGAGGCCGCGATGTTCGGGGTGGTCCACGCCTACGGGCTCGACCGCTGCGAGGCCACGGTCACCTTCACCCTGATCTCCATTACCCACCAGCCCTCGCTGGTCGACGCGCCGGTCTCGCTCAGCCGCATCGTCCGCCGGCGCGGCACCGACTACACCCGGCTGGCCGCCGTCTTCCAGCTGGTCGACGACATCTCCTCGGGCGAGGTCTCGCTCGAGGAGGCCTACGGCCGGCTCGCCACCATCCGGCGGAACCGCCACCCGTTCACCAAGTGGCAGCTGACCATCGCCAGCGGGCTGCTGGCCGGCGCCGCCAGCACCCTGGTCGGCGGCAACTGGCAGGTCTTCCTGCTCGCCGCCCTGGGTGCCATGCTCGGCGACCGGCTGGCCTGGCTGGCGGCCAGCCGCGGGCTGCCGGAGTTCTACCAGTTCGCCGCCGCCGCGATGGCGCCGGCGCTGGTGGGCGTCGCCTGGGCGGCCGGCCACGCCTCCGGCTCCGGCGAGATCCAGGCCGCGGCCATGGTCACCGGCGGCCTGTTCGCGGTGATCCCCGGCCGGGCGCTGGTCGCCGGCGTCCAGGACGGCCTCACCGGCTACTACCTGACGGCCTCGGCCCGTCTGCTGGAGGTGGTCTACCTCAGCGTCGGCATCGTCTGCGGGGTGCTGGCCGTGCTCTACATGGGCGAGACCTCGGGGGTGAGCCTGGAGCCCGAGGTCGTCCAGCGCGCCACCCGTCCCGGCGTCCAGCTGGCCGCCGCGCTGCTGCTCTCGCTCACCTTCTGCGTGCTGCTCCAGCAGGCCCGCCACACGATCATCCCCGCCACCGTCAACGGCGGCGTCGCCTGGCTGATCTACGGGGCGATGCACGACACGGCGGGGCTCTCGCCGTTCGCGGCCACGGCCGTCGGGGCGGGCATGGTCGGCCTCTTCGGCCAGTTGGAGTCCCGCTACCGGTTCACCTCGTCGCTGCCCTACGTGACCGCGGCGATCGGCCCGCTGCTGCCCGGTGGCGCGGTCTACCTCGGCCTGCTCGGCTTCGCCCAGGGCAACGTGGACGCCGGCGTCCAGAACCTGGTCACCGCGATCACGCTGGCGCTCGCCATCGCCGTCGGGGTGAACCTGGGCAGCGAGATGGCCCGGTTGTTCATCGGAACCCCCGGGCTCACCACGCCGATCGGCCGCCGCGGCGCCAAGCGCACCCGCGGCTTCTGAGGCAGCCCCCTCAGTGCGCCAGCTTCAGGCCGACCACACAGCCGACGATGCCGGCGAGCAGCGCCACCTTCAGCAGCGACGCCGGCTCGCCCTCGAAGGCCATCCCGTATCCGGCGGTCAGCACCGCGCCGATGCCGACCCACACCGCGTACCCCGTGCCCACCGGCAGGGTCCGCAGCGCCAGCGCGAGGCCGGTCATCGAGAGCGCGAGGCCGACCGCGAAGACCACGGTCGGCACCGGCTTGCTGAACCCCTCGGACTTGCCGAGCGCCGTCGCCCAGACGGCCTCGAGCACACCGGAGATCACGAGAAGAATCCACGCCATGACGGACACGACTCCCCGCGCCGTCTTGTCGTGGGGCTGGGTACGGCGCACCTCGTCCAGGAGCCGGTCGTGGCTCTGCCTCCCAGCCTCTCACAACAGGCTCAACGACGCGTCAGTGGTGGCCCTCGCCGGCGTCCACCGCGCGCTTGAACGAGGCCTCGATCTCGGCCTCCGCCTCGGTCCGGCCCACCCAGTTGGCGCCCTCGACCGACTTGCCCGGCTCCAGGTCCTTGTAGACCTCGAAGAAGTGCTGGATCTCCAGCCGGTCGAACTCGCTCACGTGGTGGATGTCGCGCAGGTGCTCCATCCGCGGGTCGGACGCCGGCACGCACAGCAGCTTGTCGTCGCCGCCCGCCTCGTCCCGCATCCGGAACATGCCGATCGCCCGACACTGGATCAGGCAGCCGGGGAAGGTGGGCTCGTCGAGCAGCACCAAGGCGTCCAGCGGGTCGCCGTCCTCGCCGAGCGTCCCCTCCACGAAGCCGTAGTCGGCCGGGTAGACCGTCGAGGTGAACAGGTGGCGGTCCAGACGGATGCGTCCGGTCTTGTGATCCACCTCGTACTTGTTCCGCGAACCCTTCGGAATCTCGATGGTGACGTCGAACTCCACTGGGGGACTCCTTAACCGATCTATGCACGCGACAGGTGGTTAAGTGTCCCTCACGGCGGTGTCTGCTCGCGAAAGGGGCTGGTCCGTGGTGCGGAGGACGGCGGAGAAGCTCGAGGTGGTGCTGCGGTTCGTCCGTGCCAACCTCCGGGAACAGCAGGCGATCTGGCGGCTCGTCGCCGCCGCCGGCGCGGCCGGGCTGGCGATCGCCTCGGTGCTCGTCGCCCTCGCCGGCCCCTGGGACTCCGGCCGGCGCACCGCCGAGCGCGACCAGGCGACCGCCGCCGACGCCCGGCGGGACGCGGACACCGGGGACGGCGAGTGGGTGGCCGGCACCGTGCCCGGGGTACAGCCGGTCCTGGTGCCGCTGGACGGCGAGGGCGCGGAGCCCACCGCCGCCGTGGTGGACCGCGTGCTGCGGCCGCTGCTGCGCGATCCCGCGCTCGGCGAGGACGTCGCCGCGGCCGTCATCGACCTGTCGTCCGGCGAGTCGCTGTACGCCGAGCGCGCGGGCACCAGCCGCGCCCCCGCCTCCACCGTCAAGATCATCACCGCCGTGGCGGCCCTGGACGCGCTCGGCCCCGACCACCGTCTCGCCACCACCGTCCGCTGGGACGAGGAGCGGAAGAGCGTCGTCCTGGTCGGCGGCGGCGACCCCACCCTCACCGCGGACGATCTCGACGACCTCGCCGGGGACACCGCCCGCGCCCTGGCCGACCGGGGGCTCACGGCCGAGGAGGTCGCCTACGACGTCTCGCTCTACCCGCGCGAGCAGCG
Organism: Streptomyces millisiae; assembly: GCF_031845425.1. Classification (NCBI taxonomy): domain Bacteria; kingdom Bacillati; phylum Actinomycetota; class Actinomycetes; order Kitasatosporales; family Streptomycetaceae; genus Streptomyces; species Streptomyces millisiae. The sequence continues at coordinate 18,481 of NZ_JAVREM010000081.1, forward strand.
TCACCCGATCGGGGTGAACGACAACATCGCCGTCATCACCCCCCTCCAGCTGAACGAGGGCCGCCTCGACGACAGCACCAGGGGCCCCGCGCCGCGCGCCGACAACCCGGCGGCCGACGCCGCCACCGCCTTCGCCGCGGCCCTGGCGGACGCCGGCGGCATCAGCGCCGAGGCCGCCGAGGGCCGCGACCCGGCCAGGCGCACCGCGCCGGAGGACGCCGAGGAGCTGGCCGTCCACCGCTCCGCGCCGACCTCCTCGCTGGTCGAGCGGATGCTGATCAACAGCGACAACGACCTCGCCGAGGCGCTGGCCAGGCACACCGCGATCGCCAGCGACCAGCCTGCCGACTTCCGCGGCGCGAGCGCCGCGTTCAACGACCGGCTCGAAGCGCTCAGGCTGCCCATGGACGGCGCCCGGCTGGTCGACGCCAGCGGCCTCGACCGCGAGGGCCGGGTCACCGCGGACCTGCTCACCCGGGCCCTCGCCGTCGCCGCCGACCCCGAGCGCCCGGAGCTGCGGGCCGCCCTCACCGGCCTCCCGGTGGCCGGCTTCTCCGGCACCCTGTCCGAGCGGTACGCGGACGGCGAGACCGGCGCGGAGGGCGCCGGCCTGGTGCGCGCCAAGACCGGCACCCTGACCGGCGTCAACAGCCTGGCCGGCACGGTCGCCACCGGCGAAGGACGGGTGCTCGCCTTCGCCTTCCTCGCCTCCGAGACCACCGACGCGCGGGCGGCCGAGGCCGCGCTCGACGAGGCGGCCACGGCGCTGGCCGCCCTGGCCGGCTAGCCGCCCCGCCCCTGGGCCGCTAGCCGTGGGGTGGGGGGCGCCGTACCGTTGAGGGCATGACCTCACTCGGCGGTACGGACCTGGTCGACTGGAAGCTGGCGGTCTCCACCGCCACCCGGGTGCTGCGTCCCGGCCCCGAGGTGAGCCGGGACGAGGCTCGTTCCGTCGTCGCCGAGCTGCGCCGGCACGCCGTCGCCTCGGAGCGGCACGTGCGGGAGTTCACCGAGCTGGACGCGGGCGGGGTGGACACGCCGGTGCTCGTGGTGGACCGGCCCGGGTGGGTGCGGGCCAACGTGGCCGGGTTCCGGGAGGTGCTCGCCCCGCTGATGTCCCGGATGCGCGAGCGGCGGGCCGCCATGCCCGGCGGGGGCGCGCTCACCGCGATGGGCAGCAAGGTCACCGGCGTCGAGGTCGGCATGCTGCTCGGCTTCCTCTCCTCCCGGGTGCTCGGCCAGTACGAGACGTTCGCGCCCGCCGGGCCCGAGCTGCCGGGCGCCACCAGCGGCCGGCTGCTGCTCGTCGCCCCCAACATCGTCCACGTGGAGCGCGAGCTCGACGTGCACCCGCACGACTTCCGGCTCTGGGTCTGCCTGCACGAGGAGACCCACCGCACCCAGTTCACCGCCGTGCCCTGGCTCCGCGACCACCTGGAGAGCGAGATCCAGTCCTTCCTGGCCGAGGCCGACGTGGACCCGGCCACCCTGGTCGAGCGGCTGCGGCGGGCCGCGCAGTCGCTGGGCGGCCGGGCGTCCGAGGAGCAGGCCGAGGCGGAGCGCGGCGACGGGCCGAGCATCGTCGACCTGGTGCAGACCCCGCGCCAGCGGGAGATCCTGGAGCGGCTCACCGCCGTGATGTCGCTGCTCGAGGGGCACGCGGACTACGTGATGGACGGGGTGGGCCCCGCCGTCGTGCCGTCCGTCGCCGAGATCAGGGAGAAGTTCACCCGGCGCCGCCAGGCCGGCGCCGGCCGGCTCGACCGGGCGCTGCGCCGGCTTCTCGGCCTGGACGCCAAGCTGCGGCAGTACCGGGACGGCGAGCGGTTCGTCCGCACCGTGGTCGACGAGGCGGGCATGGCCGGCTTCAACCGCGTGTGGACCTCGCCGAACACGCTGCCCACCAAGGAGGAGATCTCCCGCCCCGAACGGTGGATCGCCCGGGTCGGACCCGGTCCCGCGTAGGGCCCGGTCCGTGGCCCCGATCGCCGCCAAACGCGCCGAAATCACCCGTACGAGGGACCGTGGCGGCAATGCCGGGCGTGCGATGCTCGGGTAACAGACCTCCTCTGTCACCATTTACGCACCCAGCGTGACAACGCTTCCCGAGCTCCCCGCAGAAAGAAGTGATTCGGACATGGGTCCCCACCCCTCGGTCGCCGCGATACGCCTGGCGGTCCGCCGCGTGCTCAACGACATCCTCGACGCGGCCCGCGCCCCGTCCCCCTCGGCCCCCGACGCCTCGTCCCCCCGCCTGCCCCGGCCCCTTGTGCTGGTGGCCTGCTCCGGCGGCGCGGACTCCATGGCGCTCGCCTCCGCCCTCGCCTTCGAGGCCTCCCGCGCCGGCGTCCGCGCCGGCGGCGTCACCATCGACCACGGTCTCCAGCCCGACTCCGACCTCCGCGCCCGTGAGGTCGCCGAGCGGATGACCTCACTCGGCCTCGACCCCGTCGACGTCGTCCCGGTCGACGTGGGCCGCGCCGGCGGCCCCGAGGCCGCCGCCCGTACCGCCCGCTACGCCGCCCTCGACGCCACCGCCGAGCGCCACCACGCCGTCGCCGTGCTCCTCGGCCACACCCGCGACGACCAGGCGGAAACGGTGCTCCTCGGGCTCGCCCGCGGCTCGGGCACCCGCTCGCTCTCCGGCATGGCGGCCGTCTCCGGCAGCCTCTCCGGCGTCCCCGAGGCCGCCCTGCGCTACCGTCGCCCGTTTCTCGCCATCGACCGGCAGACCACCCGCAAGGCGTGCCTGGTGCAGTCGCTGCCCGTCTGGGACGACCCGCACAACACCGACCCCTCCTACACCCGCTCCCGGGTGCGTCACGAGGCGTTGCCCGCGTTGGAGAAGGCCCTGGGCCGCGGCGTGGTCGAGGCCCTCGCCCGCACCGCGCAGCTCTCCCGGGACGACGCCGACGCGCTCGACGCCTGGGCGCAGGACGCGCAGCGTGCCGCCACCCGTCCCGACGGCACGCTGGACGTCGCGGAGCTGAGCGCCCTGCCGCCCGCCGTGCGGCGCCGGGTGCTGCGCCGGGCCGCGATCGCGGCCGGCGCCCCGGCGGGCTCGCTGTTCGCCCGCCACATCGAGGAGACGGACCGGCTGATCACCGCCTGGCACGGCCAGCGTCCGCTGAATCTGCCGGGCCGCGTCGAGGCCAGAAGGCAGGGTGGCAGACTGGTGCTCCAGCAGGCGAGTCAGTAGGCGCGTCGAGGGGCGAGTCAGCACGGACCTGCGCGGCCAGCGAGCCAGACCCGGAAGAGCGGACGAGCCGGAAGAGAGCAGTGGCGCGGGTGCGAGAGACGGACCTGGGGGCCGACCTGGAGTCGGTGCTCATCACCAAGGAAGAGATCGATGCCAAGCTCGAGGAGCTGGCCGCCAAGATCGACGCGGCGTACGCCGGCAAGGAGCTGCTGCTGGTGGGGGTCCTGAAGGGCGCGGTGATGGTCATGGCCGACCTCGCCCGCGCTCTGTCGTCGCCGGTCACCATGGACTGGATGGCGGTGTCGTCCTACGGCGCCGGCACCCAGTCCTCCGGCGTGGTGCGGATCCTCAAGGACCTCGACGTCGACATCAAGGGCCGGCACGTGCTGATCGTCGAGGACATCATCGACTCGGGGCTCACCCTTTCGTGGCTCCTGTCGAACCTGGGTTCCCGGGAGCCGGCCTCCCTCCGGGTCTGCACGCTGCTGCGCAAGCCGGACGCGGCCAAGGTCGACATCGACGTCGAGTGGGTCGGTTTCGACATTCCCAACGAGTTCGTGGTCGGATACGGCCTCGACTACGCGGAGAAGTACCGCAATCTGCCCTTTGTCGGCACCCTGGCCCCGCACGTCTACAGCGACTAGCGGGATCAGCGGGCCGGGCCCAGCGGGACCGGAAACGCAGGGGATGGCCGGGAACACCGGTTCATCCCCTACCGTTGGATGAAGACAAGGACACCGCGCGCACAGCAGATCCCGTCCGGGCGCTGTGCCTAGATGTGGCAGGAGGGACGGGGCCGCGCCGCCCCGTATGGATAGACGTGAAGCGCTATTTCCGTGGGCCAGTGATGTGGATCGTGCTGGCCGTCCTCGCCGTAATTCTGCTGATGCAGGTGTTCAGCTCTTCCGAGGGCTACAAGAGGGTGGACACCGGCGAGGTCGTGCAGGCGATCAGCCAGAACCATGTGAGGTCCGCCGAGCTCACCACCGGCGACGAGCAGATGATCCGGGTCGAGCTCGAGAGCGGCCAGGAGATCGAGGGCAGCAACCGGGTCCAGGCCAGCTACATCGACGGGCAGGGCGAGGACCTCGCCTCGATGCTGCAGTCGAAGTTCCAGGACGAGCAGCTGCCCGACGGGTACACCGTCTCCCCGAAGTCGCAGAACCCCTTCGTGGGCATGCTGCTGTCGATCCTGCCGTTCCTGCTGATCATCATCGTGTTCCTGTTCCTGATGAACCAGATGCAGGGCGGCGGCTCCCGGGTGATGAACTTCGGCAAGTCGAAGGCCAAGCTGATCACCAAGGACACCCCGAAGACCACCTTCGCCGACGTGGCCGGCTCGGACGAGGCCGTGGAGGAGCTCCAGGAGATCAAGGAGTTCCTGCAGGAGCCCGCGAAGTTCCAGGCCGTCGGCGCCAAGATCCCCAAGGGCGTGCTGCTCTACGGCCCGCCCGGCACCGGTAAGACGCTGCTCGCGCGCGCCGTGGCCGGCGAGGCCGGGGTCCCGTTCTACTCGATCTCCGGTTCCGACTTCGTCGAGATGTTCGTCGGCGTCGGCGCCTCCCGGGTGCGTGACCTGTTCGAGCAGGCCAAGGCCAACGCGCCGGCCATCGTCTTCGTGGACGAGATCGACGCGGTCGGCCGGCACCGTGGCGCCGGCATGGGCGGCGGTCACGACGAGCGGGAGCAGACGCTCAACCAGCTGCTGGTCGAGATGGACGGCTTCGACGTCAAGGGCGGCGTGATCCTGATCGCCGCCACCAACCGCCCCGACATCCTCGACCCGGCGCTGCTGCGTCCCGGCCGCTTCGACCGCCAGATCGCGGTGGACCGGCCCGACATGCAGGGCCGCCTGGAGATCCTCAAGGTGCACCAGAAGGGCAAGCCGGTCGCGCCCGACGTCGACCTGGCGGCCGTCGCCCGGCGCACCCCCGGCTTCACCGGTGCCGATCTGAACAACGTGCTCAACGAGGCGGCGCTGCTCGCCGCGCGGGGCAACGCGAAGCTGATCGACAACAAGTTCCTCGACGAGGCCATCGACCGGGTGGTCGCGGGCCCGCAGAAGCGCACCCGGATCATGAGCCAGAAGGAGAAGATGATCACCGCGTACCACGAGGGCGGACACGCCCTGGTCGCGGCGGCCTCTCCCAACAGCGACCCGGTGCACAAGGTGACGATCCTCTCCCGCGGCCGCGCCCTGGGCTACACCATGGTGCTGCCGGAGGAGGACAAGTACTCCACCACGCGCAACGAGATGCTGGACCGGCTGGCCTACATGATGGGCGGCCGGGCGGCCGAGGAGCTGGTCTTCCACGACCCGACCACGGGCGCCGGGGACGACATCGAGAAGGCCACGGCCACGGCGCGGGCGATGGTCACCCAGTACGGCATGACCGAGAAGCTCGGCGCCATCAAGTTCGGCGCCGACAGCTCCGAGCCCTTCCTGGGCAAGGAGATGGGCCACCAGCGCGACTACTCGGAGGAGGTCGCCGGGGTGGTCGACGAGGAGGTCAAGAAGCTCATCGAGACCGCGCACAACGAGGCGTGGGAGATCCTGGTGGAGAACCGGGACGTGCTGGACAACCTGGTACTGGCGCTGCTGGAGCGGGAGACCCTCAACAAGGAGGAGCTGGCGGAGATCTTCGCCGGCGTCGTGAAGCGCCCGGCCCGCCCGGCGTGGACCGGTTCCACCCGCCGGACGCCGTCCACCAGGCCGCCGGTCACCTTCCCGGTCAAGGAGATCAACCTGGCGAACGGGAGCCTGGAGAAGGCCACCCCGCCGCTGGAGGACCAGCGCACGGAGGACTGAACCGGGGCTCGTCCCCGACTGGTACCGGAATGTCCGTCCGCGCCCCTCACGTTCTATGGTGAGGGGCGCGGCCGTGTGTACAGGGACGGTGCGCGTCGTGACCAAGGAACGAGGAACGCCATGACCGACCCGGTGACGCTGTCTGACCAGACGTCCGGGCCCGGGCCCGTCGGTGAGTTCGACGAGAAGCGCGCCGAGAACGCGGTCCGTGAGCTGCTGATCGCGGTCGGCGAGGACCCGGACCGGGAGGGGCTGCGCGACACCCCGGCGCGGGTGGCGCGGGCCTACCGGGAGATATTCGCGGGTCTGTGGCAGCGCCCGGAGGACGTGCTGACCACCACGTTCGACCTCGGCCATGACGAGATGGTGCTGGTCAAGGACATCGAGGTGCTGTCGTCCTGCGAGCACCACCTGGTGCCGTTCGTGGGGTACGCGCACATCGGCTACATCCCGTCGGCGAGCGGCAAGATCACCGGGCTCTCCAAGCTGGCCAGGCTGGTCGACGTGTTCGCGCGGCGGCCGCAGGTGCAGGAGCGGCTGACCACCCAGATCGCCGACTCCCTGATGCGGATCCTGGAGCCGCGCGGGGTGATCGTGGTGGTGGAGTGCGAGCACATGTGCATGACGATGCGCGGGGTGCGGAAGCCGGGTGCCAAGACGACCACCTCGGCGGTGCGCGGCCAGCTGCGGGACGCGGCGACCCGCGCCGAGGCGATGAGCCTGATCCTGGCCCGCTAGGTGTATTGATCACGAGCGTTGTTGACACTCGTTGGGGCTTGATCATGGCGAAGACCTCCGATGTGGTGGAGCTGTCTAGGACTGCACCGCATGGAGGTCTTCGTGTCCCACCGTAATGCCCGG
>NZ_JAVREM010000082.1:0-25295 GCF_031845425.1 Streptomyces millisiae
ATCGTCATCGATCTTCACGTACAGTGCCGTGATGAGGGTGTTCAGGTCGGTCGACACAACCGGATCTTGAACACCCTCACCTCGTTCATGCACCCCACCAGCCGTTAGGACTTACTCATCTAGGCCCTGGCCGGCCGTCAGCGGGTCGTGCCGATCTCCCAGAAGCGGAAGACGGTGGAGGCGTCGAGGGACCACTGGAGCCCGCTGACGTCCTCGCCGGCGACGGCGTACTGCCTGCCCTGCCAGATCGGGATCAGGGGCAGGTCCTCGGCGACGATGTCCTGGATCTCGCCGAAGTCGGCGACCGTCTCGGCGCGGTCCGGCTGGCGCTCGGTGCGGGGGATCAGCTCCCCTGTGATCCGGTCGTTGCGGTAGCCGCCGCCCAGCACGCCGTCGGGGCCGAAGAAGGGCTCGGTGAAGTTGTCGGGGTCCGGGTAGTCGGGCACCCAGCCGCGCACGTAGGCGCCGTAGTCGCCGTCGGCCACGCCGCGCGCGAACGCGTCGGCGTCGACGCTGCGGACGGTGGCGTCGAACAGCCCGCTGGCGTCGAGTTGGGCGGCGATGTGTTCGAAGGCGGCCTCGGTGTCGGGGCCGAAGCGCGCCGGGGTGACCCACAGGGTGAGTTCGACGGGCTCGGTGATGCCCTCGGCCCGCAGCGCGGCCTCGGCCCGCGCGCGGTCGGGCTCGTCGCCGTAGGTGTCGTAGAACGCGGTGTTGTGGCCGGTGATCCCGGCGGGGACGACCGAGTAGAGCGGTTCGACGGTGCGCCGGTAGACGTCCCTGGCCAGGGCGGTGCGGTCGAGCAGCCAGGCGACGGCCCGCCGGACCCCGGGGCGGCCGGCGACCGGGTCGTCGACGTTGAAGACGAGGTACTGGGCCTCGGCGCTCGAGCCGTCGACGACCTTGACCCCCTCGCCGCGGCCGGAACGGGCTGCCGCGTCGAGCTCGGCGGTGTCGCTGGCGCTCAGCCCGCGGTAGGCGACGTCGACGCCGCCGTCGGTGACGGCCTCGCGCAGGGCGCGCTGGTCGCCGTCGAAGAAGCGCAGGGTCACCCCGGAGTTCCGGTGCTCGGCCGGACCGCGGTAGTCGGGGTTGACGGCGAACACGGCCTCGGCCGCGTCGACGCTCTCCAGGGTGTAGGCGCCGGAGCCGCTCGCCCGGCCGTCGGTGCGCAGCTCGTCGGCCGGGTACTCGCGGTGGTTGACGATGGAGCCGGCTCCGGAGGCGATCCTCTGCGGGAAGGTCGCGTCCGGCCGGTTGAGGTGGAAGGTGACCGTGTGCTCGTCGGGGGTGTCGATGCGGTCTATGGAGCCGAGCAGCACGGCGGGGCCGCTCGGGTCGTCGATGCGCAGCGTGCGCTCGAAGGAGAACCTGACGTCCTCGGAGGTGAGCTCGTCGCCGTTGCTGAAGGTGAGGTCGTCGCGGAGGGTGCAGGTGAAGCGGCGGCTGGCCCGGTCGGTGAAGCCACACTGCTCGGCGGCCTCGGGCTGGGGCTCGACGCCGCCCGGCGGGAAGCTGAGCAGCGACTGGAAGACGTTGTTGAAGACCAGCCAGGAGCCCGGGTCGTAACCGGCGGCGGGGTCGGTGGCCGGCACGGCGTCGGTCATGCCGACCACGATCGGTTCGCCGCCGCCGGGGCCGTCCTCGCCGCCCGCCAGGCAGCCGCCGAGCAGGCCGGTAACGGCGACCGCGACCAGCGGGAGTGCCGGCCGGGAAACGCGCCTACTCACCGGTGCCGTCCTCGTCCTGGTCTGCTCACGGATCGACCCTAACGTCAGGGCCGGGGCGGATGGCCGGTGGTGAGGAAGCTCACGGGCCGACCGGGGACGGCTCGGGCCCGAGGTCGATCGCGCCGGCCGGGCCGAGCGGGGTGGTCGCGACGGGGGCGGGGAGGCCGCGCAGGAAGGCCAGGTCGACCTGTTCGAGGGAGGCGATCACGGTGCGCCCCGCGGCGGGCGGGATCGGGGCCACGGAGGGCACCGCGACCACCCGGCAGCCGGCGGCCTCGGCGGAGGCCACGCCGGTGGCGGTGTCCTCGATGGCGACGCACCTGGCGGGGTCGGCGCCGAGCCGGGCGGCGGCGGTCAGGTAGGGGTCGGGGTGCGGCTTGGTGCGGGACAGCTCGTCGCCGGCGACCGTGAGGGTGAAGTGCTCGGCGCCGAGCGAGCGCAGCATCCGGTCGATGACGGTGCGGTGCGAGGCCGAGACCAGCGCGGTGGGGACGCGGTGCGCGGACAGTTCGAGCAGCAGCCGGCGGGCGCCCGGCATCAGCGGCACGCCCCGGTCGAGGCGGCGCAGGAACGCCGCGTTGAGCAGGTCGCGGACCTCGTCCAGGGTGATGTCGGCGCCGGTGACCTCGATCAGGTAGCCGGCGCTGCGGGTCATGGGGCCGCCGACCACGACCTGGCGGTGTTCGTCGGCCAGGACGTGCCCGAGGTCGGCGAACACCTCGACCTCGGCGTCCCACCAGAAGCCCTCGGTGTCGACCAGGGTGCCGTCCATGTCGAGCAGGACGGCCTGCGGGGTCGGGCCGAGGGACAGCCGGGCGTCGACGACCTGGTAGGAAGACGTCATCCGCACACCTCCACGGGGGCAGGAAGGCCGGCCGCCTGCGCGAGACGACCGGCCTGTTCCGGACCGATCAGTTTACTTTGCCGGTGAAAATCCGACGAGTGCCTGCCGGTCCAGTACGCCCGATCGGGTTAGCGTGCGTTGAAATAGTTGGCTTCCGGGTGGTGAAGGATGATCGCGTCCGTGGACTGCTCCGGGTCGAGCTGGAACTCCTCGGACAGGGTGACGCCGATCCGCTCCGAGTCCAGGAGCTGGGCGATCTTGGCCCGGTCCGCGAGGTCGGGACAGGCCGGGTAGCCCAGGGAGTAGCGGCAGCCCTGGTACTCGGTGCGGAACATGCCGTCGAGCTCGGCCGGGTCGCCCCCCGCGATGCCGAGCTCGGCGCGGACCCGGGCGTGCCAGTACTCGGCCAGGGCCTCGGCGAGCTGCACGGAGAGGCCGTGGAGCTCCAGGTAGTCGCGGTAGGAGTCGGCGGCGAACAGCTCGGCGGTGGCCTGGCTGACCCGGGGACCGATGGTGACGGTCTGCAGGGCCACCACGTCCGTCTCGCCGGACTCGGCCGGTCGGAAGAAGTCGGCCAGGCAGAGGTGGCGGCCGCGACGCTGGCGGGGGAAGGAGAAGCGGGTGCGCTCCTTGCCGTCCTCGTCGAGGATGACCAGGTCGTCGCCCTCGGCGTGGCAGGGGAAGTACCCGTAGACCACGGCGGCCTCGAGCAGGCTGTCGGTGTGCAGTCGGTCCAGCCAGCCGCGCAGCCTGGGCCGGCCCTCGGTCTCCACGAGTTCGGCGTGGTCGGGGCCGCCGTCCCTGGCGGCCTTGAGGCCCCACTGCCCCTTGAACAGCGCGCCCTCGTCGAGCCAGGCCGCGTAGTCCTTGAGCGGGATGCCCTTGACGACCCGGGTGCCGAGGAAGGGCGCGGTCGGGATCGGCACGTCGGTGGCGGTGGCCGAGCGGCGCGGCGTCGACTCGGCCCCGGTCTCCACGACCTCGGCCCGGGGGCGGGCCGCCACCCGCCGCTTCTTCAGCTCGGGCAGGGTGGCGCCCGGCACGCCGCGCTTGACGGCGACCAGGGCGTCCATCAGCCGCAGGCCCTCGAAGGCGTCCCTGGCGTAGCGGACCTCGCCCTCGTAGATCTCGTGCAGGTCCTGCTCGACGTAGGCGCGGGTCAGGGCGGCGCCGCCGAGGATCACCGGGTAGTCGGTGGCCATGCCGCGCCGGTTCAGCTCCTCCAGGTTCTCCTTCATGATCACCGTGGACTTCACCAGCAGCCCCGACATCCCGATGACGTCGGCCCGGTGCTCGGCGGCCGCGTCGAGGATGGCGCCGACGGGCTGCTTGATGCCGAGGTTGACGACGGTGTAGCCGTTGTTGGTGAGGATGATGTCGACGAGGTTCTTGCCGATGTCGTGGACGTCGCCGCGCACGGTGGCCAGCACGATGGTGCCCTTCCCGGCGTCCCCCGTCTTCTCCATGTGGGGTTCGAGGTGGGCGACCGCCTGCTTCATCACCTCGGCGGACTGGAGCACGAACGGCAGCTGCATCTGGCCCGAGCCGAACAGTTCGCCGACGACCTTCATGCCGGCGAGCAGCGTGTCGTTGACGATCTCCAGGGCCGGGCGCTGGGCCAGCGCCTCGTCCAGGTCGGCCTCCAGGCCGTTGCGCTCGCCGTCGATGATGCGGCGCTTGAGCCGCTCCTCGAGCGGCAGGGCGAGGAGTTCCTGGGTCTTGCCGGCCCGCATGGACTTGGCGTCCACGCCCTCGAAGAGCTGCAGGAAGCGCTGGAGGGGGTCGTAGCCCTCGCGCCGCCGGTCGTAGATCAGGTCGAGGGCGACCTCGACGTGCTCGGGCTCGATCCTGGCGATGGGCAGGATCTTGGCGGCGTGCACGATGGCCGAGTCGAGACCGGCCTTGACGCACTCGTCGAGGAAGACGGAGTTCAGCACGAGCCGGGCGGCCGGGTTGAGGCCGAAGGAGATGTTGGACAGGCCAAGGGTGGTCTGCACGCGGGGATGGCGCCGCTTGAGCTCCCTGATGGCCTCGATGGTGTTCACGCCGTCCTTGCGGGACTCCTCCTGTCCGGTGCAGATGGTGAAGGTGAGGCAGTCGATGATGATGTCGTGCTCGGCCACGCCCCAGTTGCCGGTGAGGTCGGCGATCAGCCGCTCGGCCACGGCCACCTTGTGCTCGGGGGTGCGCGCCTGGCCGGTCTCGTCGATGGTGAGGGCCATCAGCGCGGCGCCGTGCTCGACGGCGAGGGCGGTCACGGTCGCGAACCGGGAGTCGGGTCCGTCGCCGTCCTCGTAGTTGACGGAGTTGATGACCGCGCGGCCGCCGAGCTTCTCCAGGCCGGCCCGGATCACGGCGGGCTCGGTGGAGTCCAGCACGATCGGCAGGGTGGAGGCGGTGGCCAGCCGGCCGGCGAGCTCGCTCATGTCGGCCACGCCGTCCCGGCCGACGTAGTCCACGCACAGGTCGAGCAGGTGGGCGCCCTCGCGGATCTGCTCGCGGGCCAGCTCCACGCAGTCGTCCCAGCGGCCGTCGAGCATGGCCTCGCGGAACTTCTTGGAGCCGTTGGCGTTGGTGCGCTCGCCGATCGCCAGGTAGGAGGCGTCCTGCTGGAACGGCACGGTCTGGTAGAGCGACGCGGCGCCCGGCTCGGGGCTCGGGTCGCGCGGCGGGGGCGTGAGCCGCCCGACGCGCTCGACCACCTGCCGCAGGTGCTCGGGCGTGGTGCCACAGCAGCCGCCGACCAGGGAGAGGCCGAACTCGGCGATGAAGGACTCGTGCGCGTCGGCCAGCTCGCCCGGTGAGAGCGGGTAGTGGGCGCCGTCCTTGCCGAGCACGGGCAGCCCGGCGTTGGGCATGCAGGAGATCGGGATGCCGGCGTGCCGGGCCAGGTAGCGCAGGTGCTCGCTCATCTCGGCGGGACCGGTGGCGCAGTTGAGGCCGATCACGTCGATGCCGAGGGGCTCGAGCGCGGTGAGCGCGGCGCCGATCTCGGAGCCGAGCAGCATGGTTCCCGTGGTCTCGACGGTCACCTGCACCATCAGCGGCAGCGTGGCGCCGGTGGCGGTCAGCGCGCGGCGGGCGCCGAGCACGGCGGCCTTGGTGCCGAGCAGGTCCTGCGAGGTCTCGACGAGCAGCGCGTCGGCGCCGCCCTCGACGAGGCCCTCCGCGTTGCGCTGGTAGGCGTCCCTGAGGGCCGCGAAGGTGGTGTGGCCCAGGGTGGGGAGCTTGGTGCCGGGCCCCATGGAGCCGAGCACCCAGCGCGGGCGGCCGTCGGCGGCGGCGAACTCGTCGGCGACGGCACGGGCGACCGCGGCGCCGGCCGTGGAGAGCTCGCCGATCCGGTCGGCGATCTCGTACTCGCCGAGCGCGCTCAGGTTGGCGCCGAAGGTGTTGGTCTCGACGCAGTCGACGCCGGCCTCGAAGTAGGCGCGGTGGACGTTGCCCACGATGTCGGGGCGGGTGACGTTGAGGACCTCGTTGCACCCCTCGAGCTGCTGGAAGTCCTCCAGGGTGGGGTCCTGCGCCTGGAGCATGGTGCCCATGCCGCCGTCGGCGACCACGACCCGGGAGGCGAGGGCCTCGCGGAGGGCGGCAACCCGCTCGGGCTGGGGGACGGTGGAGGGACTGGACGCGGCACTGGACAAGGCCATGGGGAGGCTCCCGGGGATGCGACGGCTGTCGGCTATGCGCCCGGCGGCGAGGCGTTGCCCTCGGGGCGGGCGCACCTGGTCAGGGTAACGGTTGGGGCCGTCCGGGCGGGGAGCCCTTCCGATCGGTGGACGGTCTTACACTCATTTCTCGGCGCCGGGGGTATCGACATGACCCGCTCTCGTTCGACAATGCCGAACGACGCCCGGCACGGGGCGGACGGTGCGAGAAGCAGGGAGGCGACCTCATGGCGCGGACCATCCAGTCGCTCGAACGCGCGGCGGCCGTGCTGCGCCTGCTGGCCGGCGGCGAGCGCCGCCTGGGCCTGTCGGACATCGCCTCCGCCATAGGGCTGGCCAAGGCAACCACGCACGGGCTGCTGCGCACCCTGCAGCAGGAGGGCTTCGTCGAGCAGGACCCGACCTCGGGGAAGTACCAGCTCGGCGCCGAGCTGCTGCGGCTCGGCAACAGCTATCTGGACGTGCACGAGCTGCGCGCCCGCGCCCTGGTCTGGACCGACGACCTGGCGCGGGCCAGCGGCGAGGCGGCGTACCTCGGGGTGCTGCACCAGCGGGGCGTGCTCGTGGTGCACCACGTCTTCCGGCCGGACGACAGCCGGCAGGTGCTGGAGGTCGGCGCCATGCAGCCGCTGCACAGCACCGCGCTCGGCAAGGTGCTCGCGGCCTTCGACCCCGTCGCGCACAACGAGGTGATGGAGGGCGACTTCGCGGCCATCACGGAGCGCACGGTGACCGACCCCGCGGCGTTCGAGGAGAACCTGGAGCTGGTGCGCTCCCGGGGCTGGGCCAGCGACGTGGGCGAGACCTGGGACGGGGTGGCCTCCATCGCCGCGCCCATCCTGGACCGGCGGCGGATGCCGGTGGGGGCCGTGGGAATCACCGGGGCCGTGGAGCGTATGCGGTCCGGCGCCGCGGGGCAGGAGGACCTGGACCCACGCCTCGTGGCCGCCGTGCGGGACTGCGCGCGCTCCGTGTCGCGCGACCTCGGAGCCGGCCGCTTCTAGGACAATCCAGACACCCTTGGGTTATCTGCCGCACAACCTCTTGACGGCGGCGCCCCCGGGGAGAAAACTGCCGTTCGATGGTCGACATTGTCGAACGGTGGACGGTCGTCGGCCAGGAACCCCTGGACGAAGGACAAAGGAGTCACGGGTGTCCAGCTCCGACATCTTCTTCGGCGAGGTCATCGGCACCGCCACACTGATCCTGCTCGGCACCGGCGTCGTCGCCGGCGTCGTCCTCAAGAAATCGAAGGCGTTCGACGCCGGCTGGCTCGCCATCACCTTCGGCTGGGGCATCGGCGTGCTCTCAGGCGTCTACGTGTCGACCCAGCTCTCCGGCGCGCACCTGAACCCGGCCGTCACGCTCGGCATCGCCATCGACTCCGGCGTGTGGCGCAACTTCGGCACCTACATCGCCGGCCAGATGGTCGGCGCCATGCTGGGCGCCTTCCTCACCTGGCTCGCCTACTACGGCCACTTCAAGGCGCACCTCAGCGACCACGAGATCGTCAGCGGCTCCCGCACGCCCGGCGCCAGGGCGTTCGACGAGACGCGCGAGGTCGAGGAGCGGCGCGACGCGGCCGCCGGGCAGCCGGGACCGGTGCTCGGGATCTTCTCCACGGCCCCGGAGATCCGCAACACCGTGCAGAACCTGGCCACCGAGATCATCGGCACCATGGTCCTGGTCCTGCTGGTGCTCGGCATCGGCCTCAACGACGGGCTCACGGTCTCCGGCACCGGCGGCCTGATGGTCGCGCTCGTCGTCGTCGGCATCGGCCTCTCCCTCGGCGGGCCCACCGGCTACGCCATCAACCCGGCCCGCGACCTGGGGCCCCGCATCGTCCACCAGTTGCTGCCGCTGCCCAACAAGGGCAGCTCCGACTGGAGCTACGCGTGGATCCCGGTGGTCGGCCCGCTGGCCGGCGGCGCGGCGGCGGCCGGCATCCACACCGCACTCTTCTGATCCGCCCCAGCCGCCACTCCCCCGCCCGACCGCCGAACCGCCGAACCCGCCGTCACCAGGAGCCGCCGTATGTCGGAAACCCACGAGCCCGCCGACGCCCCGCGCGAGTACATCGCCGCCATCGACCAGGGCACCACCTCGAGCCGCTGCATCGTCTTCGACCGCGACGGCCGGATCGTCTCGGTCGACCAGAAGGAGCACGAGCAGATCTTCCCCAAGCCCGGCTGGGTGGAGCACGACGCCGCCGAGATCTGGACCAACGTCCAGGAGGTGGTGGCCGGCGCCCTGGAGAAGGCCGGCATCACCCGCGAGCACGTCAAGGCCATCGGCATCACCAACCAGCGCGAGACCACGCTGCTGTGGGACAAGGCCACGGGCGAGCCGGTGCACAACGCCATCGTCTGGCAGGACACCCGCACCGACGCCCTCTGTCGCGAGCTGGGCCGCAACGTCGGCCAGGACCGCTTCCGCCGGGAGACCGGGCTCCCCCTCGCCTCCTACTTCGCCGGCCCCAAGATCCGCTGGCTGCTGGACAACGTCCCGGGCCTGCGGGAGCGCGCCGACCGCGGCGAGCTGCTCTTCGGGACCATGGACTCCTGGGTCATCTGGAACCTGACCGGCGGGCCCGAGGGCGGCGTGCACGTCACCGACGTCACCAACGCCTCCCGCACCCTGCTGATGAACCTGCGCACCCTCGACTGGGACCAGCGGATCGTCAGCTCCATCGGCGTGCCGCCCTCGGTGCTCCCCGAGATCCGCTCCTCGGCCGAGGTGTACGGCACGGCCAAGGGCGGCGTGCTGGACGGCGTGCCGGTCGCCTCGGCGCTCGGCGACCAGCAGGCGGCGCTCTTCGGCCAGACCTGCTTCGGCGTCGGCGAGGGCAAGTCCACCTACGGCACCGGAACGTTCCTGCTGATGAACACCGGCACCGAGGCCATCAACTCCTACGCCGGCCTGATCACCACCGTCGGCTACCGGATCGGCGAGCAGGCCCCGGTCTACGCGCTCGAGGGCTCCATCGCCATCACCGGCGCGCTGGTGCAGTGGATGCGCGACCAGATGGGCCTCATCAACAGCGCCGCCGAGATCGAGACCCTCGCCCGCTCCGTCGAGGACAACGGCGGCGCCTACTTCGTGCCCGCCTTCTCCGGGCTCTTCGCCCCCTACTGGCGCTCCGACGCCCGGGGCGTCATCTCCGGGCTCACCCGCTACGTCACCAAGGCGCACATCGCCAGGGCCGTGCTGGAGGCCACCGCCTGGCAGACCCGCGAGATCGTCGACGCCATGAAGAAGGACTCCGGCATGGAGCTCACCACCCTCAAGGTGGACGGCGGGATGACCTCCAACAACCTGCTGATGCAGAACATCTCGGACTTCCTCGACGTTCCCGTGGTGCGCCCGATGGTCTCCGAGACCACCTGCCTGGGCGCCGCCTACGCCGCGGGGCTCGCGGTGGGCTTCTGGACCGACATCGAGGACCTGCGCCACAACTGGCGCCGGGCCGCCGAGTGGACCCCGCAGATGGACGCGGCCGAGCGCGACCGCGAGTACAAGTTCTGGCTCAAGGCCGTGCAGCGGACCATGGGCTGGCTGGACGAGGAGAACTGACGATCATGAACACCCCGCAGCCGACCGCAGGAACCCCCACCACCACGGGTCCCGTCGGGATAGCGGCGGCCGACCGGCGGGCCGAGACCCGCGACCGGCTCGCCACGGCGACCTGGGACCTGCTGGTCGTCGGCGGCGGCATCCTGGGCACCTCGGTGGCCTGGCACGCCGCGCAGTCCGGGCTGCGGGTGGCGATGGTGGACGCCGGCGACTTCGCCGGCGCCACCTCGTCCGCCTCCTCCAAGCTGGTGCACGGCGGCCTGCGCTACCTGCAGACCGGCGCCGTCCGGCTGGTGGCCGAGAACCACCACGAGCGCCGGGTGCTCGCCCGGGACGTCGCCCCGCACCTGGTCAACCCGCTCACCTTCCACCTGCCCGTCTACAAGGGCGGGCCGCACGGCGCGGCCAAGCTGGGCGCCGGCGTCTTCGCCTACTCCGCGCTCTCCGCCTTCGGCGACGGCGTCGGCCGCGTCATCTCCCCCGCCCGGGCCGCGGCCCTCAACCCCGCCCTGCGCACCGAGAACCTGCGCGCCGTCGCGGTCTACGGCGACCACCAGATGAACGACTCCCGGATGGCCGTGATGACGGTCCGGGCCGCCGTCCAGTCCGGGGCGGCCGTCCTCAACCACGCCGAGGTCGTCGGGCTGCGCTTCACCCACGGCCGGGTCACCGGGGCCGAGCTGCGCGACCGGCTCAGCGGCGACGAGTTCGGCGTCGACGCCCGCCTGGTCCTCAACGCGACCGGGCCCTGGATCGACCACCTGCGGCGGCTCGAGGACCCGGGCGCGGCCCCCAGCATCCGGCTCTCCAAGGGCGCCCACCTGGTGCTGCGGCGCACCAGCCCGTGGCGGACCGCGCTGGCCACCCCGGTCGACAAGTACCGCATCACCTTCGCGCTGCCGTGGGAGGACCAGCTGCTGCTCGGCACCACGGACGAGCCGTACGAGGGCGACCCGGCCGAGGTGCGGCCCACCGAGGCCGACATCCGGCAGATCCTGGACGAGGCCGCGTTCTCCGTCCGCGACGAGCAGCTCGACCGCTCGCTGCTCACCTACGCGTTCGCCGGCCTCCGGGTGCTCCCCGGCGGTCCGGGCGGGGTGGAGGCGGCCCGACGCGAGACGGTGGTCACCGAGGGCCGCGGCGGCATGCTGTCGGTGGCCGGCGGCAAGTGGACCACCTACCGGCACATCGGCCGGATGGTGCTGCGCAAGCTCGCCACCCAGCACACGGTGCCGCTCGCCGAGGACATGGAGCCCGTCTCCGACCTGGTGCGCCGGGTGCCGCTGCCCGGTGTCGCCAACCCGAACGCGGTCGCGCACCGGCTGCTCGTGGACCCCGAACCCGGCGCCCGGATGGATCCGCTGACGGCCCGCCAACTCGCGACCCACTACGGCTCGCTGGCCTTCGAGATCGCCCGCCTGGTGCGCGCGGACCCGGCGCTCGGCGAGCGCGTCCACCCGGACGGGCCGGAGATCTGGGCCCAGGTCGTCTACGCCCGCGACCACGAGTGGGCCGAGACCGTGGAGGACGTGGTCCGCCGCCGCACCACCCTCACCATCCGCGGCCTCGACACCCCCGAGGTGCGCGCCAGGGTGGCCGACCTGCTCGGCCTGCCCGCCGCCTGACGGAGCCGCCGAACCCCACGGCCCCGCTGACCCGCGCACATGCGTACGAGGACTCCGGTCTGGGCACGGTCACGCCGTAGGCTGGGGCCGCACGCAACACATACGGCAGCCGGGCCGGGCCTTCCTCCCGCCCGGCCGGGAGGAGGCGCTGGGTGATCGAGCTCGAAGGGGTTCCCGAGCTGGTCGACCCGGTCATGGTGGCCGCGTTCGAGGGCTGGAACGATGCGGGTGACGCCGCCTCCGCAGCGGTCGCTCATCTGGAGCGGGAGTGGAAGGCGGAGGTGTTCGCGGCGCTCGACGCCGAGGACTACTACGACTTCCAGGTCAATCGGCCGCACATCTGGCTCGACGGCGGGGTGCGCCGCGTCACCTGGCCGACCACCCGGCTTTCGGTGGTCAGGATCGGCTCGGAGAACGGCCCGGTGAAGCGTCGTGACCTGGTGTTGGTGCGCGGCATCGAGCCCAGCATGCGCTGGCGTTCGTTCTGCAACGAGATCCTGGGCTTCGCGCACGAACTCGGCGTGGAGATGGTCGTGGTGCTCGGCGCGCTGCTCGGCGACACCCCGCACACCCGGCCGGTGCCGGTCACCAGCGTGACCTCGGACGAGGACCTGGCGGTCCGGCTCGACCTGGAGGAGTCCCGCTACGAGGGCCCCACCGGCATCGTCGGCATCCTGCAGGAGGCGTGCACCCACGCCGGCGTGCCCGCGGTGACGCTCTGGGCCGCCGTTCCGCACTATGTGGCGCAGCCGCCCAACCCGAAGGCGTCGTTGGCGCTGCTGCACTCGCTGGAGGACCTGCTGGGGGTGGGGATCCCGCTGGGCGACCTGCCGGAGGACGCCAGGGCCTGGCAGATCGGCGTCGACCAGCTGGCCGCCGAGGACAGCGAGGTCGCCGAGTACGTCAAGTCGCTGGAGGAGGCCAGGGACACGGCGGAGCTGCCGGAGGCCTCGGGCGAGGCGATCGCCAAGGAGTTCGAGCGCTATCTCAGGCGCCGGGACGGCCAGGCCCCGCCCGGGGATCCCGGTTCGTACCTGCGCGATCCCGGCAGCGGCCGGACCAGGCCACGGCGCCGGCCGTCCGAGGGCGAGCAGGGGCCGCAGGAGCCGGGGCCCCAGGACAACGAGGACTGAGCCTCCGCCGCGAACGACCGAGCCCCGTCCGGGACCGAACACGGTCCGGGACGGGGCTCGGGCCGTCAGAGGGCCACGCCGAGCAACGCGTCGACCGCCCGCGTCACCACGCCGGGGCCGCCGGCCTCGGCGCCCGCGCCCCGCTCCTGGGCCTCGGCCCAGCGGTCGACCGCGGCGAGCGCCGTCGGCGCGTCCAGGTCGTCCGCCAGGGCCGCGCGCACCTCCTCGACCAGTCCTTCGGCCGGCGGTCCGTCCGGCCGGGAGACCGCGGCCCGCCAGCGGGCCAGGCGCGCCACGGCGGCGTCGAGCACCGCGTCCGTCCACTCCCAGTCGGCCCGGTAGTGGTGGGCCAGCAGGGCGAGGCGGATGGCGGCGGGGTCGACGCCGGCCCGGCGCAGCTGGGAGACGAGCACCAGGTTGCCCCGGGACTTGGACATCTTCTCGCCCTGGTAGCCGACCATCCCGGCGTGCGCGTAGGCGGCGGCGAAGGGGTGCTCGCCGGTGAGCACCTGGGCGTGCGAGGCGCCCATCTCGTGGTGCGGGAAGGCGAGGTCCGAGCCGCCGCCCTGGATGTCGAAGCCCATGCCGAGGTGTTCGAGGGCGATGGCCACGCACTCGATGTGCCAGCCGGGTCGCCCGGGGCCGAGCGTGCCGCCGTCCCAGGAGGGCTCCCCGGGGCGGGCCGCGCGCCACAGCAACGGGTCGAGCGGGTTCTTCTTGCCCGGCCGCTCCGGGTCGCCGCCGCGCTCGGCGGACAGGGCGCGCATGGTGTCCTGGGTGAGGTGGGCCACCTCACCGAAGCGCGGGTCGGTGTCGACGGAGAAGTAGACGTCGCCCTCCACGTCGTAGGCGGCGCCCTTGGCGCGCAGCCGCTCGACCAGCGGCACGATGGCCGGTATGGACTCCACGGCCCCCACGTAGTGGCGCGGCGGCAGCATCCGCAGGGCTGTCATGTCCTCGCGGAACAGGGTGGTCTCGCGCTCCGCGAGCGCGGTCCAGTCCTCGCCGGTGGCGGCGGCGCGCTCCAGCAGCGGGTCGTCGACGTCGGTCACGTTCTGGACGTAGTGCACCTGGCGCTTGGTGTCGAGCCACACCCGCTGGACGAGGTCGAAGGCGGTGTAGGTGGCGGCGTGGCCCATGTGGGTGGCGTCGTAGGGGGTGATGCCGCAGACGTAGAGCCGGGCGACGGGGCCGGGAGTCAGCGTCACCCGGGCGCCGGCGGCGGTGTCGTGAATCGTGAGATCACGCCCCTGACCGGGCAGAACGGGGACTTTGGAAGCAGGCCAGGCATACATGCCCCGAGCCTAACCGCCTGCCCCGGCGCGGCACGACAGGGCGGTGGCCGGTCGGGGCCGCCAGGGCCGTCGGCGTCGGCCCTGGCGGGTCAGATCAGCGGCCAGGGAATGGCGGGCCACTCGCCGCCGGGCAGCGGGTGTCGCCCGGAGCTCAGCAGCGCGGCCGTCCTGTCGCGCAGCGCCCGGCACTCGGCCTCGGTGAGCAACGTCAGCAGCCGGGCGAACAGCGGCCGGTCGTCCGCGAGTTCGGCCTGGAGGCCGCGCAGCGCCGTCAGCACGGCCGTGGGCAGCGGCTCACCGGCCCACCCCCAGAGCAGGGTGCGCAGTTTGTCCTCGGTGTGGAAGGTGACGCCGTGGTCGATGCCGTAGAGCCGGCCGTCGGGCAGCGGCAGCAGGTGGCCGCCCTTGCGGTCGCCGTTGTTGATGACGGCGTCCAGGGCGGCTATCCGGCGCAGCCGCTCGTCGTCCGCGTGGACCAGCAGGGCGGTGCGGCCCTCCCCCACCTCGGCGCGGCCGACCGCCTTCCAGCCCGGCTCCGGCTGCTCCGCCTCGACCAGCGCCAGCAGCGACAACGGCCCCTCGCCGTCCTCGTCCCCCTCCTGCTCCTCCTCGGAGACGGCCTCGGGGTCGGCGTCGGGATCGGCGTCGTCCGCCTCGTCGGGCGCGGGGCCGACCCACAGCTGGCACATCCCGGTGCCGAGCGGCCCCTCGCGCAGCACCGTGGGCGGCACCGCGTCCCAGCCGAGGGCGCGACAGACCTCGTAGGCGGCGACCTCGCGCTGGGCGAGGGTGCCGTCCGGGAAGTCCCACAGCGGGCGCTCGCCGGCGACCGGCTTGTAGACGCAGGGCACCCGCCGGCCGGCCAGCTCGGCGGTGGCGTAGAGCACCGCGTTGGAGGCGTCGGGGATGCGCCCGTGGATCGTCAGCTCGCCGTGCTCGAGCGCCTCGTCGACGGTCACGCCCGGGTGCGGCGGTATCCGTTCTGGCGCGGACATACGTGTCCCTCCGGGTCGAGCGGCAGACTGCACAGCGGGCACGGCGGGCGGCCGGCGTTGACGACCTCGAGGGCGCGCTTGGCGAAGGCGCGGGCCATGGTGCCGCTGAGCCTGACCCGCAGCATCGGCGGACCGTTCTCGTCGTCGCGCAGCAACCGCTCCTCGGCCTCGGCGAACTCCTCCTCGGAGTCGGCGTCGAGCTCGACCAGCGCCTGGGCCTCGACGATCATGCGCTCGCTCTCGCTGTCCCAGGCGAGCGCCATGGTGCCGACGCGGAACTCCTCCTCCACCGGGCTCTCCAGCGGGGCCGTGTCGGCGAGTTCGGACGGGGCGACGGCCGGCACCGACGTGTTGCCGCCCGAGCGCCGCACGACCTCGTCGAGCAGCTCGTCGATGCGCTCGGCCAAGGCCTCGACCTGGGCCTTCTCCAGGGCGACGCTGGTGGTGCGGCCGGCCGCCGAGGCCTGCAGGAAGAAGGTACGGCGGCCAGGCAGCCCGACGGTCCCGGCGACGAAGCGGTCGGGAGGGTCGTAGAGGAACACCTGACGGGACACGCACTGCTCCGGGGGTCGACGTGGTTACGACACTGGCACCCTACTGCGCTCGGCGATCAAGCTGCCCGGCGCACGCCTCACACGCCCTACGCGCCACCGCCCACCGGGGACCTGGTGGCCTCGGCGGTGTCCCGCGCGGCGGCCTCCGTGTCGGGGACGAACTCGGCCAGGTCGCCCGTGTCCCCGAAGCGCAGCAGCAGGGGCTGCTCGCCGTACCTCAGGGCGCTGACGGACGCGGGATGCGGCACCAGCCGCTGGAAGAGGTCGAGGTGGAGGCCGAGGGCGTCGGCCACGATCGCCTTGATGTTGTCGCCATGGGTGCACATCAGCCAGACGGCGTCGGGACCGTGCTCGGCGGCGATCCTGGCGTCCCACTCACGGGTCGCGGCCACCACCCTGGCCGACACGGCGCGCAGCGACTCGCCGCCGGGGAAGACGGCGGCGGACGGCTGCCGCCGGACCGTGGCCATCAGCGGCTCCTCGGCGAGCTCGGCCAGCCTGCGGTTGGTCCACTCGCCGTAGTCGCACTCGACGACCCGCTCCTCGGCGAACGCCGGAAGGCCCGGGCGGTCGGCGAGGAGCGGGGCCACGGTCTCGGCACAGCGCTGGAGCGGGCTGTGCACGACGGCGGCCAGCGGGACGCCGGCGAGCCTGGCCGGGAGCGCGGCGGCCTGGGCCGAGCCGTAGTCGTCCAGGCCGACACCGGGCGCTCGGCCGGCGAGCAGGCCGGCCGAGTTGGCGGTGGTGCGCCCGTGGCGCAGGAGCAGCAGGGTGGGCATGGTCTCAGGGTAGGTCAGTGGTCGGACGGCGGTACGCCGCGCCGACGCCTACCGGTCAGCCGAGGCCGGCCCGGTCCAGGGCCTCGGCGGCGGCCCGCAGCCCGGCGAGGCGCTGGTCCAGGGTGGCGCCGCCGGGGAAGACGGAGAGGGTGGTGACGCCGGCCTCGGCGTAGCGCGTCATCCGGTCGGCGAGACGGTCGACCTGGCCGAGCAGCGCCGTGTCGTCGATGAGTCGCATCGGCACGGCGGCCTCGGCGGCGGCGCGGTCGCCGGACAGGTAGTGCTTCTGGATCTCGGCGGCCTCCTCCTCGTAGCCCATGCGCTGGGCGAGCCTGTTGTAGAAGTTCTGCCGGCGGCTGCCCATGCCGCCCACGTAGAGGGCGGTGTACGGCCGGAACTGGTCGGCGAGCGCCTCCAGGTCGTCGCCCACGGCCAGCGGCACGGAGGGCACGACGTCGAAGCCGTCGAGCGTCTGGCCGGCCCGTTCGCGCCCGGCCCGCAGGTGGCTGATGGTGGTCTGCTCGGCGTGTGCGGGCGAGAAGAAGAGCACCAACGCGCCGTCGGCGATCTCGCCGGTCTGTTCGAGGTTCTTCGGGCCGACGGCCGCGACGTAGATCGGGATCCGCTCCCGGGCCGGGTGCACGGTGAGCTTGAGGGGCTTGCCGGGACCGTCGGGCAGCGGCAACGTCCAGTGGTCGCCCTGGTGTTCCAGGCGCTCCCGGGCCAGCACCTTGCGCACGATCTCGACGTACTCCCGGGTCCTGGCCAGCGGGTGGTCGAACCTGACCCCGTACCAGCCCTCCGAGACCTGGGGCCCCGAGACGCCGAGGCCCAGCCGGAAGCGGCCGCCGGAGAGCGTGTCGAGGGTGGCGGCGGTCATGGCGGTCATGGCCGGCGCCCGGCCCGGGATCTGGAAGATGGCGGAGCCCACGTCGATGCGCTCCGTGTGCGCGGCCACCCAGCTGAGCACCGTGGCGGCGTCGGAGCCGTAGGCCTCGGCGGCCCAGCAGACCGCGTAGCCGAGCCGGTCGGCCTCGCGGACGACGGACAGGTTGTCGGCGTCCATCCCGGCTCCCCAGTAGCCGAGGTTCAATCCCAACCTCATCCCCACTCCTCACACTCCGTACCGGCGAGTAACTACCCGTCCCGCCGACTGTAACGGGGGCCACAAGTACGCTCAACACCCATGGATCACAGGCACCTGGGCCACACCGGCCTGCGCGTCTCCCGGCTCGGGCTCGGCACCCTCACATGGACGAGGGACATCGGCGAGCAGGACGCCTCCGACCTGCTGAAGACCTTCTGGGAGGCGGGCGGCACCCTGGTGGACACCGCCGACGTCTACGCGGACGGCGGCGCCGAGTACCTCCTCGGCCGGCTCGTCGGCTCCCTGGTGCCGCGCGAGGACCTGGTCATCGCCACCAAGGCGGGCAGCGTGCCCGACCCCTACCGCAGGTTCGACGGCTCCCGCGGGCACCTGCTGGCCGCGCTCGACGCCTCGCTGGAGCGACTCGGCACCGACCACGTCGACCTCTGGCAGCTGCACGCCTACGACCCGGTCACGCCGCTCGAGGAGACCCTGCAGGCGCTGGACATCGCGGTGACCAGCGGCCGGGCGCGCTACGTGGGGGTCTCCGACTTCTGCGGCTGGCAGCTCGCCAAGGCCGCCACCTGGCAACTGGGTGCGCCGGGGGCGCGCGTGAGGCTGGCGAGCACCCAGATGGAGTACTCGCTGCTGCAGCGTGGGGTGGAGCGCGAGGTGCTTCCCGCGGCGCTCGATCTCGGGCTCGCGCTGCTGCCGTCCTCTCCCCTGGGCCGCGGGGTACTCACCGGCAAGTACCGGCAGGGGGCGGTGCCGGCGGACTCACGGGGCGCGTCCGACCAGCTCGCGCCCTTCGTCGCGCCCTACCTGGACGAGGCGGCCGGTCGGATCGTGGACGCGGTCTCGATAGCCGCCGACGGGCTGGCCGTCACCCCGCTGCAGGTGGCGCTCGCCTGGGTGCGGGACCGGCCAGGCGTGGGCGCGCCGATCGTCGGCGCGCGCACCGCGCGGCAGCTCAGCGAGGCGTTGTCAGTGGAGGACCTTAGCCTTCCTCAGGAGATCCGCCAGGCGTTGGACGACGTCTCGGCGCCTGAGCACCGCTACCCCGACCACGACTGGAGCTCGCTGTGACCGCACCGAACGACCCCCAGGAGCCGCGCCCGGCGGACGCGGCGCCCCCCGCGGCGGACTCCGTCGCAGCGCGGCTGCGGGAGGCCGTGCGGGCGGTGGAGAGCGGCGAGCGCCCGGCCGACTCGTTCTTCACCCGGCCCCAGCCCCCGCCGCGGCCGCGCCCCGCGCCGGGCCCCGCACCCGTGCGGGGCCCCGCCGCGGAGCGCGATCCGGCTCCCGTGCCGGTGCCGGCCGGGCTGCCCGCGCTGCTCGCGGCCGGCGGCGCCCCTGAGGCGCTCGCCGGGCGGGTCGCGGCGGCACTCGGCGAGGGCGCGGAGCGGGAGTTGGGGGACGACCCGTGGCGGCTGCTCGCGGTCGAGGGCGTGCGCCCCGAGCAGGCGGACGGCTTCGCCAGGGCGCTGCTCGGCGCCGACCTCGCCCCCGGGGACGAGCGGCGGACGCGTGCGCTGACCGGCTGGCTGCTGGAGCGGGCGGCCCTGGCCGGCCACACCGCGCTGCCGATGGCCGTGGTCGCCGAGCGGCTCGCCGGGCACGGCGTGCCGGACCCGGAGGCCGCGGTCAGGGACGCGGTGGAGGCCGGCGCCGTGCTGGTCTTCCAGGACCGCGAGGACGTCCCGGCGGCGGCTGGCGGCGAGGGCGAGGGCGAGGAGGCGCCGGTCCGGGTGCTGCTCGGCCTCGACCGCTGCGCGCTGGCCGAGGAGAGCCTGGCCGACGGCCTCGCCCGGCTGCGCGGCACCTTCGCGGGGCCGGGCGAGGCCGACTGGGCGGCGGCCGCCGCGGCCGCGCCGTCCGCCTCGGCCGGCGAGCTGATCCGGGCGGTGGCCGGCGCGGCGCTGGTCGCCCACACCGGTGGTGAGGCCGCGCGGGCCGAGCCGGCCGCGCTGGTCGCGGCGTCCCTCGGGCTGGGGCTGCGGGCCTGCGCCGCCTCGCACACCCCGGACGGGCGGGGGCGTCTTGCCGCGCTGCTGCCCGAGGGCGCCGGGGCCGCGGTCACGGTGGCCGGGCTGCTCTCCGGGGCCGAGGGGCCCGAGCGGGACGCGGAGGGCCTGCTCCCGCTCGACCTGCTGGTGGTGCTCGACGCCGGCCAGCTGACCGCCGAGTCGGCGGCCTCGCTGGTGGAGTCGCTGCCGGACGGCGCCCGTCTGGTGCTCAGCGGCGACCCGGCGCTGCTCGGCCCGGCCGGCCCGGGCCGGGTGCTCGGCGACGTGCTGGCGGCCGGCGGCTGCCCGCACGTCAGGTCCAGGACGCCCGACCCCGGCCCGGTGGGCGAGTTGGTCTCGGGCATCGGGGTCGGCGAGCTCCTCCAGGTGGCGGCGCCGGCCAACGAGGTGGTGATCGTGCCGGTGCGTGATCCGGGCGAGGCCGTGCACCGCACCGTCCAGTTGGTGACCGACTCCATCCCTCGCGCCTTCGGCCTGGCCGCCGGTGAGGCGCAGGTGATCACCCCGGGACACGGGGGCCCCGCCGGCACCAGGGCGCTGAACGCCGCGCTGAAGGAGCGGCTCAACCCCGGCCCGGGCCGGTTCGACGGCTTCGATCCGGGCGACCGGGTGGCGCACTCGCCGGCGCCCGGGCGGCTGCGGCTGGCCACCGTCGTCGAGGCGGACGCCACCGGTCTGTGGCTGGAGGGGGCGGACGGCAGGTTCCTGGTGCCCAGGCACCACCTCGCCGACACGCTCAGGCACGGCTGGGCGGTCACGGCACACCAGGCGGCCGGCACCCGCTGGCCGGCGGTCGTGGTGGTGCTCCCGGGGGACGCGGCGGGGGCCGTCGACCGGGCCTGGGTGTACACCGCCTTCAGCCGCGGCACCGCCCACCTGTCGGTCGTGCAGGGCCTCGGGCCCGCGCTGGCCGGCGCGGTGGCCGCGCCCGCACCCGCCCCGCCGACGACGCGCCTGCGCGCGCTGCTGCGCGAGCAGGCGGCCCAGGTCCCGGCCGGCTAGCGGCTCGCGTCAGCCCACGTTGTCCAGGTCGTCCTCTTCGAACGCTTCGCTGATATCGAAGCGGCAGACGACCCGCTCCGGGTCCACGGCGTCGAAGGGGGCGGCCAGCCACTCCCCCGGCTCCGCCGGCTCGTCACTCACGGTGACCCAGAGCGTGGCGTCCCCCTCCTCGAGGCCGAACTCCTTGTGCCGGGAGGCCAGCTCGTCCGGGTCGAACTCCCCGAAGAGCACACCGAGCGCCGGCTGGAGCCCGCGCGCGGGACCGTCCTCCGCGTCGGCGTCGGCGAGCGTGAGGTCGCCGGCCTCCGGGTCGAGGTCGGCGATCCGCTTGGCCTGGGCCAGCAGCCGCTTGGGTTCCACCACCGTGTAGTCCCTGCGGATGAAGACGCTCAGGGCCTCCGGCTCATCGGGGCCGGCGTAGGGGGCCCCGCCCTCCGTCTCCGGCACCTCGAACGGGGTGACCTCGTCGTAGACGTCGTACAGCAGCTCGTCATACACCTCGCCCGCGGCGGCGAGCTCGTTGAACGCGGCGAACACCGCGGCGTCCGCCTCGGCCGCCCCGGGCGCCGCGGCGCGGCGTTCGACGGCGGCGAGATGCCGGTCGATCGCCGCCTTGAGGGCGTCGGCGGCGGCGCGAACTTGGGCAGCGGTGGGCTGCACAGCATCAGACATGGTGCAGACGGTATCGGCAACCGGGGCTTGCCCGCACAATAGATTCGATGCCGGAATACGAGTTTCGCGATGTGTATGTTCCGCGGGGGGTCTCCCGTGCCGCCGCCACGCGCCTGCTGACCGAACACGCCGAGTACGGTCACTGGGAGCTGGCCCAACTCCGCCTGTACCCCGACGGCAGCCGCCAGGTGCGGCTGCGCCGGCGGATCATCCGCCAACTCCGCGCCACCTGGTAAGTCGCCCTGCCGACCCCGTGCCCACAAACGAGGAGTGGGTGCCGTGCCCGGCACGGGGCCCACTCCCTGGTGCTCGCCGGCCCCTGAGGGCCGACGGTCAGCCCTTGCTGCCCACCCGGGCCCGCCGGTAGAGCACCGAACCGCCGACCAGCAGCCCGCCGCCGACCGCCAGCACGGCGCCGAGCGGCAGCTCGCTGCCGGTCTCCGCCAGCTCGCCGTCCGTCGGCTCCGCGGCCTCCTCCTCGGCCGGGGCCTCGGCGACCGAGCCCGCGGGCCGCGGCCCCGACTCGTCCTCGGGGTCGCCCGCCACCGGATCGTGCCCCTCGGGCGCCTCGGGCTCCGGCTCCGGGTCCCCGGGACGCTCGGGACCCGGCCGCTCCGGCTCCTCGGGACCGCGCGGCCGCTCGGGGCCGCCGCCCTGCTCGCACTCGTTGCCGAAGACCGGGTTGAGCACGCCGACCACGTCCACGCTGTTGCCACAGGCCTGGACCGGCACGTCAACCGGGACCTCGACGTTGTTGCCCGAGCCGACGCCCGGCGAGTCGACCGCCACCGCCCCGGCCTCCGCCCCGTCGTCGCCCTGCTGAGCGCCGTGGCCGCCGTGGCCGGCGTGCGAACCGCCCTCGGACACGCACCCGTTGCCGAACGCCGGGTTGAGCACGCCGACCACGTTGATCGTGTTGCCACAGACCTGGATCGGCGCGTTGACCGGAACCTGGACGTTGTTGCCGGACAGGACACCCGGCGAGCCGACGGCCGCTCCCGCGGCGTCGGAGTCCGCGAACGCGGTGCCGCCCGAGATCGCGAAGACCCCGCCGGCGGCCACCACGGTGAGCAGGCCCTTCCTCGTGACCTGACGCATCTGTAACTTCCCCTGCCTCGTCGTGAGATGGGCCGCGGGGTGGGGGGATGAGGGCACCCACGGCCGAAGTGCGACCGGGCGGCCCCGGCGTGCTGGGCACGCTTTCAGGAACCGCCCGACCGAGCCCTCAAAGGGTGGGGCGAAGCGTCACTTGATGGCGCAGAAGTTGCCGAAGGCCGGGTTCAGGAGGGCAATGATGTCAATCGTGTTGCCACAGACCTGAATCGGCAGGTTGATCGGCACCTGAATGTTGTTCCCGGAGATCACGCCGGGGGAG
The DNA here is from genome assembly GCF_031845425.1 of Streptomyces millisiae. Taxonomy (NCBI): domain Bacteria; kingdom Bacillati; phylum Actinomycetota; class Actinomycetes; order Kitasatosporales; family Streptomycetaceae; genus Streptomyces; species Streptomyces millisiae. Next base: position 22,363 of record NZ_JAVREM010000082.1, read on the forward strand.
CCGAGCGCCGCGGCGGCCGCGTCGGCGTCGGCCGCCGTGGCGACCCCCGCACCCGCAAGCGCAAGGCCGCTGGCGGCGGCCGCCGTGGCGACAACCTTCTTGATCATTATTTCCTCCTCGTTGACAACGCGGCCCCTGCCGGGCACCGCACAGGTTGTAACGAGGTCCCCCGATCATGGGCACTCAGCCTCGAGATCTTTCACCCACTCGGATGAGTTTCGTACTCGCGTCCGCCCCGTCAGCACTGGTCCAGGAAACGGTCGAGCACCCGGGCGCCGAACTTCAGCCCGTCGACCGGCACCCGCTCGTCCACCCCGTGGAACATCCCCGCGAAGTCCAGCTCCGGGGGCAGCTTCAGTGGCGCGAAGCCGAAGCAGCGGATGCCCAGGTCGTCGAACGACTTGGCGTCGGTGCCACCGGACAGCATGTACGGCACGGCCCGCGCGACGGGGTCCTCGGCCACCAGCGCGGACTGCATCGCCTCGACCAGGGCACCGTCGAAGCTGGTCTCCACCGCCTTGTCCGAGTGCACGTCCTCGCGCCGCACCCGCGGCCCGAGGATGCGGTCGACGTCCGCGAGGAACTCCTCCTCGAAGCCCGGCAGGAACCGGCCGTCCACGTGCGCCGTCGCCTGCCCCGGGATGACGTTGACCTTGTACCCCGCGCCCAGTTGGGTCGGCGCGGCCGTGTTCTGCAGCGTGGCGCCGATGATCTTGGCGATGCCGCCGAGCTTGGCCAGCGTCTCGTCCATGTTCTCCGGGTCGAGCTCGGTGCCCAGGGCGTCCGACAGCTCGTCGAGGAAGGAGCGCACGGTCTTGGTCACCCGCACCGGGAACTTGTGCCGGCCAAGTCGCGCCACCGCCTCGCACAGCTCGGTGATGGCGTTGTCGTCGTTGGTCATGGAACCGTGGCCCGCGGTGCCGTCGACCGTGAGCCGCATCCAGTGCATGCCCTTCTCGGCCGTCTCGATCAGGTAGAGCCGCAGGTTCTCGTTGACGGTGAACGAGAAGCCGCCGACCTCGCTGATCGCCTCGGTGACGCCCTCGAACAGCCCCCGGTGGTTGTCGACCAGGTACCGCGCGCCGTGCACGCCGCCGGCCTCCTCGTCGGCCAGGAAGGCCACCACCACGTCGCGCGGCGGCTTGCGGCCGGAGCGCATCCGGTCGCGCACCACGGCCAGCGTCATGGCGTCCATGTCCTTCATGTCGACGGCGCCGCGACCCCAGACGCAGCCGTCCGCGATCTCGCCGGAGAACGGGTGGTGCGTCCAGTCAGCCGCGTTGGCCGGCACCACGTCGGTGTGGCCGTGGATGAGCAGCGCGGGCCGGGACGGGTCCTCCCCCTCGATCCGCGCCACCGTCGAGGCGCGGCCGGGGTGCGACTCGAAGATCTGCGGCTCCAGGCCGACCTCGGCCAGCTGCTCGGCCACGTACTCGGCCGCCGCCCGCTCGCCGGGGCCCGAGTGGTCCCCGTAGTTACTGGTGTCGATCCGGATCAGGTCGCGGCAGATGCCGACGACCTCGTCCTCAGCACGCTGTCCGCCTCCGGCACGGCCCGGGGTGGGGGTCGACTGGCTCACACTGCCTCCTCCTGCGATGGGTCTCCCCATCCTCCCCCCACCCCGCGACCAGCCCAAGGCCGGCCACCCTCCGAAGCCCGTGGAGATCAACGACCCCCTGGACTTTGCTATGGTTTCCCTTGTCGCCGGGCACACCAGAACTCCGGCCGACACACACCCTGTCCGGGTGGCGGAATGGCAGACGCGCTAGCTTGAGGTGCTAGTGCCCGTTTAAGGGCGTGGGGGTTCAAGTCCCCCCTCGGACACTCATAAGAACCCCAGTTGACCTGGGGTTTTTCTGTTTCTCAGGGCTCTCAGAGGCCCCGCGTGAACAACCGTGTGAACAACGGAAGTGATCTTGCTCGCTCAGGCGACCGTGGACAACCCGATCCGGTCGGCGCTGGCGGTGGCCAGCCTCTTCGCGGCGTCGGCCCGGCGTCGGCCGTAGGCCCGCAGGGTGTAGCCCGGATTGTGATGGCGAGCGTTCGCCGCGACCTCGACGGGATTGCCCCCCGGCGTCCAGGTCATTGTTGATCTTGCTGGCCCGGGAGTCGTGGAGCCGGAACAGCTCCGGCAGGCCACGACGGCGGCGGATCGTTCCGGACGGCTTGTGGGAGATCGCACGGGACTTGCTGCCGTCTTCGCGGGTGCGTCCGCAGGGCGGCGGGACTCAGAACGCGCCTGATGAGGCGGTGTTCGCGGCCATCGTCTATGTGCTGACCAGTGGATGCGCCTGGCGGCATCTGCCGCCCTGCTTCGGGATATCGAAGTCCACCGCGCACCGTCGGTTCCTGATCTGGTCTCGGGCTGGGGTGTGGGGCCGTCTGCACCGGGCGGTGCTCGACGAACTCGCCGCCGCTGGGCTTCTCGACCTCTCTCGGCTGGTGCTCGACTCCGCTCACGTGAGGGCCAAAAAAAGGGGGTGAACACACAGGTCCAAGCCCCATGGACCGGGGTAAGCCCAGTTCCAAGATGCACATCCTGTCCGACCGCACCGGGCTGCCTGTCGTGGTTGCTGTCTCAGGTGGCAACGTCCACGACAGCGAGGGCCTGAAGCCCCTCCTCGCCGGTCTCCAATCGAGACACGATCCCGAACGCGGCCGGCACTACCGGCCCGGCAAGGTGCACGCCGACAAAGCCTACGACCGTCCTGACCTGCGTAGATGGCTTCGCGGTAAGCGCATCGCCGTCCGGATCGCCCGCAAGGGAGTGGAGTCCAGCCAGCGACTGGGCCGACACCGGTGGGTGCTGAGGTTGAACTCGCGATAGCGGGTGGGGTGGTCAAGGCGGCTCGATGATCAGGCCGGTCTCGACGAGGCAGCCGTCGAGCAGGTGCGGGCGGTACTGGATCTTCTTCAGCTTGCGCTTCATGACG
>NZ_JAVREM010000083.1:0-24642 GCF_031845425.1 Streptomyces millisiae
CCCCGCAGGCGGGCAACGGGCGGGTGGGTGGGGGAAAACCCGGCAACCCCTACAGCGGCTTCGCGAAGCAGCGGCTGTTGTCCGAGGCCCGGTACAGGCCGAACTTCTCGGCGTCCGGCAGCAGCACATAGCCGGCGCTGCGGTAGAGCGCCATGGCCTCCGGCTGCGCCGTGCCCGTCTCCAGCACCATCCGCTTCCGCCCGGCCGCCCTGGCGTCCTCCTCCAGGCGGGCCAGGATGATCCGCGAGAGGCCGCGGCCCCGCGCCTCCCGGACGACGAACATCCGCTTGATCTCGGCGTCGCCGTCCGCGTACCCCTCCTCGCTGGCCGTGTCCTGGGAGCGCCAGCCGCCGGTGGCGATCGGCCGGCCGCTCTCGTCGTAGGCCACAAGGTAGAGGCCGCGCGGGGACACGAACATCTCGGGGTCGAGGGGGGTGATGTCCCCCTCGTCGCCGTACCGCTCCGCGTACTCCGCCTGCACCTCGTCGTTGAGCTTCACCGCGTCGGGGTGGTCGAAGCGCACGATGCGAATGTCCATGCAGGTCATAGTACGAATGCGTCCCGCGTGGCGCGGCTCACGTCCTACGATCCCCGCATGACGTCCCTCCACTACGCCTGGCGCGGCGAGCTGACCCACGACGAGGTGGAGGCCCTGCACGCCGAGGGCTTCGACCGCGAGCCCGTCCCCGCCCCCGCCGCCGACTGGCCGGGCCAGTTGCGCGGGCACAGCCTCGGCTGGGTCTGCGCGCGGCGCGCGACCGACGGCCGGCTCGTCGGCTTCGTCAACGTCGCCTGGGACGGCGGCGCCCACGCGTTCCTCCTGGACACGGTCGTCGCCGCCGACCACCGCCGGCTCGGCGTGGCGGCCCGGCTCGTGGCGCTCGCCGAGGCCGAGGCCAGGGCGGCCGGCTGCGAGTGGCTGCACGTCGACTTCGAGGAGCACCTGCGCCCCTTCTACCTCGACGCGTGCGGCTTCCGCCCGACCGCCGCCGGCCTCATCCCGCTCCGGGGCTGACCGGACAGGACCTACCCGAGGGAGGCCACGGCCGCGCCCGCGTCGGCGAGGCCGGCGCCGCAGTCGGCGCCGCAGCTGTCGATGGGCCTGGCGGTGGCGGTGATGGCGTCCAGGACCCCGGCCGGCGAGAGCGAGGGGGCCCGTTCCAGGAGCAGGGCGGCCAGCGCGGAGACGTGCGGGGTGGCCTGGCTGGTGCCCTGGAGGTACCAGTAGGACTCGTCGGCCGGGGCGGTGGCACCGGTGTTGTAGGTGGACAGGATGTTGTCGTCCAGGTTCGGACCGCCGCCGCCGGGCGCCGTGATCTCCACCGCGCTCCCGTGGTTGGAGAAGTAGGCGCGGTCCCCGGCGCGGTTGCTGGCCGCGACGGTGATCACGTCCTCGCAGTTGGCCGGCGCGTACAGCGAGGCGTCGTCGTCCGAGTTGCCGGCGGCGACGACGACGGTGGTGCCCTGCTCGACGGCGAAGTCGATCGCGTCCTGGTAGAGCGTGGTGCACGGGGACTTACCGCCCAGGCTCAGGTTGACGACCTGCGCCGGGGTCGGGTTGTCGGGGAGGTCGGGCACGGAGCCGCCGGCCGCCCAGATGATCGCCTCGGCGATGTCCGAGCTGTCGCCACCGCACAGTCCCAGGACGCGCACCGGCTGCACCGTGGCGCCGTACGCCGTGCTGGCGACGCCCTGGCCGTTGCCGGTCTCCGCGGCCACGGTGCCCTCGACGTGGGTGCCGTGCCAGGACGACGTCCTGGCGGGCGTGTCGGGGGCGCAGACGTTGGCGTCCGACCAGTCGCCCGGGTCGTGGTAGTCGCTGTCACGCCCGTCGCCGTCCCTGGCGCGGGTGGGGTCGGAGACGAAGTCGTAGCCGTCGACGACCTGGGCCTCCAGGTCGGAGTGGGTGACGTGGCCGGTGTCGATGACGGCGACGTTGACCCCCTCGCCGGTCGCGAGCTCCCACGCTGGCGGAACGTTCATGCCCGCCGGTTCCTCGTGCAGGTCCCACTGCAGCGGGTAGCCCGGGTCGTCCGGGTCTGCCATGGGCCCGGCCACCACGTCGGGTTCGGCGTACGCGACGTTCTCCTCGGCCGCGAGCCGCGCGGCGAGGTCGTCGAGCGGCCGGGCCGACGTGGCCGCGCCCTGGTCCACGCTCAGCAGCACGGCTCCGGTGGCCAGGCGGCGTTGGAACGTCAGGGGCTGCTCGTCGCCGGCCGCCATGGTCCGCACGGACTCCCTGACGGCCTCGTCCGAACTCGCCTCGGGCGATCCTGGCTCGTAGCCGACGACCAGGTTCCTGGGCTGCGACAGGCCGGTCGCCGCGCCGGCCGGCGGCTCGGCCGAGTGGGCCGCACCGCCCGGGACCAGCAGTCCTGGCACGGCCACGGCGACCAGCGCCGCGCTCAGCGCCATCGCTCGCACTCGTCGTGCAGGGTGCACGGGGTACCTCCTTGAGCGTCGTTGCTTTTCGGGGGTCGAGGCAGGGGACGGCCGGCGGTCGGCGGCCAAGTGGACTCGGAACAGGACAGGTTGGCGCGTCATCCGACCGGCCGACGCCCTACTCCCTGCTGTATGGCCCCCGGGAGGAGCCGAGAAGCGGAAACCCACCCCAAAGAGCGAAAAATAGGACGATGTCACCGGAACTCCCGGCCGGCGCCACCGCCGCCCCCTTCCCTATCGCGCGGTTTGTTACGGTCGTGCGGTGCAGCAGCTCACCGTGACCAGCGTGAACGTGAACGGCCTCCGCGCCGCGGCCAGGAAGGGCTACCTCCCCTGGCTCGCCGGCACCACGGCGGACGTCGTGTGTCTCCAGGAAGTGCGCGCCGAGGAGGCCCAGTTGCCGGCCGAGGTGGCCAGGCCGGCCGGCTGGCACGTGACCTACGCGCCGGCCGAGGCCAAGGGCAGGGCCGGCGTCGCGCTGCTGACCAGGCGGGAGCCGGACGCGGTGCGGATCGGCTTCGACTGCGCCGAGTTCAAGGCGTCGGGCCGCTACCTGGAGGCCGACCTGCCGGGGCTCACGGTGGCCAGCCTCTACCTGCCGTCGGGCGAGGTCGGCACCGAGCGGCAGGACGAGAAGGAGCGCTTCATGGCCGCGTTCCTCCCCTACCTCGTCGACCTGCGCGGGCGCGCCGCCGCCGAGGGCCGCGAGGTGCTGGTCTGCGGCGACTGGAACATCGCGCACCGCGAGGCCGACCTCCGCAACTGGCGCGCCAACCGGACCAACTCCGGCTTCCTGCCGGAGGAGCGCGCCTGGCTCGGCCGCGTCCTCGACCCGGCCGACGGCGGCTACACGGACGTGGTGCGCGCGCTCCACCCCGACCAGGAGGGCCCCTACTCGTGGTGGTCCTACCGCGGCCGGGCCTTCGACAACGACACCGGCTGGCGCATCGACTACCAGATCGCCACGCCGAGCCTGGCCGCCCGCGCCGTCAAGGCCCACGTGGAGCGGGCCGCCACCCACGCCGAACGCTGGAGCGACCACGCGCCGGTGACCGTCAGCTACGAGCGGTAGGACCGGTCCGGGGGCCGGCGATCAGCCGCAGGTCGGGGACCGTGCCGAGGGTGGCGTGGGCGAGCGCCTCGGCGGCCGTCGGCCCGCCGGTGTAGCCGATGACCGGCATCCCGGCGGCCAGGGCCGCGTCGACGCCGGCCGGGCTGTCCTCGACCACCAGGCAGCGGGCCGGCTTCACGCCCGACGTCCGGGCGGCGTGCAGGAACAGGTCGGGGGCCGGCTTGCCGCGCGGCACGTCGTCGGCGCTGAAGATCCGCCCCGCGAACCGCGGCAACAGGCCGCTGTGGCCGAGCGAGTGCCGGATCCTGGCGTGGCTCCCGCTGGACGCGACGCAGTACGGGAGGGCGCGGGCGTCGAGCGCGTCGAGCAGTTCGCCGACGCCCGGCATGGTGTGCGGCCTGGCGGCGAACGCGGCGCTGACCCGGTCCCGGTAGTCGGCCAGCCAGTCGGGTCCCACGGGGCGGGTGGCGTGCGCCCGCACCTGCTCGTACAGGTACGCCTCGGGGCGGCCGAGGAAGCGCCGCCGCACCTCGTCCGGGGTGAGCGGCCAGCCCACCTCGCCGGTCATCTCGGAGACCACGGCGGGCCCCAGGGTCTCGGTGTCCACCAGCACGCCGTCGCAGTCGAGGACGACGAGGTCGACGCCGGCCAGCGGCGAGCGTCCGTGCTTCATCGGGCGGCCGCCGAGGCGAGCGCGGCCAGCGCGGCGTCCACCACGGCCTCGACCGTCATGCCCTTGGCGGCCAGCGCGTCGGCGGCGGGGGCCGAGAGGCCGTAGTCGTCGATGGTCACCGTGGTGCCGTGCGCGCCGAGCAGGTCGTGCCAGCCGAAGGCGGTGGCGGCCTCCACCACCACCCGGGCGCGGACGGCCGGCGGCAGCACCGCGTCGCGGTATTCGGCGTCCTGGGCCAGGAACCAGTCCTTGCTCGGCACGGACACCACCCGGGCCGAGACGCCGCGCGCCGCCAGCGCCTCGCGGGCGGCCAGCGCCAGCGCGACCTCGCTGCCGCTGGCCAGCAGCAGCACCCCGTCGCCCTCGGCCACCACATAGGCGCCGCGGGCCACGCCCGCGCGGACGGCGTCGGCGGGCGTCGGCAGCACCGGCAGGCCCTGCCGGGCCAGCACCAGGCCGACCGGGCCCTCGTGGCCGAGGGCGGCGAGCCAGGCGGCGGCGGTCTCGGTGGCGTCGGCGGGGCGGACCACGGCGAGGCCCGGCATGGCGCGCAGCGACGCCAGGTGCTCGACGGGCTGGTGGGTGGGGCCGTCGGCGCCGAGCGCGACCGAGTCGTGGGACCAGACGTGGACGACGGGCAGCCGCATCAGCGCGGCGAGCCGCAGGGAGGGCCGCTGGTAGTCGCTGAACACCAGGAAGGTGCCGGCGAAGGGGGTGTCGTAGCCGACGAGGGCGATGCCGTTGAGGGCGGCGGCCATCGCGTGTTCCCGCACGCCCCAGTGGACGGTGCGGCCGGCCGGCTCCTCGGGGAGGAAGGAGCCGCCGCCCTTGATGGTGGTGCGGTTGGAGTCGCCCAGGTCGGCCGAGCCGCCCCACAGTCGGGGCAGCGCGGCGGCCAGCGCCTGGATGACGGCGCTCGACGCGTCGCGGGGCGCGACGGTCGCGCCGGGCTCGAACTCGGGGAGGGCGGCGGCGATCTCGGCGCGGGTGGGGCGGGCCACGGCGGCCTCCCGGGCGGCGGCCCGCTCGGGGTGGGCGGCGCGCCAGGCGTCGAGCGCCTCGTCCCAGGCGCGGTGCAGGGCGGCGCCGCGCTCGCGGGCGCGGCGGGTGTGGGCGCGCACCTCGGGCGGGACGGTGAACGGGGCGAGGGCCACGCCGAGTCGCCGCTTGGTGGCGGCGACCTCGTCGGCGCCGAGCGGGGCGCCGTGCGCGGCGGGGGTGTCGACGGCGTGCGGGGCGGGCCAGGCTATCCGCGACCTGAGGACGACGAGGGTGGGCCGGCCGCGTTCGGCGCGGGCCGCGGTGAGCGCGGCGTCCAGGGCGTCGGTGTCGACGTCGCCGTCCGCGGCGAGCCCGACGTGCCGCACGGCCCAGCCCTGGGCGGCGAAGCGGGCGGCGGTGTCCTCGCGGGTGGCGAGGTCCGTGGAGCCCTCGATCTGGATCCGGTTGTCGTCCCAGACGACGACGAGGTTGTCGAGCCGGTGGCGGCCGGCGAGGGCGCCGGCCTCGTAGGAGACGCCCTCCTGGAGGTCGCCGTCGGAGGCCAGCACCCACACGGTGCGGTCGGTGGCCTCGGGGGCGGCGCCGGCGAGGCGGGCGGCGTCCCGCCGGAGCGCCATGGCCATGCCGACGGCGGTGGCGACGCCCTGGCCCAGCGGCCCGGTGGTCATCTCCACGCCCACGGTGTGCCGGTACTCGGGGTGTCCCGGGGTGCGGGAGTCGAGGCGGCGGAAGCGGCGCAGCTCGTCGAGGTCCAGGTCGTAGCCGGTGAGGTGGAGTTGGGTGTACAGCAGGATGCTGGCGTGGCCGCAGGAGAGCACGAAGCGGTCGCGGCCCTCCCAGTCGGGGTCGGCTGGGTCGTGCCGCAGGTGGCGCTGGAACAGCAGGTGGGCGACCGGCGCCAGGGCCATCGCCGTGCCGGGGTGCCCGGAGCCGGCGGCCTCCACGGCGTCCATGGCCAGGGCGCGGGCCACCGCGACGGCCTGACGGTCCGTCGGGCCCAGTGCGGGTTCGGTCATGGCGGGGATCACTGCGGTCACGGCGGGCTCCTCTGCGAGCGGGCGAGATCGAGATGGCGTCAACCTCGCCGACAGGTCATGTCGTCATGATGACTCGCCTCAACGTAACGCATCCCCGCCGGCCGCCACCATCGCCCCATTTATCCCTTTTATTCGGGGTTGGTTGCGGTGATCTGCCCCGTTCCGGAAGCTCTCACCGAGCAGTACGGTTACCTGGAAGCGACCTATTGACGTCGTTCGGGTTTCTAGTCATCATGACGTCTCGACGACACGTACTCAGCGAGGAGGCGGCGATGGCCGAGCACAAGTACGCCCAGGTGCGCGACCATCTGCTGCGCCGGGTCAGCGGGCTGCCGGTCGGCGGTCAGCTGCCGCCGGAGTCGGTGCTCTGCGAGGAGTACGCGGTGAGCCGCATCACCCTGCGGCGGGCCGTGGACGAGCTGGTCAACGACGGGCACCTGATCCGTCAGCACGGCAAGGGCACCTTCGTCACCCGCCCCCGCTACGCGCTCAAGCACCGCGAGCGGTTCGTCAGCGAGGTCACCGGCTTCTTCACGCAGATGACCCGCCAGGGCCACACCGTCACCTCGGAGGTCCTGGTGCAGAAGCCGATGCGGGCCGGCGCCCGGCTCGCGGCGGCGCTCGACGTCTCGCCGGCCACCTCCGTCATCCGCCTGGAGCGGCTGCGCCGGGTCAACGGCCGGATCCACCACCTCGCCGAGTCGTTCGTGGAGGAGGAGCGCTTCCCCGACGTGCTGACGTCGGACTTCACCGCCACGTCCCTGTACGCCTACCTGCGGGCGCACCACGACGTGGTGCTCACCCGGAACGAGATCGTCGTCGGCCTGCACGAGTGCGACGGGCGGGAGGCCGGCCTGCTCGACGTGCCGGCCGGTTCGGCGCTGCTGCTGGCGACCTCCCGGGTCTTCGACCTCAACCGGCGGCCCGTGATCCACGGGACGTCCAAGTTCCTGCCCGAGAGCGCCGAGCTGTCGTTCGACATCATCGCCGACGCCGAGTAGCACGGCCCCGCACCACCAGAGAGACCGCAATGACCAGCACCAAGCTCAGCGACCTGCTCGCCGAGGAGAAGATACGTTTCTCCGCCGACCGTCTCGGCTGGCGCGAGGCGGTGACCCAGGTCGCCGCGCCGCTGCTGGAGGCCGGGGACATCACCCCCGACTACGTGGCCGCCATGATCGAGTCCATCGAGGCCGGCGGCACCTACATCGACCTCGGCTTCGGCATCGCCCTGGCCCACGCCCGCCCCGAGCGGGGCGCGGTCCGCACCGCCATCTCGATGCTGCGCCTCGAGGAGCCGGCGCCGCTGCTCGACCAGCCCGAGCACGCCGTGGACCTCTACTTCTGCTTCGCCGCGGTGGACGCGCACGCGCACACGCTGGCGATGGCCTCCCTGGCCCGCATGTTGTCGGACACCGAGACCCGTGAGGCGCTGCGCGCCGCCCGGTCGGCCGCCGACGTCACCAAGCTCATCAGCGAATTCGAGGAGACGAGATGAAATTCCTGGCGATGTGCAGCACCGGCCTCGGCAGCAGCTTCATGGTCCACATGAACATCGACGAGGTCCTGGCCGAGCTCGGCATCAGCGGCGTCGAGGTCGACCACTCCGACATCGGCTCCGCCAGCCCGGCGAGCGCCGACGTGTTCTTCGTGGCCAAGGACCTGGAGGACGCGGCCGCCGGCCTGGGCGACGTGGTGGTGCTGAACAGCATCATCGACCGCGAGGAGCTGCGTGAGGCCGTGAAGGCCGCGGCCGTCCGCAAGGGCCTGCTCTGACCTCCTGACCCCCCGCCCCCTTTACCAAGCAAGGAACGTCTGTCCGCTGCCGACGTCACCTGCATCGCGACCCAGAACCACCAGTCGTGCCGTGGAAAGGCGTTGACCAGTGAACAGCTTTCTCAACACCCTCGTGGACATATTCCGCGAGCCCTCCGTCATCATCGGCCTGATCGCCCTGCTCGGCCTGGTCCTCCAGCGCAAGTCGTTCTCCGACACCCTCAAGGGCACGGTCAAGGCCTTCGTCGGCTTCCTGGTGCTGGCCGCCGGCGCCGGCGTGGTCTCCGGGGCGCTGACCCCGTTCGGCGACATGTTCCAGCACGCCTTCGACGTGCAGGGCGTGGTGCCCAACAACGAGGCGATCGTCGGGACGGTCCTCACCGACTTCGGCACCCAGGCCGCGTTGATCTTCTTCTTCGGCATGGTGGTGAACGTGCTGCTGGCGCGCTTCACGCAGCTGAAGTACATCTACATGTCCGGCCATGTGGCGCTCTACCTGGCGGCCATGATCGCCGTGATCCTGATGGCCAACGGCTTCGAGTCCTGGCAGGCCGTGCTGTGGGGCTCGCTGGCGCAGGGCATCGTCACCACCGTCTCGCCGGCGCTGGTGCAGCCGTGGATGCGGCGGGTCACCAAGCAGGAGAACGTGGCGCTCGGTCACACCGGCGGCTTCGGCATCGCCACCAGCGGCCTGGTCGCCAAGCTCGCCAAGGGCGACCCGAAGCGGTCGACGGAGGACCTGAAGATCCCCTCGGGCCTCGGCTTCCTGCGGGACACCACGGTGGTCATCGCCGTCTCCATGGGCGTCATCTACCTGCTGGTCACGCTGATCGCCGGCCCCGGCTACGTGGAGAGCGAGCTGAGCGGCGGGCAGTGGTTCCTGATCTGGGCGATCATGCAGGCCGGCATGTTCGCGGCCGGCGTGACCGTCATCCTGGCCGGTGTCCGGATGGTGCTCGCCGAGATCATCCCCGCCTTCAAGGGCATCTCGCAGAAGCTGGTCCCCAACGCCAAGCCGGCCCTGGACGTCCCGATCGTCTTCACCTTCGCGCCCAATGCCGTGCTCGTCGGCTTCCTGGCCAGCTTCGCCGCCGGCCTGATCGGCATGGGCGTGCTGGCGGCCGTCGGCGGCACGATCATCATCCCAGGCATCGTGGCCCACTTCATGACCGGCGGCGCCTCCGGCGTCATCGGCAACGCGGTCGGCGGCCGGCGCGGCGCGGTGCTCGGCGCCGCGGCCAACGGCCTGCTGATCACCTTCCTGCCGCTGCTGGTCCTGCCCCGCCTCGGCGACGTGGGCCTGGCCAACTCCACCTTCTCGGACGCCGACTTCGGGGTCTCCGGTTTCCTGGTCGGCAACGCCGCGAACTGGGGCCAGGCCGCGGTCATCGTGCTGGTCCTCGCCTCGCTGGTCGGCCTGTTCGTCGGCAGCGCCATCGCCTCCCGCCGCCAGGCGGCGCGCGCCGCGCTCGCGGCGGACGCCGCGCCCGAGCAGGAGCCGCAGCCGGCCTCCTGAGCCGCGCCGCCACGACCCGGGCCCGTACGGTGAGAACCGTACGGGCCCGCCGTCCGCTGGAGGACACCGATGTTCGACCCCCGCGACCTCCGACTCCCCGTCGTCCAGGCCCCGTTGGCCGGCGGCCCGGGCACGCCCGAGCTGGCCGCCGCGGTCGCCGAGGCCGGCGGGCTCGGCTTCCTCGCCGCCGGCTACCGGACCGCGGACGGGCTCGGCGAGCAGATCCGCGCGACCAGGGCCCGCACCACCGGGCCCTTCGGCGTCAACGTCTTCGTCCCCCGCCCCGTCCCCGACCCGGCCGGCGCCGAGCGCTACCGCGCCGAACTGGCGGCCGAGGCCGAGCGGTACGGCGTCGCGCTGCCCGAGCCAGACCCGGCGGACACCGACGACTGGGACGCCAAGCTGCGGCTGCTCATCGAGGACCCGGTCCCGGTGGTCTCCTTCACCTTCGGCCCGCCGCCGGCCCGGGTGGTCTCGGCGCTGCGGGCGGCCGGCAGCTGGGTGGTCGCGACCGTCACCACCCAGGACGAGGCCCGCGAGGCGACGGCGCTCGGCGTGCACGCGCTGTGCGTGCAGGGCCCGGAGGCCGGCGGCCACCGCGGCACGTTCGACCCGGCGGCCGACCCGGACCCCACCCCGCTGGCGGCGCTGCTCCCCGCGGTCCGCGCCGTCACCGGGCTGCCGCTGCTCGCCGCCGGCGGCCTGACCACCGGCCGCGACGTGGCGGCGGCCCTGGCCGCCGGCGCGGTGGCGGCCCAGGCGGGCACCGCCTACCTCCGCTCCCCGGAGGCCGGCACCTCGCCGCCCTACCGGGCGGCCCTGGCCGACCCGGCGTTCGACGCCACGGTCGTGACCCGCGCGTTCACCGGCCGCCCGGCGCGCGGGCTGCGCAACCGGTTCATCGACGCGCACGACGCCACCGCGCCGGCCGCGTACCCGCTGCTCCACCAGCTGACCAGGCCGCTGCGCGCGGCGGCCGCGGCGGCCGGCGACCCGCACGCGCTGAGCCTGTGGGCCGGCACCGGCCACCGCCACGCGACGGCCGAACCGGCCGCGGAGATCACCCGCCGGCTGGCCGCCGGGTGACGCTCTCGCTGGGGCCGTGCCGGTACGGGACGCGGACCGCGAGAACGGCGACGTCGTCGTCGTTGCCCGGCGCCCGCGCACGGTTGAGCAGCTTGTCGGTGAACGGCTCCAGGGGCCGGTGGGCCAGGGCCGCGGCCTCCCGCCTGAGCCGGTAGAGGCCCTCGTCGATCGAGCGGCTCGGCGACTCGACGAGACCGTCCGTGTAGAACAGCAGGGTGGATCCGGGCGGCAGCGTCATCGTCGCGTCGGAGCGGGCCTGGGCGGGTTCGACGCCCAGCAGCACGCCGTGACCGCCGGTGAGGTACTGGACGATGCCGTCGTGGGTGACCAGCAGGGGCGGCGGGTGGCCCGCGTTGGTCCAGGACAGTGCGTAGCGCCCCCCGTCCGTGAGTTCGAGACGGGCGAAGATCATGGTGGCCATGGAGACCTCGGCGATGTGTGAGGCCGCCTCGTCGAGCTGCTCGACGATCTTGCTGGGGGGCCTCTGCCGACCCCACGCGTAGGCGCGGAGCATGTTACGCAGCTGCGCCATGCCCGCCGCGGCGTCGAGGTCGTGCCCGACGACGTCCCCGATGACCAGGGCCGTGGCGCCGTCGGCCAGCGCGAAGGCGTCGTACCAGTCGCCGCCCACCTGCGAGGCGTCGCTCGCGGGCGCGTACCGGACGGTCATCTCCAGGCTGGGCACGTACGGCATCTGGGGCAGCAGGTGGCGCTGCATGGTCTCCGCCACCCTGCGCTGCCCCTGGTAGAGACGGGCGTTCTCCACGGCGATGCCGGCGCGGCGTGAGATGTCCTCCAGCAGCGCGATGTCGGCCGCCGTGAACCGCGCGGGCTGCTCGGAGCGGCCCAGGGTCAGGGCCCCCATGACCTCGCGCGGGCCGCGGATCGGCGCGATGATGGCCGAGTGCATGCCGGTCTCCTCGAAGAGACGGCGTTGTTCGACGGCGATGCCCGAGTCCGGGGGGCCCTGGTAGGTCTCGGGGCCGGTCACCGCGGAGGCGGCCCCGCGCAGCGCCCTGGACAGCGGCATGGGGGACTCCTCCGGCACCGGCGGCATCGCCCCCTCCAGATCCTCCCGTCTGACCACCTCGTCGTCCTCCACGTGCGCGACGGCGAAGCGCCACACCTCGTCCCGCTCGGTGATCAGGTCGACGACGGCCCAGTCCGCGAGCCGGGGCAGCACGAGGTCGACGAGCCGCTCCAGGGTCTCGTTGACCTCCAGCCGGGCGGCGGCCAGCACGGTCGTCGCCTCGGCCAGCAACGCCAGCCGTTCCAGCTCCGTGATCGGCGCCCCGGCACCCCACAGCCGGGAGGCGGGCTGACCAGCGCTCTCGGGGTGGTAGAGCACCAGCGTGGCCTGTCGGGCGTCGCCCAGCTCGCACAGGGTGGCCAGCCAGGAGACCCGCAGCAGGGAACCGTCGCCGCGTTCGACCCACTCCCCGGTCGTCTGCTCCGTTCTCCCGGCGAGGATGGCCTTGCGCAACCTGCACTGGGTGCGCGGCAGCGTCCCGCCCTGGCGGTCGCGGTGCAGCAGGTCGTGCGCGTCCTGCCCGACCAGTTCCGCCGCGGGTCGGGCCAGCAGGCGCTCCGCCCAGCTGTTGACGGCCACGATGCGGCCCTCGCCGTCCAGCAGGTGGGCGCCGGTGCCCAGGGCGTCCAGATCCAGCGTGAACCCGCCCGGGGCCTCGCCCGCGGACCGCCCGCCTGACGTGCCCGCCGCCTCGGCGTCCTCCACTTGCCGTCTCCTCGTGCCGGGACCACCTCTCCGCGCCCGAGTGCCCGCGCCGGGGCCGGCGACACCGGGTTCAGGCGGCCGATCCGGCGCGCTCCCGCCGCCCGGCGGCCTCGCGGCCCGGCGGGACGGTGGCCCGCAGCTCGCGGACCAGGGCACGCACGGCGGCCGCCCGGTTCGCTCGGCTGCTGGGCGTGGGACGGCTCGTCGGCAGCGCCGGCTCGGCGGCGAAGGTCGCCCACCTCACGCGCGAGGTGGGCTACGACGCCGCCTTCGACTACCACGACGGGCCGGCGACCGGTGGTGAACGTGAACCAGCGGCCAGCAGTGTCCACAGCGTCTCGCCGGCGGCGACTCCGCTCACGCACCGTGACCATGCGCCGAGCCCGGCGTCCGACGCAGGCGTCGGTACCGCCTCGCCCGTCACCCGCCACCCGGTGGACCCCCGCCGGTCCATCACCAGCCGACGCTTGGAGAGACCAAGCAACTCCCGGTGCTCCCCAGGCGGGGTCACAGGGTCCACTGGAAGACCTGACCATCGGGCGCGCGAAAGCCGATGACCTGTTTCCCGGGGGTGGCGGTGATGGTGAACCACTCGCGGCGCGGCCGGTTCAACCTCAGCCACTCGCCGTGGGCGTTCTCGATCTCCGCCCACAGGTCACGCGGCCCGGAGGTGACGACCGTCGCCCCGGGGCCCGGTCGACGATCCTCGACCCGGGCGACCGAACCGTCCGCGGCGTCGAAAAGAGTCGTCAGATGTGTCCCGGCCACGCTCTCGTACGTTCGAACCGTACTGGCGCTCATGTGGAGTTGCGCGAAGAAGGAGAACGTCCAGTTGTCCAGAACGCCGCCGGACAGTCCGGAGTCACGGCGCACGCCGTTCTCACCGGGGGGAATCTCGACGCCGGGTCGCGGACCGGACGACAGCGGCATGAACGCGGCCGGGGTGTGCATGATGTTTCCCGCCGCCGAGCCGTCCGGGAGCTTGGTCAGGCGCGCGATCATGCCGCCGGCCAACGTGCCCTTGATCGGCACGACCAGGATTCCGTTCGGCGCGCACTGCTCGAACCAGGACGCGGGAATCCGCCGCACCGAACACGTGGCGATGATCCGATCGAACGGAGCACGCTCGGGCGCGCCTTCCGCTCCGTCCGCCGCCAGTACCCGCGGCTGGAGCCCCAGACTCGCGAGCCGCCTCCGGGCGAGGGACGCGAGTCGATCCGAGTCGTCCACGGTCGTGACGTTCTCGGCCCCCGCCAACCAGCACAACAGCGCCGCGTTGTAGCCGCTCCCCGTGCCGACCTCTAGCACCCGGGACCCCTTGCTCACGTCCAGGGCGTCCAGCATGTCCGCCATCAGGCTCGGGGCGGTTGACGAAGACGTGGGAACGCCCGTCATCTCCCGTGCCTCGGCGTCCTCGACATGTACGCCGTCCAACTCGGTGATGAGCGAGTCGTCCCCGTAGACGGCCGCGGTCCAGGCGTCACGATCGTCGTCCGTGGGCCGCCACGGACGGAATGTCTCCCCGTCCCTGCGGAAGAAGGCCGGAACGAAGGTGTGGCGCGGAACGTTCAGGAACGCCTCGATCAGGCTGCCCGAGAGAACGACGCCGCTGCGCTCCAACTGCCGCGCCAGCCGGATGCGCGCCTCGAAGAAGCGCCGACTCTCCTCCGCCGAGGTCGTCATGACGCCCCTTCCAGGTAGTCGACGATCGCGGACGTGATCGGCAGACCTGTCGCCACCTCGACGAACCCGTACTGGCCGGACGGGTTGACCTCGAGGAAGACCCACTTCCCCTCCGGCGTCACGACGAAGTCGAACGCGCCATAGGGCAGGCCCAGCCTTTCGAGCATCCGGCGCACCCCTGTCACCACGGCGGCCGGCGGATCACAGACCCGATACGTGTGGCTGCCGTAGTCGCTGCGCCAGTCGATCCGGCCCCTGTCCGAGCCCGCGTGGATCTCCGCTGCGAAGACCCGTTCTCCCACCGCGGTCAGCCGGACCTCGAACGCCTTCGGAACCCACTCCTGGAAGAGGTGTGCCGTCGTCGCGATGTCGGGGTGGGGGAGGTCCGTGGGATCGACCAGGCTCGTGTAGACCGCGGCCGTACGCCCGTCGACGTGGCCACGGACGGGATGGAACGGCTTGTACACCAGCCGGCCTCTGACACTGTCGGCGAACTCCCCGGCCGCCTCGGGGTCGTTCGTGATCAGGGTGTGCGGCACGTCGAGCCCGGAGTCGAGCGCGACCCGGAGTTGCAGGGGCTTCTGCTCGGCGTCAGCGGCCTTTCCCGGCGGAGACAGCCACGGGCAGGGGAGCGCGGCCAACAGGCCACCGAAGCCCAGGCGGGCCTCCCGCTCAGCCACCTTCCGTGCCTCCGGCGACATGCCGTGCCCCATCTGCGGACGTTGTGGACGACGGTAGTAGACGGAGCGGACCGCCTCCAAGCACAACGTGCGGTGCTCACTCGTGAGGGTGCCACGCCAACCATCACCGGTGAGACGGGCGGCCAGGGTCAGCCTCACCGGGAAGTGCGCCACGTCGGCCCGGAAGACCGGCACCGCGCGCCGGTTCAACTCCTCCACCGCCAGGTCCGCCGTGGGATCGAAGCGGCTGGCCAGCACGAGCACGGTCCCGGCGTCCGGCATCAGTCGTCACTCGGACCGGGGTCGTCCCTGGCGTCCGTCTGCTCCGGCGTCGTATCGGTCGCCTCGGTCGTGAAGTACGTCATGGGCGGGTTCTTCGTCATGAAGACCCCGGGTGGAAGGTCGTCGTAGGTGCCGGTCTGCGTCGCCTCGTCGTACCGGATGTCGGCGGGCAGGACTCCACCGGTGCTGGTCACCGGTGTCAGGAACCTGAAGGCGAACGGCGCGGGCCCACCGGGGGAGTTCAGGTCCGGCACGGCCACGGCGGTGTCAGGCTCCAACGGAAACCGGGACTCCGGCCGGTACAGGTCGGAGTCAGCCGCCCCTTCCTGTCGGAGCAGCGGAACAGGCATGTTTTCCCCTCTCTGCCTCTCTGCCTTGTCGGTGGAGGCGCACTGGACCTGACCTGGCCATCCCCCAAGCCGTCTCAGATCATTCGAATCCCCGCCGATATCCGCCTTATGACGACATCGGCGCGGCCGACAGGACGTAGCGCGTCACACCGTCGGCAATGAATCAGAAGGCAGGACTCACCCGCGTTCAGATGTGCGAGCGCGCGGCCGGCCTCCGCGTCATCCGCCAGCCAGGCGCGCACCGGCCGCGCCGCGCGAAGGCGCGGTCGGCGTCAGGCGCGCGTCGCGTCGGCGCGGTAGGAGCGTGGGGAGACACCGTACGCGTCGCGGAACTGGCGGGAGAACTTGGACGGGTCCGGGATTCCCCAGCGGGCGGCGATGTCGCTGACCTTCTCGTGGCAGCGGCCGGGATTTCGTAGGTCCTCGGCGCAGCGTTGGATTCGTTGGGCGCGGATCTCCTGACTGACGGTTCCCTCCTGTTCCTCGAATAGGCGGTGGAGTTGGCGGACCGAGATATGGAAGGTCTGTGCGATCAGCGTGGGATCGAGGGCGGGGTTGGCGATATTGCGGAGGATGAACTGCCGGACCGCGGCGACCGTCTCCGCGTTGCGGCGGACGACCGATAACCCGGCCGCCTCGTCGAGCGCTTCGCGCACGACCGCGGAGAGCAGCCCGATCACGGCCCAGTTGACGCTCGCCAGCGACTCCTCGCCGAAGACCGTGAGGTCGATGGCGAGGGAGCGGAGCAGGCCGGCCAGGGCGCTGGTCACGCCGGGGGCCGGGTCGAGCCTGCGGGGGGCGAGCAGGGCGGCGACGTCCGGTGGGAGCGGCAGCGCGGACTTGGGGATCCGCACGACGATGACGCGCCCGCGGCCCGTGACGTGCAGGCGGTAGGCGCGGTCCGTGTCGTAGAGACCCATCTCGCCGGGCCGGAGCTGGACGGCCCGGCCGTTCTGTTCGATGCCGACGTCGCCCTGGATGACGTACTGCAGCTTCCACCCGTGGCGCCCGTGCCCGTCGGCGTGTCGCCGGTCGGGGCCGAGCTCGGCGGGGGCCGTCCGCACGTCGGCCAGGTAGCCGCCGTCGACGCGCCGGAGTGAGAAGGAGCCTCTTTCGGTGCCGAGCGGCCGGAACCACATGGGTCCGAAGGTGTCCCGCAGGGTCAGGGTCCACTCGTCGGCGTCGTCCCCCTGGAAAAAGGTGAAAGGACTCTTGCCCGGTGCAATAATCCGCGTGTGACCCATGCTCGCTCCTTAAGGCGCAGAATTCCCCCGCGCACCTTGCCGAGTTGGCGATGACCGCCGGTCAAACGTGTTGATTATGCTGCGGAAGAGATTCAAGAGCCCATTAATGACGAGCAAAGATTCCTGCCGGATCGGCGGATCGGCGGCGGCCTCCCGCCGGTGGGCGGCCGGGGTCAGCGGCCGGTGGATGCGACGGCGCGGCGCAGGGCCGGGACGACCTCGTCGGCATGCTGGCAGACGATGAGCCGCGCGACGTCGCGTGGGGCGACGAAGCCCTCCAGGACGGCGTGGTCGAGGAAGGCCCGCAGCGGCCGGTAGAAGCCGTCGACGTCCAGCAGGACGCACGGCTTGTCGTGCAGCCGGAGTTGGGACCAGGTCAGGGCCTCGAAGAACTCCTCGGCGGTGCCGAGGCCGCCGGGCAGGGTGACGAAGGCGTCGCCGAGCTGGGCCATCAGCGCCTTGCGGGCGTGCATGTCGGGGACGACATGGAGGTCGGTCAGTCCTGCGTGGGCGATCTCGTACGGCAGCATGGCGCGCGGGATCACCCCGGTGACGGTGCCGCCGGCGTGGAGCGCGGCGTCGGCGACGGTGCCCATCAGGCCGACGGCCGCCCCGCCGTAGACCAGGTCGAGACCGGACTCGGCGATGGCCAGGCCGAGTTGCTCGGCGGCGCGGGCGTAGCCGTCACCGCAGCCGGGCGACGCGCCGCAGAAGACGGTGACGGCGCGCAGCCGGGCGGGCGGGGCCGTCAAGCGGCGTGCCCGGTCAGCGCCTCGCCGGCGTGGGAGGCGAACAGTTCGGCGAAGGCCCGTTCCTGGTCGGCGCCGTGCTCGGCGTGGCGCTCGCCGATCAGGGCGGCCAACTCGTCCACGACGCGCGGCGGATGCTCGTCGAGCCGGCCGGTGGCCGGGTCGGCGGGATCGAGTCCGTACTTGGCGCACCATTCGAGCGCGGCCTCCAGGCCGTTGACCGAGGCCGCGAACCAGCGGTGCGCCGGCTCCCGCCACAGGGCGGCGAGTTCGTCGAGCAGGCCGGGGTACGGCGGCTCGGGGCGCAGCATGCCGTGGGCGCGGGCGGTCAGCGCCGCCAGGTAACGGCCGGGGGCCGCCGGCCTGGTCAGGGTCGTCACGGTCAGCCGCCAGGGCAGCTCGGGCAGTTGGTGCTCGGCGAGGTGGACGAGGAGCGAGATCGAACCGCCCTCCACCACCACCGGGCGGCCGGGCCGCGCGACCCGCCGCACCGTGTCGACCAGGGTGGCGGCGGCCTCGGCGGCCGGGAGGTCGCCGTCGGCCACGGTGCGGTCACCGAGCCACGCGCGCCGCACGCCGGGCTCGTCGGCGCCGGCGCGGGCGCTGGTGGTGGCCAGGTCGGTGAAGCACTGGATGCGGTCGGCCACCACCACGGGCGCGCCCGCACGCCGGGCGAGCGCGGAGGCGGCGGCGCTCTTGCCGACTCCGGTGGGTCCGGCGATCAGGTGGACGGTCAACGGGCCGTCGTCGGTGTCGGTGGTCTCGTGCACGGCGACTCCTCCCCCGCGAGCGAACAGAAACGCTCACGAACGAGCAGATCGTGGCAGAGGAGCGGTGGTCGGTTCTTGCGATCCAGCGCACGGTTTCTGGTGAACCGGCGCCATCCCGCGCCGGCCGGCGTCGCGACCGCGAAGCGGCGGACTAGCGTCCCGGAGGGCCGGTCGACCCGACCGGCCGAGGAACGCGGAGGAGGGCACACGATGACCACCACCGTCGATCAACCAACCGCGACGACAGGGGAGTTCGAGGAGCCAGGGCCCGGTCTCGCGGGCATGGCGCTCGCCTGCGCCGAGGCCGCGGCCCGGGCGCTCGACGACCACCCGGGCACCGTCCTCGTGTCGGCGGACCACACGCCGCCCCCGCTCGCCGCCGCGGCCGCCCGCCACCCGGAGCGTGTCGTGGCCGCCGGCGCGCGAGGGCGGTCACCGCTCTGCGTCGCCCACGGCCTGGCGGTCGCCGGGCTGCGGCCCATCGTGTACGCGACACGGTCCCCCCTCGGCTGGTGGCCCCCCGGGCGGTCGGCCCCGCTCGGCCGCCCGGGGCCGACGGCCGCCGTGCTGGTGGCGCCCGCCGCGCCCGAGGACGTCGCGCTGCTCGACGCGCTCGGCGGCTGGACGATCCACCTCCCCGGGCACCCGGAGGAGGCCCGCGAGCTGCTGGCGGCCGCGCTGCGCGCCGACCACCCCGCCTACCTGGGCCTGACCGGAAGCCCCAACACCCACCCGCACCCCGTCGGCGGCTTCCACGTGGCGCGGCGCGGCCGGCGCGGCGTGGTGCTGGCGGTCGGCCCGGCCCTCGACCCGGTGCTGCGCGCGACCGCCGGCCTCGACGTCACCGCGCTGCACGCCGCGACCGTCCGCCCCTTCGACGAGATCACCCTGCGCACCGCCGTGCTCGCCGCCGACCACCCCGACGTCGTGCTCGTCGACCCCTGCCTGCCGGGCGCCTCGGCGCACCACGTCGCGCGCACGCTCCTCCACGTGCCGCACCGGCTGCTCACCCTGGGCCCCGACCCGGACGACGAGCACCAACCCGCCGACACCATACGGCGTTTCCTGCGCCACGCCCCGTCCACCACACCGCAGCGAGGGGCGCGTCCGTGAACGTACTGCTCGTCTCGGGCCTCGGCCCCGAGTTCCCCAACACCTCGCTGATCGCGGGCTCCTCCTTCGAGGAACTCCTCTCCCCGGCCGAAGGACGGCGCGGCCCGTTCGACCTGGCCGCGCTGCGCGCCCGCGTCGACGGCCGCGAACTGGCGCTGCTGCGCCGCCGGAAGGCCGCCGACCGGATCCGCGCCGTCCCCTCCGTCCGGCTCCAACACACCGAGCGCGACGACGAGTCGGCCACCGCCCCGCACCTCACCACCTTCACCGTCAGCGCCATCCTCCAGGCCGCCGGCGTCGACCACGAGCACCACCCGACCGAGGCCATCTGGGACGGCCGACGCCCGGACCCGGCGGGCTCCTTCGACGTGGTGCTGCTGTCCACCACCTTCATCTGGGACCTGGCCACCATGGCCAGGGCGATCGGCTGGGTCGAGGACCGCTACCCGGAGGCGACGCTCGTCCTCGGCGGCCAGTACAGCAACCTCAAGTTCCAACAGATCCTCGCCGCCCACCCGTTCGTCCGCTTCGTGGTGCGCGGCGACGCCGAGGTGGCGCTGCCCCGGCTGCTCGACGCGCTGCGCCACGGCCGCTCCCCCGCCGACATCCCCAACCTGGTGTGGCGGGACGCCGACACCGGGCGGATCAGGCTGACCGAGGTGCGGTACGCCGACCTGGAGGCGCTGCCCTCCCCCGCCCCGGCCGGCCGGTACCCGGTGATCCCCTACGAGTCGATGCGCGGCTGCCCGTTCAGCTGCACGTACTGCTCCTTCCCGGCCGCTTCGCCCACGTGGCGCTACAAGTCGGCGGAGAAGATCGCCGGCGACTTCGCGCGCTACCGCGACGAGCACGGCGCGCAGTACGTCAAGGCGCTGGACTCCACGTTCACCGTGCCGCCCACCCGGCTGCGCGTCCTGCTGCCGCTGCTGGCCGACACCAGGGTGGCGTGGGAGGCGTATACCCGCGCCAACTCCCTGAAGGACCGGGCGATCGTGGACGCCCTGGAGGAGGCCCACTGCCGGGCGCTGGCCATCGGCTTCGAGTCGATGAACGACACCACCCTCGGCCACATGCGCAAACAGGTGAAGGCGCAGGCGAACCGGACGGCGTTCGAACTGCTCTCGGGGAGCTCGATCCACCACTGGATCTCGTTCATCGTCGGCTACCCGGGCGAGACCCCCGAACTCTTCCAGGACACCCGGGACTTCCTGGTGAACGAGTACCGGGGCCACTTCGCGCTCTACGTCTTCATGCTCAACGACGAGACGATGCCGGTGTGGCAGGACGCCGAACGGTTCGACCTCCGCGTCCTCGACCCGGACGGCGACGCGCGGGAGTGGTCGCACACCGGCATGGACAGCGCCACCGCCCGGCGGCTCCAGGTGGAGACGCTGCGCGCGGTGCGGTGGCGGAACGACCACGCCATGCAGCGGACCTGGCAGCACGAGTACGAACTGCCGCTGCTGCCGGGCCGTCCCACCGCCGAGAACGCAGTCGTGGAGAAGCTGGTGGACCGCCTCGGGATGGCGAGCGCCGACTTCCCCGACCCGGGCGAGGCGGCCGACCGGCGAGCCGGGCTGCTCGGCGAGCTGGCCACGCACGGCGTGACCACCGCGCCGGCCGAGGCCGCGTAGCCGCCCTCGGCCGGGGCCGTGTTTCTCCCCCTGCACGACTCTTGTCCTGTCATAAGGACGAAACCTAGAGTGCCGCAAGCGCTTTCCAGCGCCGTTTTCGTGGGACTCCAGCAAGGGTGGTGGACCGGCCATGAGCATGGATCGCCGGCGTTTCGTCATGGGTACGGCCGTGGGTACGGCGGCCGTGGGAGCCGTCTCGGGGGTCGGGCCGGCGTTCGCCGCCGCGCCGGCCGCCGCCGGCACCGGTGCCGCCGGGGAGCAACGCGCCCCCGAGGACGGCGCGTTCCTCGACCTGATCACCGCCGAGGGCGACCGCCTGGTGCCGGACGTCCTGGCGAGCTACCGGGCCAACCTGGTCACCATCAACGCGCGCGGCACGGCCCGGGCCATCCGCCGGCTCGCCGCCGCCTGGGTCTGGGAGCGCTCCGCCCACCACCACGACGAGACGCTGGTCGCCCCGATGGCCGAGATGGCCGAGGCGCTCGCCGACTACCAGCACGACGACGGCCTGTTCGACCAGGGCAACCTGCACTCGCCGCCCGACACCGCGTTCTCCATCGGCGACCTGTGCATCGTGCTCAGCCTGTTGGGCGAGGACGACGACGCGCGCACCGCCGGCGTGCGGGAGACCGTGGGCCGGATCGTACGCGCCGCCGGGCCCGCGATGGCCGAGGGCGGCGTGCACACCCCCAACCACCGGTGGAAGATCTGCGGGGTGCTGGCCCAGGTCAACGCCCTCTTCCCGGACCGCCGTTACCCCCGCCGGATCGACCAGTGGCTGGCCGAGGGCATCGACCAGTACCCGGGCGGCCAGTACAGCGAGCGCAGCGCCACCTACGCCTCCGTGGTCACCGGCTACTCGCTGCTGACCGTGGCGCGGCTGGCCGACCGTCCCGAGCTCTACGAGAACGTGCGCCGCAACCTGCGCGTCACCCGCTTCCTGCTGGAGCCCAACGGCGAGGTGGTCACGGTCCACTCGCGGCGCCAGGACCAGACCAGGCAGCGGTCGATCGTCGACTACTGGCTGCTCTACCGCGAGCTGGCCATCCACGACCGCGACCCCGAACTCGCGGCCGTGGCACGGGACATCGAGCGCCGCATCGTCGAACTCCCGGGCGGCGAGGACCCGACGGGCGACGCCCTGGCCCGCGTCCTGCACCACCGCGAACTCGCCGGGCGGCTGCCGGGGTCCGGGCTGCCGCCCACCCGCTACGAGCACCACGACACCGACACCGCGCTGTTCAGGTCCCGGCGCGGCACCCGCACCTTCACGCTCTTCGGCGGCACCGACTTCGCCGAGATCCCCACGTTCGCCTCCGGGCTCTCCACCAACCCCACCTTCCTCGCCTTCCGCAGGGGCGCGGCCATCCTGGACTCGGTGCGGCTCGCCCCGCAGTTCTTCTCGCTGGGCCACTTCCGCAGCGAGGGCCTGGAGCGGGCCTCGGGCGGCGGCTGGCGGCTGCACTCCCGGGTGCGCGCCGCCTACCACCTGCCGCTGCCGCCCCAACACCGTCGCGAGGACGGCGACTACGCGCTCACCGACGACCCGCGCTTCTGGTCGGCGATGGACTTCCCGCACCGCCCCAAGACCTATCTGACGCTGCGCACCGAGGTGGTGGTGCGGGAGTCGGGCGACGGCCTCGACGTGTCGTTCCAGGTGGACGAGTCGGAGGTGCCGCTGGCCATCGAGCTGGCGTTCCGGCCCGGCGGCGAACTCTCGGGATCCGGCCTCACGGCGGTCCAGGGACAGGCGGACACCCACCAGTTGGTGTCGGGCGAGGCGAGCTACACGGTGGGCGACGACCGCATCACCTTCGGCCCGGGCAACGGTTCAGGCCCCGGCCAGCCGCCGGTGGTCGACCCCGGCGAGCGCTACACCTGGCTCGGCGGCAACCTCACCCCGACCGGCCCCCGCGTACTGATCACCGGCCGGACGCCGTTCCGCTACCGGCTCACCCTGCGGTGAGCCGCGCGACCCCGCGGCGGCGGCGCGTGTGCCGCCGCCGCAGGGCGGCGAACACGGCCGTGGCGACGAGCAGATAGGCCGGGACGAGGAGCACCGCGTCCGGGGACTCCTCGACGGCGAACCAGCCGGCGCGCCGGTCCTCGCCCTCCAGGGCGATCCGGTTGACGGTGAGGAACGTGAGGTGGGTGCCGATCGCCGTCCACAGCGGCGCGGGGGTGCCGGCCGTCCTGGCGGCGACCAGCGCCAGGCCGAAGAAGGTCAGCAACACCAGGTAGTCCACGGGGCGTTGGCCGCCGGGCGCCAGCCCGACCGGGTCCGGGTCCCGCCCGACCAGCCGGGCGGTGAGGGCCCCGACCACCGTGGAAGCGCCCGGCACCAGCAGGAAGATCGCGACGGTGCCGAGCGCGGCGGCCCGCCCGCCGAGCCGCCCGCGCAGCGTGGCCCAGGCGTGGCCGCGCAGCGTCAACTCCTCGGGCAGCGCCTCCAACAGCATCGCGACCAGCGCGTTGCTCGCGAGAAAGCCGACGAGCACGGCCGGCTCGGGCCGCGACCAGCTGAGCATCCCGGCCGCCGTGCCGGCGCCGAGCACGAGCGCGGCGGCCGCCCCCGTCACGGCGACGCCGACGAGGAACGACCGCGCCCAGGCGGCGCCGTCGCCGCCGAGCCCGAGCCAGGCGGCCCGCCGGCCGGCACGGCGTGCCGCCCACCGCACGGGCGGCACGGCCAGGGCGCTGACCAGCACGGCCGGCACCAGCCGCGCCGGCAGCCCGCCGTCGAACCCGGCGGCGTCGGCGAGCGCGGCGCCCAGCTCGGTGCCGGCGCCGAGCGCCACGGCCATGACGAGGCCGCCGGCGGCGGCCACGCCGAGGACGCGGACGAGGGCTAGTGCGGGGGCTGACATGAGGGCTCCGGATCGCTCGGGGACTCCTCAGCCTCGGGCACTCGCCGCACGCGAACCGTCGTCGTCGATGACGAAAAGCCGGTACACCGTTCGATGTAGGGCAGACTCTCCGGCAGGGACACGACGAGAGTCGGGGGTTGAGATGACGGACGGGTCGGGGGAGTCGGTCCGGCTGGGCCGGCTGGTGGCCGAACATCCGGTGGTGGGGCCGCCGAACCGCGGGTTCACGAGGGCCGCGCTGGCCGTGGGCCTGCTCGGCGTGGTGGTCGGCGTGCCGCTGCTGGTCCTCGGCTTCAGCGGGGACGGCGGCTCGCGGAGCAACTTCGTGGTGGGGCTGCCGCTCGGCATCGGCCTCGCCGGGCTGCTGCTGGCCCGGATCGGCGCGGACGGCGCCCGCCGGGCGCGCGACGGCGAGGTGTTCGTGCTGCACGAGGGCGGCCTGGTGCACCGGCGCGGCTCGACGACCACGGTGGTGCCGTGGTCCGACATCGCACGGGTGCGCGACACCGGCCGCGCCGGCCTGCTCTTCGCCCGCCACACCGGCCGCGACGTCGACTGCCGCATCCGACTGCGGGACGGCCGACGGCTGCGCGTCACCGGCTTCACGAGCCAGGCCGCGACACTCAGCGAGGCGATCCACACGGCGACAGCCGCCCGCCCCTAGCCGGGCCGGGCCGACGCGCGCACCCACCGGACGGCGACCCCGGCGGCTACGCCGCGGCCGCCGGGCCGGGCGTTGGCCGGGTCACCGCGTGACCACCTGCGGCATCGCGGCGGGCTCGCCGCGTCCGCGCCAGGGACCCACTAGGTCCTGTCCGGGCGATCTTCGAGGATCAGCCCGCGGCGTCAGATGCGGTGCATCGCAAGGCGCCGGATCGCAGCTCATACTTGGCCGTATTCGCGCGATTCGGTAACGCAGCGAGGTGCCGTA